>NZ_CP117439.1:1500000-1800000 GCF_030687575.1 Pseudomonas sp. FP2309 | reverse complement strand
ATCACAGGCCAATCACCTCGAGCATAACGTTATTTACTTCATTAACGTCATACTTGTCTTCGGCAAGTTTTCTCGAGGCTGCGCCCATACTGGCAATCCGTTGTGGGCATTGAACAAATTTAGACATTGCGTTCACCAGTTCATCAACCGACTGGACCGGGACCATAAAACCGTTGAGGCCCTCGATTACTGTTTCACGACAACCAGGAGCATCTGTTGTAATGACAGCTCGCCCCATGGACATGGCCTCAAGCACGGTACGCGGCGTTCCCTCTCGGTAGGAAGGCAGAACGTAAACACTACTAGCTGCAATAACAGGCCTGACATCGCTTAACTTGCCGTGATACTCCAGCGTTCCTTCAGCAATCCAGCCTTGAAGCTCCTGCTCACTGATGGCATCAGGGTTATCGTCGATCCAACCCACCAGATCAAAAGCTACGTCTGGGTGAAGCATGCGTATTCTCCGCGCCGCCATCGCGTACTCCCGAACCCCCTTGTCACCTAACAACCTGGCGATCAACAGGAACCGTGTCTGATCAGGAAAAGGAGCAACCGTAAAATCATCCAGACAAACGCCAGAACCGTTGACTACCGTAGATCTCGATTCTGCACTGAGAATACCCATGTTCAGGAACAATGCCTGGTCGTCCGGGTTCTGGAAAAAAACAGCGTGTGCGCCAGACAAAGAATACCTATAGAGACGCTGCACAAGCGTTTTGACCATCAGGCTCAAGCGCCCGCCGTTGTGCTGTTTCTGGAACGCATAACCCAGACCGGTAATAAGCGCTATTCGTATTATTTTTTTACTGGCGAAACGGGCTGCAATCAAACCGTAGACAACGGGTTTAACGGTATAGGCCAATACGTAATCCGGACGTAAGACCCTGAGCAACTTCCACAATTGAATTAAAGTTAAAAAATCAGAGGCCGGGTTCATCCCGGTACGATTCAATGAGATTGAATGAACGGTGATACCTTTGCGTTCCAGTAAGGAACGCACGGGATGACTTGAAGTCAGGTCGGGTGCAGCAACATGCACAGCCAACCCCTTGGCAAGCAAAGCGTCCAATAATGGCCCACGAAAATTGACAAGTGAGTCAGGGTAGCTGGCGATGACCAGAATACTCATGCTCGCTGCTCCTCCAGCCAAGCCTGAAACATCAGGATAGTCCATAGCTGATGCTGCCAATTACGCACGCCCAGTAAATGCTCCTCCCACATTTTTCGAATCGGCTCAGATCTGAAATACCCTTCCGACTCAAGTCTGGACGAGTCGAGCAAGGAAGCAGCCCACTCTCTAAGCGGTCCTCGTAGCCAGCTATCAAGGGGAATACCAAAGCCCTGCTTTGGGCGATCGATCATGTTTTTAGGCACATGACGATATAGAACCTGCTTGAGCAGCCACTTACCTTCGCCCGCACGAATCTTGTAGTGCAATGGCATGTTCCAAGCCAGCTCCACCACACGATGGTCGAGCAATGGGGAACGCGTTTCAAGACTGGCGGCCATTGCCGCGCGATCCACCTTGACCAAAATATCGTCAGCCATATACGTCTGGGCATCCATAGCCATCATCCAATGCTCAAAACTATCAGTAACAGGCCAGTCAGATGATCGCGTAAAAAGGGTCTCTGGCTCGGATGCCCCCAACACTATGCCTGCAGGATTGTCCCAGTGACTGGCCAAGCGATAGAAAAACTCCTCCCCGGTACTCAACCCCAGAACATCAGCCAGCTTATGCGCTTTGTCGCCGGGGGTCGTGATGTGCAGCCGCTTGGGTATCAGTGGTTTGCCTAACTTGAACAGCTTGTCCCAAGTGACGGGCGGCACTGCTTTTAACATCGACGAAGCCGCTGCCCGCACAGGCCGGGGCAAACGCTGCATGGTTCCCCATACCTTTCGCGCACTCAAATAGCGGTTATAGCCACCAAACAGCTCATCACCGCCATCACCGCTAAGAGCGACCTTCACATGTTCACGTGCCATTTTGCTGAGCAAATAAGTGGGAATCTGTGAACTGTCACTGAATGGTTCACAGTATATGGATGGCAGCTGAGGGATAACAGCTAACGCATCTTCCGGACGCACATAGAGTTCTGTGTGCTCCGTGCCAAGGTGACGAGCAATGTCTTTGGCATGCACGGCCTCGTCATACCCGCCCTCTTCAAAACCTATGGTAAACGTGCGTATGGGCCTGGCGGATTGTGCCTGCATCAGAGAAACGATAGTACTGCTGTCGACTCCCCCACTGAGAAAGGCCCCTAACGGAACATCAGACAGCATTTGTCCTTCAAGGCTCTGCAAAAGCCGAGATTCTAGCAAATCAACCGCTTGGCTATCAGTACCGATAAAGGGTGCCGACAAGCCTTGCGCAACTACAGTGTTGAAGCTCCAGTAACTATGGATCCCTAAGCTCTCGGCTCTCCCCTGAAGATCAACCCGAAGCTGCATGTAAGTGCCCGGCATCAGTTTGAACATGCCCTCATAAATACAATGGGGCGCGGGCACACAATTATGCCTCAACAACAGCACCAAGGCGTTTCGATCGACATCCGCGCAAAAAGCAGGGTGTGCCTTGAGGGCTTTCAATTCGGAGCCGAAAAGAAAAATACCTCCTTGCCAGCCGTAATAGAGTGGCTTTTCACCACTGCGATCTCTGACCAGGGTGAGCAGTTTTTCCTGCCTGTCCCACAAAGCGATTGCAAACATACCTACAGCTGCCTGAAGCGTCTTTTCCACCCCCCATAGACTAAAACCGATGAGCAACGTCTCGGTATCCGCATGCCCTCTCCACTGCAGGCCTGGATCAGTCGACTGCAGCGTGGCTCTAAGATCAAGATGGTTATAAATCTCGCCATTGAAAGCGATAACGTAGCGACCACAAGGAGACACCATAGGTTGGCTGCCCGCGGGAGACAGATCCAGAATTGAAAGCCTTCTATGCCCCAAGGCAACACCGTCTTCGTAATCTGTCCAGTAGCCGGCGGCGTCCGGACCGCGGTGGGTCAGGGTTGATGTCATTCGTTGCAACACTACCTCATCCAATGGGACGCTGCTCTGTGCCAGATAACCTACTAAGCCACACATGAAGAATACCTACAATTCCGTTTGAGCTGGGGAAGTCGTGAGAGCGGATGTACTTAGCTTAATTGGCGCACGAACAAACTGCGACGCGATCATAAGACCGAGCAAAAACCAAAATACTCGCTGATACATAACCTCATGAAAAAGGCTCATTAAAGCAAAACCTAACAGCAACAAAATAATTGCATTATCTCTGACACTGCGCTTCTTTTTAAAGAATGCACTGAAACACAGATAAATAAACATCAACGCAAAACAACTCAATCCAGCAACGCCAAACTCAGTGAGCACCCACAATGCAGTGTTGTGAATAATTACAGGAAAACCGACAAGCCGGCTGCTCTTGTCAAAAAAGTAGCCCAAGCCGTTACCCCACCAGGGAGACTGTAGCCATGCAGTAATTGCGGCACTATTTATAGAGGCTCTACCTGCGTCACTCTCAGACATTGAAAATGCGGGTTGAGTTTGTATATGCGGGAATGAAAAACTATCACCAAGCTCGAAAGAGAGCGGATCATCAAAAAAACCAAGCACAATCGGAAAGTAAATTATGACAGCATAGAAGACAAAGGAAACAATAAGCGATGCCAGTAAATGAGAGCGCTTCATCATATTGAAGATTCCAGCGAACAACAGCAGCACCAGAATAGTAACAATACCTGAACGCGAAGATGTGTAGAAAGTTCCGGCTATCATTATCGCCAGCGCCACAACGGCAAAAACACTGCACTTAATGGACGGAAACGCCCGCAAGCATCCCCCCTGATAAAGCGGAGACAAGCTAATAAACGCCGCAGCAACACAGATGATCTGAAATGCCAGTGCATTCCTATTACCGACATAACCGTCAATTGAGTAGGTAAAGCCAGACCAATGAATTATTCCGTAGAGATGCAGAATCCTAAGTGCAATCTGCAAGATGATGATTACACAGGTAACTGCAACCATGGTTTCGACTACTCGCCTTGCCCCAGGCAAACCAAAGTATGCGGCAGCGAGGTAACCAGCGGATGCAAAACCCAGCAAAACAAACCAGCCGAACATCTTACCCAGTGCCCAACCGTTAGCTCCAATACTATAGAAGCCATGGGCATAACCTAGGAACATAACAAGCGTGACAAGTAACAACAAGGAATTTACCCGAAGAAATCGCCAGCGTGGCGCTGAACGACTAAAGACTGCATTCAAGAGAACAACCGACAGCGCAAGTATCGCAAATGGGTCAGCCAGGTTCACGCTGATAGCACTTTCACCGTATTTGATTATAATTTGGAAAAAAATAAACAATGATACACAGAAACAAAGCACCCATGCCGCAGAGCGCTCAAGGTAAGACCCCCCAAGCTTACGCTGAGCTGAAGGGGTACCCAACTCGCCCCCTTCCACTGACTGGGCCATCGTATGCTTACCTTTACGCAAGGCGAATGGCGCCAAGCTAATCACCGAAAGTACAGATAAGAGACCGCACAGTATAGAAGCTGCAAGGGCCTGTTCGGCACTCACAGCGAATGTCCCCAAGACAGAAACCGAAACGACTTCGCGCAGCCCCCAGCCACCAAAACTAACGGGTAACCCTGCGGCAAACGATACAATGGCAGCAGCAGAAAACAGCTGCAACATGCTGACATTTGGAGCCACCACAGAAAAAAGACAAACAAAACAAGTTAGCATCAAAAGATTACTTGTGGATGATATTAACGCAACCTCCAACAGTCGCTTCGCATTTCTTTTTGCTAGTAAACTACTGCCAATTTTAATTTCAAACCTACCGATGCCCAGCACCAAGCTTAAAACCAACGCGAACAGCAGTACCGAGAAAATTTCGACAACCGGTAATTCATCTAGGTACTTGCTAACAACCCCTTCGAGTAAATATAGAGCGCCAAGCATGGCAAAAGCAGCGCTGATTACCGCGACGACTGTCCGCTCATAGGCTGCAATGACTGCATTTTCAACCGCCGATACACCCGCAGATTGTAAAACTGTCTGACGGCCGGCCATTTGTCCAAATAAAGGAATCACCAATAAAGAGGCAATATTGGCAGCCGCACTGGCTTTAAACACTAATAGCCAGGACAGCGGGTGATCAAAATGAGATAAAATTCGCCAGAATCTAAAGGTCACTACCACCACGTTCCCAACCATAAGAGCAAACACCAAGACCAGCAAGGCAGGAGGAAACTGTTGTGCGTGGGACAGAATATCCGCAGGACTCAAGTAAAACATGAGCCCTGCCAGTAAAAATAACGAAACGACGGCACCAACTATCTTCTTAGCTTTTTTGACGTCCATCTATGCCCCCGACCGGTTATATTACCAGCATCAATTACAAAATAAATCAACAACAAACATCTCAACTACTAACTATCGAAACAACCTCAATATACGCCTAATCCTGATACGCAAAAAAAACAGGGGCGCAAGACTGTTCGTAAACATTGCCTTTTTGAACAACGACAATCCTCGCCAATACTCACCAGCAATAAAAAACTTCATAGAGAATGCTATGTTTCGCTCGGAAACAGATTTACTAGCGACCGCCTTGAGCAAGGGATACTTCCCAGAAACGATATCCAGCGTCTGCATAACTTCTGCATACTGCTGCTGCAAATGACTACTACCTGTGATGTTATTGGCGTGCCTGCGATAACGCGCATAAACACCCTCGAGATATTTAATCTCGCCACCAGAGAGCATCAAAATTTCAATATACCAAAGCCAGTCTGACGCAAATTTTATGCGTTCATCGCAAGCTGGCAAACTTTTATTTCGGATCGCTACCGAACAACCACAACCAAATGCCCCACGTCGAACCAGCTGTGCCGCTCCACCTTCGTGCTTACCATGCATTTGATTATAGAGATACATGACTCGATTTGAGTCAGAGTCAAACACCTCAACATCATGATACGAAATTGTGACATTTGGATTGTCTTCAAGATGCTTCACTTGCGCTGCGATCTTTCCAAGGCAGAAAACATCATCTCCACCCAGCACAAAAATCACATCTCCCTGACAACGTTCCAGGCAAGCATTAAAATTCTTGGTAATACCAACATTTGCATCGAAATAAACTTTATCAATATTCATTCCGGATTGTTGTTCGAACTGATCAATCACATCACACGTTCGATCGCTTGACGCATCATCACCGATAACCAGTTGAACGCCAGGATATTCCTGGAGTGCAACCGACTGCAACGCCTCCAAAATAAATGACTCGTGGTTATAGGTGAGAATAATAATAGAAACTGATAGCGCACTCATCCTACGAGCCTCCTACTCACCGACCGAACCAGTTTTTTCAAAGGAAAACCAAAGCAAAGGCCGGCAAGCAAAAAGCGTAAACCAGCCAAATACTTACGCCCTCTAAACAGGCTTGCGGAGTGCGAAAAAAATATATTAGATATCGACTTATTCCGCAAACCTGACTCTTTTGACGAAAAAAATACACAGGGAACTTCAAGTCTCATTGGAAGAGTTTTCCAACAGTCCGAATGGGTATTGCCAGGGTGAAGTCGATATTGAAACGTTGCCAAGTTCTGAAATCCGACTTTATAGCCTTTTAAAAAATACAGCAGCACAACCCAGTCATCTGATTTAAATTTACTTCTCAACCCCGACACCTCTCGCATCAAATCCGCTTTCATCATCGCAGACTGTAACAAAGGTGCAGAGGTGTCATCGACGGCACAAAATGTGTAGCCTTGACCGGAATTTAAAGCACGCTCGAACTCAGACAGGTTCTGCCTGTTAAAAACATTACCTTGTTCGTTGATTATTTCTCCCAATGAATAAACACAATCAACATCATTTGCAAGCAAAAAGCTCACTTGATCAGATACTTTATTAGGCAGCAAAACGTCGTCTGAACCAATCAGCGATACATATGCACCACTGCACACTTCCAAGGCGCGTTCGATAGCACCATTCACACCAGTATTTACTTCACTCTCAATAAATACAAAATCATATTTCTCTTGAAGACACCTAATTTTCTGGACACTGTCATCCGAAGAACAATCATCAACCACTATCAATTCATAGCTGCTGCGCGCTGCCGTTTGATTCATTATCGACTCAATTGTCGCACAGACGAAACTCGAGTGATTGTACGAGGGCACTATAATACTTACGTTCAACATTCCTTATGTCCATCGCCAGCTTCAAGAATTTTATGCTTCCGAAACCACAAAAAGAAAAACAGGGCTAGCGCTATCAAATACAACAAATAGTTAACCGCGTAAGCTATGACCACTCCATCGCTGCCGTAGTGGGCCGAAAAAAACTTTGTCGCAAAGAAAAAACCAAATGAAAATACAACTTCAGTAACGATAAAAGGAATGACCAATGCTCTCGCCCACAACAAAAAACCCAGCACCCAACTGGTTATTTTCAAAGTATCGCCAACTACCTGCCAAGCGACCATACTTTCAATCGGTAGAAAGTCACTGGAAAATAGCAGTTTTATCAACCACTCCCTTAATAGATAAACACTGGCACTTCCCAACAGCGCAACGGGTACGATCATGCACAGCGCTTTTATAACTTCAACCCTAAGTTCCGTGACGGATTTTATCTCCGAATATCTAGGGAGGAAATACAAACTTAAGGTAGTCGTGACCAGCATCAGGTAGGCCCCGCTAAGTCTGGTCAACGCTTCCCAATAACCGGCAAAATCAATCCCGTAGGCGCCTATCAAATAATCACGGACCAGCATACTCGACAAGGGTACACACGCAGCAGATACTCCGACCATAAGCGAAAACTTCAACAGTTTAAATAACGCTTGTTGATCAATTACACCGACCAGTAATCGAAAGCTGAACCAGGATTTACGCGAGCAGATATAGGCCGTTGCGACACAGGCGATAGACTGGTAGACCGAGAGTGACACCAACGCACCGTACATCCCAAAATAAACGGATAAAACAACGACAATTACAAAGCTCAGTAGACTGCCAATAATATTGGCAGTTACGTAGGCCGCCACTTCTTTCTTACCATTCAGTATCGCCAACAACAATGAGTTTAGAACAAAAAAAATCAAACCACATGAAAGCCAATAAAACACCGTGTAATGGGTTTCAGCGCTCAAGAAGTAACGCGCCAGAGGTCTGGAAAATAGAGCAATCAGCAAGGCTGCAATGCACGCTCCAATTAAAGAGACAATGCCTGCTGTGGCCCATATTCGGTGCTGCCGACCGCTATCTCCTGCGTATTCTGCTGTGTACTTTGTCACGCCCGTATTCATTGAACCACCGGCAAAGGTAGTGATCATCTGAACCAAATTTTGAAACTGCCCTAACGCCGCATACCCTGCAGGACCGACATACACGGCTAATATTTTATTTATCCCTAGCAAGGTAAGCATTTTAATTACAACCGCAACAGCATTGAGCAGACTTGTTCTTACAAAAGTCATTATGCGCTGACGCCGTTGAAACTGTTACACGCCTCGACAACTTGCGTTGCGTCCGCGATGCTAAGAGTCGGCCCGATCGGCAGGCTCAGGACTGTTCTATGGATATTTTCTGTTATCTCCAAGGATAGTCCATTTAGGCTCTGATAGGCTGCTTGCTTATGCGGTGGAATAGGATAGTGAATCAACGACTGTATGTCGTGCTTCAGTAAATGTGACTGGAGTGCCTCTCGCTGTTCACTGCGCACTACAAATAGGTGCCAGACATGAGACTTCATAGTCCGCACGTCCACACTTGGTCGCAAAGGCAACACAATAGTCGGATTCTCGATATGGTCCAGGTAGAACTGGGCAATTTCCCGTCGGTGCGCGGTTTGCACATCCAAATACTTGAGTTTGACACTCAGCATGGCCGCTTGAATTTCGTCAAGCCGACTATTAACGCCTTGGTACATGTTATGGTAGCGCTGATGCGAGCCATAATTTCTAAGTGCTTGAAGCGCATTCGCTAACTCATCACTGCTAGTCACAACAGCGCCTGCATCGCCCAATGCGCCCAAATTTTTGCCAGGGTAGAAGCTGAACCCCGCTGCATCGCCCCAGCTACCAGCTTTCTTCCCATTTGAGCTAGCGCCGTGTGCTTGCGCTGCGTCCTCCAGTACAAGCAATTTGTTGGATTTGGCGATGTCCATCAACTCCGGCATGCACGCAAGCTGCCCGTACAAATGGACGGCAAGGATAACTCGGGTTCGAGAAGTCAAAGCAGCACGTGTGCGTGTATGCGATAGATTGAACGTCTGCTCATCGGGTTCAACCAGTACAGGCACTAGGTTGTTTTCTGTAATTGCGAGAATACTGGCAATATAGGTATTTGCTGGCACAATGACTTCATCGCCATCCTGCAGTTTACCCATCAACTTCCACGCACGCAGTATCAAAACTAGCGCATCAAGACCATTGGCCACTCCAACACAATGCTTTGCGCCACAGTATTTGGCGAACGAAGCCTCAAATTGGTTCAGCTCTTGACCCGCTACGTACCAACCAGAGTCTACAACCCTTGTGCACGCGCCAATCAGCTCGTCACGCATCGATACGTTGGCAGATTTAAGATTCAAAAACTCAACCATGATAAAGTCACTCGCATTCGCTTGATACTTATGAAAAATCTTATTTACTAAATTGACTCAGGTATTTACATCAGGCCGGTGGCTGGCTATCCGCTACGACGGCCAAAAATTCGGCATAATCCCTTATGTAATCACCCTCGTCATAATGCTCACTGGCCAAGACCAGCAATACACAATCTTCGCTGAAGTTATGCATTTCTCGCCAAACCAAATCCCCAATAACCAACCCTTTGGTCGGCGAGTCCAACCTAGCCATACTCCGGACGGAGCCGTTGTCCAGTATCATTTCACAATGACCTATCACGCACACCGCTACTTGCTTCAGATTGCGATGCGCATGAAAACCTCTAGCCACACTCTCTTGTGTACCGAAGATGTAATAGACCCTTTTAATCTCAAAGGGAACGGTCTTCTCCGCCTCTATCGCAACCAGAGACCCCCGTTCATCGCCCAGGGGTGGAAAGCTGACCCACTCTAAGCTATTCATTTCACACCTTGCGCCAAGGCGTTAACGTACCAAGGCATTGCCACCGCAATACCTTGCTCCACACTATACTCGGGGGCATATCCCAACAGTGCCTTGACTTTCCCTATGTCAGCTTGCGAGTGCTTGACATCGCCCGCCCTGAAGTCTCGATATTCCGGACTACGCTGGCAAACAACAGCATTCTTGGAAAGTTCTGCAGCCAGCAACGCAAACAATTGGTTCAATGTCGTACGGTCACCCACAGCGACATTATAGACTTGGTTTAAGGATTCAGCGCTTGTACTGGTCGCCGCGAGCAAGTTGGCCTGGACAGTATTCTCGATGAAACAGAAATCCCGACTGGTTTCACCATCACCGTTAACATAGATATCCTCACCGGATATCATCGAGGAAATCCACTTCGGGATAACCGCTGCATAAGCACCATTGGGATCTTGGCGCTTACCGAAAACGTTAAAATAGCGCAGGCCTACAGTGTTGAAACCGTAGCAGCGGGAAAATACATCAGCATAGAGTTCGTTTACATACTTTGTCACAGCGTAGGGAGAAATAGGCTTGCCAATGATAGCCTCAACCTTAGGCAACCCAGGGTGATCGCCGTAAGTGGAGCTACTGGCTGCATAAGTGAAGCTTTTCACCCCCGCACCTTTGGCAGCAACCAACATGTTGAGAAAACCATCAATATTGGTACTATTGGTGTTAATCGGGTCATCAATGGAGCGCGGAACAGATCCTAAGGCCGCTTGATGCAAGATGTAGTCAACCCCCTGACAGACTGAGTTGCAATCCTCCAGTGACCTTATATCACCTTCGACAAAGGTAAAGCGCGCCCATTGTTCGGCGCTGACAATACCTTGCACTTCTTCAAGATTTTTCTTGTGCCCCGTAGAAAAATTGTCTATTCCTACCACCCACTGCTCGGCCAACAGCAGTGTTTCCAGAAGATTCGATCCAATAAAACCGGCAACACCAGTCACCAACCATTTTTTTGGTGACGTCGAAATTTCCAAAAGAAGCTTCTTATATCCATTCATGCTTCACCTCCCCTACCAATTATCTCAACCGAGCGTTCTATAGACGCAAATCAGACTCTTCGGCCTTCAACAGATACTTGAGGTCATAAAGTACGTGCTTTGTCTTGCCGTAACTGCGTATTTTTGCTACGCCCGCCTGGCGGAATTCTTCATGTGCTACTGCCAATATCACACCATCGTACGCAGACTCGTCGGGAGCCGCTATAGTACGAATGCCATACTCTTTCTCAGCCTCTTCCTTGCTCACCCAAGGATCATAAACGTCGACAGCGATGTTGTATTCAGCCAGCTCGCTAACGATATCGACTATGCGGGTATTTCTTAGATCAGGGCAATTTTCCTTGAACGCGAGACCCATCAAAAGAATACGCGCACCGTCTACCTGAATCTGCTTCTTGAGCATGGCCTTGACCATTTGCGAGACAACGTACGCCCCCATTCCGTCATTCAACCTGCGTCCGGCCAATATAATTTCCGGGTGATATCCGATCGATTGCGCCTTGTGCGTCAGATAGTAAGGGTCGACACCAATGCAGTGCCCGCCAACCAACCCTGGCCTGAATGGCAGAAAGTTCCACTTCGTTCCCGCCGCCTCTAAGACCGCTTCGGTATCAATCCCCATCTTATTGAATATAATTGCCAACTCGTTTATCAAAGCAATATTCAAGTCACGCTGAGTATTTTCAATCACCTTGGCAGCTTCGGCCACTTTGATACTGGAAGCCTTGTGCGTGCCCGCGATCACAACTTGATTATAAAGCCTATCCACCAACTCGGCTACATCTGCAGTCGAACCGGCAGTCACCTTCTTGATAGTTGTCAATCGGTGAACTTTATCACCTGGATTAATTCGCTCCGGACTATAGCCAGCATAAAAATCACTGTTAAACTTCAAGCCTGAAGCTTTTTCCAGCACAGGAACACAGACTTCTTCGGTGGCACCGGGATAAACCGTAGACTCATAGATAACAATATTGCCTTTCTTTAACACTCTACCTAGCATTTCCGAAGCCTTGATCAGGGGCGTCAGGTCCGGTTGCTTGTAAGTATCGATCGGCGTCGGCACTGTGACGATGTAGATATTACAAGCCACTAGGTCTTTTTGATCCGAACTGAACGACAAAAAACCAGCCTCTTTCAGCTCCGCAGCACAGACTTCCAACGTGGCGTCGTGCCCAGCCTTCAGCGCATCAATCCTTGCTTGGTTGATGTCAAATCCGATCACTGGGCGCTGCTTGCCAAACTCAACAGCCAGTGGCAAACCCACGTAACCAAGGCCTATTACAGCCAGTTTGATGTCGTCCAGTTTTAGCATGTGTATTTCCATTAATCCGTTGTCGTAAAAATCGCCTCTGCGATTTTTATAAAGCCATTTTACCTTTATGCTTTCACCCCGCAGATGCAGAACAAAGGATGAAAACCATTCTCACTAAAAACAAAAAAACTTAACAGGCCATCATCACAGAAAAATAAAATAGTCCAGCCGCAAAAATAACGACGCTTTATTATACTAGTATTGAAATTTTATTTTTAGCGATCTGGCACTCGAAAGCATGGAAGATGGAAATTGCATGCTTAAGCACCTTAAATTTACCGACCAGATGGCGCTCGTGGCTTCAGATCACCGCTGCATGAAAGCTTCGTGAGCGAGCGCGTAAAAGACTCCAAATTCGGTAACTTGCTGACATGATAGGCGCCATTTCGTAGGAGACGCACCAAGAAGGTAGCAATAAAGTCATCACCCCTAACGAAGGGCTATCAACACCTCAATCAGATGATTAATTTGACAAGAAAGATTGATTAGTGTTTTGGATGAGTGCTTTTACGGTTTAATAGCCACCCTAGCGCCGGCCCGATAATCATACCAGCAATGAATGTCAGCACCAGAATCACAGAAACAGGAACCCCAGCAGTAGACCAGCCAAAAAACGACAGCGCTAAAACCTGCTGATTTTCCAAGACAAACGCCAAAATCACAAGCGTCAATAATAAAATTACTACCCCCGACAAAAAGCGCTTAGCTTTATGCATAATTTTCTCCTGTTTCTGAAGCTACTCAGACGCCTGAGTCCTCATCCTCATTAACCCGATCCCGCAACTCCTTCCCCGGCTTGAAATGAGGCACAAATTTCCCATCCAGACTCACCGACTGCCCAGTCTTGGGATTCCGCCCTACCCTTGGCGCGCGGTAGTGCAGCGAAAAGCTCCCAAACCCACGAATCTCAATCCGATCCCCAGTCGCCAGGCACTGAGACATTTGTTCAAGCATGGTCTTGATAGCCAGCTCCACATCCTTGGATGAGAGCAGCCCTTGATGGGTGACAATTCGTTCGATCAACTCCGACTTCGTCATATTTTTCCCTTCTTTTTCAAGCAGCTAGGAAAAGCGCTTCGAAGGTTTTAGCATGACTTGATGAATTTGAACAGCCCATACATAAACTTATCTGCGGGTTAAATAAACACCCACAGAGCACATGCATCGCTCTCAATTGCAGATCACCAGCATGGTGCGGGCGACTGCGCCAGCAGGGTTCCAGCCGAACAGATAGTCGCCCTCTTCGTCCTTGGCATCGCTGGACCTGGTGATAATCTTGTAGCCCTGCATCTTGCATTCTCGGGCGGCGCGCTTCTCGCACTTCTCCCAGCTATTACCCAGGCCAGAGCAATCTACCTGGATGCCGCTGACGCCACGCCTCGCGTGGGTCTTGGCACTGGTAACAGAGCAGCCTGCAAGCATTACCACTACGAGCACTACGATAAGCTTGTTCATTGAAATCCTTATTGAAGCCATGACACGGGAGCGCTTTTATCAAGACTATAGCCAGTTCTGACAGCGGGCTATGAGTAATGGTTCTCCTGTGTTGATTCAACGAATTTCAGGTACAAAAAAGGGCGACCGAAGTCGCCCTTTTTACAGCTTTACAGAACTTAGTTCTGTTTAGCCATTGCTTCGCGCAGCAGGGAGGCCATGGTGGTCTCGCCTTGTGCAGCTTCCGGAGCGGATTTCAGGCTCTGGATGGCTTCTTTCTCTTCCACTTCGTCTTTAGACTTGATGGAGAGTTGGATTACGCGGCTCTTGCGGTCAACGCTGATGATCTTGGCTTCTACTTCCTGGCCTTCTTTCAGAACGTTGCGCGCGTCTTCAACGCGGTCACGGCTGATTTCGGAGGCTTTCAGAGTCGCTTCGATATCGTCGGCCAGAACGATGATGGCGCCTTTGGCGTCAACTTCTTTCACAGTGCCTTTAACGATGGCGCCTTTGTCGTTCTCTTGAACGTACTCGGAGAACGGATCGCTTTCCAGTTGCTTGATACCCAGGGAGATGCGCTCGCGCTCTGGGTCAACCGACAGGATAACGGTGTCCAGCTCGTCGCCCTTCTTGAAACGACGAACAGCTTCTTCGCCCACTTCGTTCCAGGAGATGTCGGACAGGTGAACCAGGCCGTCGATGCCGCCGTCCAGACCAATGAAGATACCGAAATCGGTGATCGACTTGATGGTGCCGGAGATTTTATCGCCCTTGTTGAACTGGCCAGAGAAATCTTCCCATGGGTTAGATTTGCACTGCTTGATGCCCAGGGAGATACGACGACGCTCTTCGTCGATGTCCAGAACCATAACTTCCACTTCGTCGCCGACTTGTACGACTTTCGAAGGGTGGATGTTTTTGTTGGTCCAGTCCATTTCGGAAACGTGTACCAGGCCTTCCACGCCTTCTTCCAGCTCTGCGAAGCAGCCGTAGTCGGTCAGGTTGGTAACACGCGCGGTAACACGGGTGCTTTCTGGGTAACGGGCTTTGATAGCAACCCATGGGTCTTCACCCAGTTGCTTCAGGCCCAGGGAAACACGGTTGCGTTCGCGATCGTATTTCAGAACCTTGACATCAATCTCGTCGCCAACGTTGACGATTTCGGAAGGATGCTTGATACGCTTCCAAGCCATGTCGGTAATATGCAGCAGGCCATCGACGCCACCCAGATCGACGAATGCGCCGTAATCGGTGAGGTTTTTGACGATACCTTTGACTTGTTGGCCTTCCTGCAGGGATTCCAGCAGAGCTTCACGCTCGGCGGAGTTCTCTGCTTCCAGGACGCTGCGACGGGAAACGACAACGTTGTTGCGCTTCTGGTCGAGTTTGATGACCTTGAATTCGAGTTCTTTGCCTTCCAGATGCGTGGTGTCGCGCACAGGACGAACGTCGACCAAAGAACCTGGCAGGAACGCACGGATGCCGTTAACGTCGACAGTGAAGCCGCCTTTAACCTTACCGTTGATAACGCCCTTGACCACTTCTTCAGCTGCGAAGGCTGCTTCGAGAACAATCCAGCATTCAGCGCGCTTGGCTTTTTCACGGGACAGCTTGGTTTCACCGAAACCGTCTTCAACCGAGTCCAGAGCAACGTGAACTTCGTCACCGACATTGATTGTCAGATCGCCAGCATCGTTGTAGAACTGTTCCAGCGGGATCAGAGCTTCAGACTTCAGACCAGCGTGAACGGTTACCCAGCGAGCTTGGTAATCGATATCAACGATAACACCGGTGATGATGGAGCCTGCCTGAAGGTTCAGGGTTTTTAGGCTTTCTTCAAAGAGTTCCGCAAAGCTTTCGCTCATTTTAATTCCTGTTGATAAGGGCGAAGAATACGCCCATCTCCACACCCCAGACGGTGTGGGTCAGTTTCAGTTAAAAGAAGCCACCGCAGGACTATGACTGGTCCCCTGCGGCCTTCTTGATCACCCGGCGATATCGCGAATGGCGATTTCACTCAAGATGCGTTCCAGCACCTGCTCGATGGACAACTCCGTGGAATCCAGCTGTATGGCATCAGCCGCCGGCTTGAGCGGGGCTACTGCACGCTGGGTATCACGCTCATCGCGTGCACGGATCTCATCTAGCAGACTCGACAGACTAACACCATCGACTTTGCCCTTCAACTGCAAGTAGCGGCGGCGAGCGCGCTCCTCGGCGCTGGCCGTCAGGAAAATCTTCAAGGGCGCCTCGGGAAACACTACCGTGCCCATGTCGCGACCATCGGCGACCAACCCCGGCAACTCCTGGAAAGCGCGCTGGCGCTGCAGCAACGCCTCACGCACGGCCGGCAGCGCGGCGACCTGGGAGGCCCAGGAACCGACTTGCTCGTTACGCAGATCGTCCGTTACATCATCGCCTTCGAGGATGATGCGTTGCGGATGACCTTCCGTCGCGCCGACGAACTGGACATCCAGGTGCGCCGCCAGCAGCTTCAGGGACTCTTCGTTGGTCAGGTCGACGCCGTGGTTACGCGCCGCAAACGCCAGCAGACGGTACAGCGCGCCGGAATCCAGCAAGCACCAGCCCAGACGCTTGGCCAGGATGCCGGCGATCGTGCCTTTGCCCGAGCCGCTTGGCCCGTCGATGGTAATCACCGGTGGTTTGATATTCACAATTGAGCCTCTTGGGCAACACGGATGCCGACATCGGCACACAGTGTCAGAAAGTTCGGAAAAGACGTAGCAACATTGGCACAGTCATGGATACGAATAGGCGCCGCGGCCCTCAGGGATGCCACGCTGAACGCCATGGCAATGCGATGATCACCCTGGGCATGCACATCGCCGCCGCCGATCAGGCCACCCTCAATGATAATCCCATCCGGGGTCGGTTCACACTTGACCCCCAGCGCCAGCAGACCGTCGGCCATCGCCTGGATGCGGTCAGACTCCTTCACGCGCAGCTCTGCGGCGCCGCGCAAAACGGTGCGCCCCTGCGCACAGGCCGCCGCGACAAACAGCACCGGGAACTCATCAATCGCCAATGGCACCAGGGCTTCAGGAATCTCGATGCCTTTGAGTGGCGCTGCGCGTACACGCAGGTCGGCGACCGGTTCGCCACCCACTTCACGCAGGTTTTCCAGGCGGATATCGGCCCCCATCAAGCGCAGGATATCGATCACCCCGGTACGCGTAGGATTGACGCCCACATGCTCCAGCAGCAGCTCAGAACCCTCGGCGATCGACGCCGCCACCAGGAAGAACGCCGACGAGGAAATGTCCCCCGGCACTTCAATATGGGCCGCCTTAAGCACATGGCCCGATTCGACCGACGCGGTCGCCCACTCCACCGCCACCGGATAACCAAACCCGCGCAGCATGCGCTCGGTATGGTCTCGGGTGGGCGCAGGCTCGGTGACCGCGGTTTGGCCTTCGGCGTACAACCCGGCCAGCAACAGGCAGGATTTAACCTGGGCGCTGGCCATCGGCAGCGCATAGCGCATGCCCTTGAGCGTTTGGCCGCCACGAATGGTCAGCGGCGGACGCCCTTGCGGGCCGGTTTCGATCACCGCGCCCATTGCCCGCAACGGCTCTGCCACGCGGCTCATCGGGCGCTTGGACAACGACGCGTCGCCCGTCAATACGCTGTCGAAGCGCTGCGCCGCCAGCAACCCGGACAGCAAGCGCATGGACGTACCGGAGTTGCCCAGATAGATCGGCCCCGGCGGCGCTTTCAAGCCATGCAAACCCACGCCATGAATGGTCACGCGCCCATGGTGCGGGCCTTCAATGACCACGCCCATGTCGCGGAACGCCTGCAAGGTGGCCAGGGCATCTTCGCCTTCCAGGAACCCTTCGATCTCGGTCACACCTTCGGCCAACGAACCCAGCATGATCGACCGGTGGGAGATCGACTTGTCACCCGGCACCCGAATACGCCCGCTCAAGCGGCCCCCCGGGTTGGCGACGAAGATCAGGTCATCGGCGTTCACAGCGGTTTCCATATAGGCCCGGCGTGCCAGGATCTTGCTGAAATGCTCACGCGCCACCCGCGCACGGGTGAACACACCCAATAATTGATGACCATCCCCTGCATCGACCGCATCGCGCAAGGCGTCGAGGTCGCTGCGGAAGGTGTCCAGGGTGCGCAACACCGCTTCGCGATTGGCGAGAAAGATATCGTGCCACATCACAGGATCGCTGCCGGCGATGCGCGTGAAATCGCGAAAGCCACCGGCGGCGTAACGGAAAATCTCGAGGTTCTCGTTGCGTTTGGCCAGCGAATCCACCAGACCGAACGCCAGCAAATGCGGAAGATGGCTGGTCGCCGCCAACACTTCGTCGTGACGCTCGACCTGCATGTGCTCCACATCCGCACCCAGCTCGCGCCAGAGCCGATCCACCACCGCCAACGCGGCCGGATCGGTTTGCTCGAGCGGTGTGAGAATGACTTTATGCCGGCGGAACAGCTGCGCATTGGAGGCCTCGACCCCACTCTGCTCGGAGCCGGCAATCGGATGCCCCGGCACGAAACGCGCAGGCATGCCGCCAAACGCCAGTTGCGCCGCGTGCACCACATTGCCTTTGGCACTGCCGACATCGGTAAGGATCGCCTGCCCCAGGTCCATGCCGGCCAACAACGCCAGCAACTTTTCCATGGCCAGGATCGGCACGGCGAGCTGGATCACATCGGCGCCGCGGCACGCGAGCGCCAGGTCAGCCTCGCAGCGATCCACTACGCCCAGTTCAACCGCCAACTTGCGCGATTGCGGATCCAGGTCCACACCGACCACCTCGCCACACAGCCCGCTTTCACGCAGGCCTTTGGCGAAGGAGCCGCCGATCAACCCCAGACCGACCACTACCAGGCGACCGATCATAGGCACAGCAGGTTGCAATGCAGTGACATCAACCACGAGCCAGAACCTTGGCCAGCGCCTCCAGGAAACGGCTGTTTTCAGCCGGCAAGCCGATGGTGATGCGCAGGTGGTTCGGCATGCCGTAGTTGGCCACCGGACGCACGATCACGCCTTCGCCCAGCAACCCCTGGAATACCGGGGCGGCGACTTGACCGAGGTCGACGCAGATGAAGTTGCCCTTGGACGGAATCCAGCTCAGGTCCAGCGCACGGAAGCCTTCCTGCAACTGCAGCATGCCGCTTTCGTTGATGCGTCGACCTTCTTCCAGGTACTCGGCATCCTGCAGCGCCGCACAGGCCGCCGCGAGGGCAAGGCTGTTGACGTTAAACGGCTGGCGCACGCGGTTCAGCACGTCGGCGACCACCGCCGAGGACAGGCCATAGCCAACCCGCAGAGACGCCAGGCCATAAGCCTTGGAAAAGGTGCGCGACACCAGCAGGTTCGGATACGCCGCCAGGAAGTCCAGGCCGTCCGGCAGGTCGCTGCCCTCGGCGTACTCGATGTAGGCCTCGTCCAGTACCACCAGAACGTGCTCCGGCACGTCCTGCAGGAAGTCGTTCAGCGCCTCGGCGTCGAACCAGGTCCCGGTCGGGTTGTTCGGGTTGGCGATAAACACGACGCGGGTGTGCGCGTCGATGGCCGCCAGCATCGCCGGCAGGTCATGCCCCCAGTCTTTGGCGGGAATGACGCGGGCGTCGGCGCCCACCGCCTGGGTCACTATCGGGTAGACGGCAAACGCGTGCTCGCTGAACACCGCATTCAAACCCGGCGCCAGGTAGGCACGACCGACCAGTTCAAGAATGTCGTTGGAACCGTTACCCAGGGTCACCTGGTTCAGCTCGACGCGGCACTTTTGCGCCAACAGCGACTTGAGGGCGAAACCATTACCGTCCGGGTAGCGCGTCAGCTCCGCGAGGTCTTCACGGATCGCCGCCAACACCTTGGGACTCGGACCCAGCGGGTTCTCGTTACTGGCCAGCTTGACGATCTTGGCCGGGTCCAGGTTCAACTCACGCGCCAGCTCGTCCACAGGCTTGCCCGGAACGTAAGGCGACAGTTGTTGCACGCCCGGCTGAGCCAGGGCGAGGAAGTTGCCACTCATGTTAACGCCTCACAAAACCGCTTTCGGGTAAGAGCCCAGCACTTTGAGCGCCACGGCTTCCTGACTGATTTTCTCCAGCACACCTTTGACCAGCGGGTCGCGGTGATGGCCGATGAAGTCGATAAAGAACACGTAGGTCCATTTACCGCTGCGCGAAGGCCGGGTCTCGATGCGTGTCAGGTCAATCCCGTTGTCGTGGAACGGCACCAGCAGCTCATGCAGCGCGCCGGGCTTGTTGCTCATGGAGACGATGATCGAGGTCTTGTCGTCGCCGGTCGGCGGTACTTCCTGACTGCCGATCATCAAAAAGCGCGTGGAGTTGTCCGGGCGGTCTTCGATCTTTTCGGCCAGGCGCGTCAAGCCATACAGGCCAGCGGCCATGTCACCGGCAATCGCCGCCGAGTTCCACTCACCCTTGACCCGTTTGGCCGCTTCGGCGTTGCTGGACACCGCCACGCGCTCGACATTCGGGTAATGCGCGTCCAGCCATTTGCGGCACTGGGCCAGGGACTGGGCGTGGGAATAGATGCGGCTGATGCTATCGGTCTTGGTGTTCTCGCCCACCAGCAGGTGGTGGTGGATGCGCAGCTCGACTTCGCCGCAGATCACCATGTCGTGCTCAAGGAAGCTGTCCAGCGTGTGGTTGACCGCGCCTTCGGTGGAGTTTTCCACCGGCACCACGCCAAAGTTCACCGCACCGGCCGCCACTTCGCGAAACACTTCGTCGATGGCCGCCATCGGCTTGCTGATCACCGCGTGGCCGAAGTGTTTCATGGCCGCCGCCTGGGTGAACGTGCCCTCGGGGCCGAGGTACGCGACTTTCAGCGGCTGTTCCAGGGCCAGGCACGAAGACATGATTTCGCGGAACAAGCGCGCCATCTCTTCGTTGCCCAACGGCCCCTTGTTGCGCTCCATCACGCGCTTGAGCACCTGGGCCTCGCGCTCGGGACGGTAGAACACCGGTACCTCGCCTTCCGCCAGGGATGCCATTTTGACCCGTGCCACTTCCTGGGCGCAGCGTGCACGCTCACTGATCAACTCCAGGACTTTCTCGTCCAGGCTGTCAATGCGTACCCGCAGGGCCTTGAGTTCTTGCTCAGACATTAGCCGTGTTCCTTTTCGAACTCTGCCATGTAGGCAACCAGCGCGTTGATCGCGTGGATGTCCACGGCGTTGTAGATGGAGGCGCGCATGCCGCCTACCGAACGGTGGCCCTTGAGGTTCAACAGGCCGCGCGCGTCGGCGCCGGCCAGGAATGGCTTGTCCAGACGGTCATCAGCCAGGCGGAACGGCACGTTCATCCACGAGCGGTCCGTCAGGTTGATCGGGTTGCTGTACAGGCCGCTGGCGTCGATGAAGTCGTAAAGGGTGCGCTTCTTCACTTCGTTGAGCTTGCCCATGGCCGCCACACCGCCCTGCTCCTTGAGCCATTCGAAGACCAGGCCGGAGAGGTACCAGGCGAATGCCGGCGGGGTGTTGTACATCGAGCCGTTATCGGCCGCGACCTTGAAGTTGAGCATGGTCGGGCACAGGGAGCGGGCGCGACCCAGCAGGTCTTCGCGCACAATGTTGACCACAATGCCGCTCGGGCCGATGTTCTTCTGCGCGCCGGCGTAGATCATGCCGTATTTGGACACGTCGATCGGGCGCGACAGAATGTCCGAGGACATGTCGCACACCAGCGGCACGTCACCGACTTCCGGCACCCAGTCGAACTCCAGGCCACCGATGGTTTCGTTCGCAACGTAGTGAACGTAGGCCGCGTCTTTCGAGAGCTTCCACTCGTTCTGACCGGGAATGGCGAAGTAGTCGTAGGGCTTGGCGGTGCCTGCCACGTTGACGTGACCGTAGCGCGAGGCCTCTTCAATGGCCTTCTGGCCCCAGATACCGGTGTCGATGTAGTCGGCCGTGCCGTCTTCCGGCAGCAGGTTCAACGGGATCTGGGCGAACTGCTGGCTGGCGCCACCTTGCAGGAACAGCACTTTGTAGTCGGATGGGATGTCCAGCAAGTCGCGCAGATCCTGCTCGGCCTTGGTGGCAATGGACACGAACTCATCGCTGCGATGGCTCATTTCCATCACGGAGAGGCCTTTTCCATGCCAGTCGAGGAGTTCACCCTGCGCACGCTGCAGGACTGCTTCAGGAAGCGCCGCGGGACCGGCACAGAAGTTATAGGCTCTCTTGCTCACATCCAATCTCACTCTGATCTGGTGGGGTGGTGCAATAAACGGGTATTTCAATACTTTCAGACGGGACAAACAACAAGGGGGCGAATCTTCATCCGCCCCCTGTGTGTCCGCTTATTCCTGCGGTTCTTCTTCGTCTGCGGCAGCGTCGAGGGTTGGCTCGTCGACGTTGTCATCGCCGGCTGCGATCACTTCGCCGTCAAACTCCTCGCCTTCCAACTCTTCGCCTTCGACTTCCGATGGCTCCTGAACACGCTCCAGGCCGACCAGCTTCTCGTCCTTGGCCAGCTTGATCAGGGTCACGCCCTGGGTGTTACGGCCCAGGCTCGACACTTCAGCCACGCGGGTACGTACCAGGGTGCCCTGGTCGGAAATCAGCATGATTTCCTCGCCATCAAGCACCTGGACCGCGCCGACCAGACGGCCGTTGCGGTCGTTGCTGACCATGGCAATCACGCCCTGTCCGCCACGCTTATACTCCGGGAACTCGCTGATTGCAGTGCGCTTGCCATAACCACGCTCGGAAGCGGTGAGGATCTGGCTGCCTTCTTCCGGGATCAGCATCGAAATCAGCTTCTGCCCTTCCGGCAGGCGCATGCCGCGCACACCGCGGGCGGTACGGCCCATGGCGCGAACGTCGGATTCCTTGAAGCGCGTGACCTTGCCGCCGTCGGAGAACAGCATGACTTCACGCTCGCCATCGGTGATGGCTGCGGAGATCAGTACGTCGCCTTCGTCCAGTTCCAGGGCGATCAGGCCCACGCTGCGCTGGCGGCTGAAGGATTCCAGCGGGGTCTTCTTCACGGTGCCTTTGGCGGTCGCCATAAAGATGAAGTGACCTTCGGTGTATTCCTCGACCGGCAGCATGGTGGTGATGTACTCATCACTGTCCAGCGGCAGCAGGTTGACCAGCGGACGACCACGGGCAGCGCGGGACGCTTCCGGGATTTCGTAGGTTTTGAGCCAGTACACCTTGCCCTTGCTGGAGAACAGCAGCAGCGTGGTGTGGCTGTTGGCGACGAGCAGGTGAGCGATGTAGTCCTCATCCTTCACGCCGGTCGCCGATTTGCCTTTACCGCCACGACGCTGGGCCTGGTACGCCGCCAATGGCTGGGTCTTGGCATAGCCACCGTGGGAGATGGTCACGACGCGCTCTTCTTCCGGGATCATGTCACCCAGGGTCAGGTCGAGGCGCGCATCGAGGATTTCGGTGCGGCGCACATCGCCGTATTCGGCGCGGATCACTTCCAGTTCTTCGCGGATCACTTCCATCAGGCGCACGGCGCTGTTGAGGATACGGATCAACTCGCCGATCTGGTTGAGAATTTCCTGGTACTCGGCCAGCAGCTTCTCGTGCTCCAGACCGGTCAGGCGGTGCAGGCGCAGTTCCAGAATGGCCTGGGCCTGTTCCGGCGACAGGAAGTACTTGCCTTCGCGCAGACCGTATTGCGGGTCCAGGGTCTCCGGACGGCACGAGTCGGCGCCGGCACGTTCAACCATGGCCACCACGGCGCTGGATTCCCAAGGCGTGCTGATCAGCGCTTCCTTGGCTTCCGACGGGGTTGGCGAGGCTTTGATCAGGGCGATGACCGGGTCGATGTTCGACAGCGCAACCGCCTGACCTTCCAGGATATGCCCGCGCTCGCGGGCCTTGCGCAGCTCGAACACGGTACGGCGGGTCACCACTTCGCGACGGTGACGGACGAAGGCTTCCAGCAGATCCTTGAGGTTCAGGATGCGCGGGCGACCGTCGATCAGGGCCACGACGTTGATACCAAACACGCTTTGCAGCTGGGTCTGGGCGTAGAGGTTGTTGAGGATCACCTCCGGCACTTCGCCACGACGCAGCTCGATCACCACGCGCATGCCGTCTTTGTCGGACTCGTCGCGCAGCTCGGTGATGCCTTCGAGCTTCTTCTCTTTGACCAGCTCGGCGATCTTCTCGATCAGACGTGCCTTGTTCAGCTGGTACGGCAGTTCGGTGATGACAATCTGCTGGCGACCACCGACCTTGTCGATGTCTTCGATCATCGAGCGGGCGCGCATGTAAATGCGGCCACGACCGGTGCGATAGGCTTCGATGATGCCGGCGCGACCGTTGATGATCGCGGCGGTCGGAAAGTCCGGACCCGGGATGTACTGCATCAGCTCATCGACGGTCAGCTCAGGGTTGTCGATAAGGGCCAGACAACCGTCGATGACTTCACCGAGGTTGTGCGGCGGGATGTTGGTGGCCATGCCCACGGCGATACCGCTGGAACCGTTGACCAGCAGGTTGGGGATACGGGTAGGCATGACAGCCGGGATCATTTCGGTGCCGTCGTAGTTCGGCACCCAGTCCACGGTTTCTTTATGCAGGTCGGCCAGCAGCTCGTGCGCCAGCTTGGTCATGCGCACTTCGGTGTATCGCATGGCAGCGGCGTTGTCGCCGTCGACCGAACCGAAGTTGCCCTGGCCGTCTACCAGCAGGTAGCGCAGGGAAAACGGCTGGGCCATCCGAACGATGGTGTCGTACACCGCGGTGTCGCCGTGAGGGTGATACTTACCGATCACGTCACCGACAACACGGGCAGATTTCTTGTACGGCTTGTTCCAGTCGTTACCCAGCTCGCTCATCGCGAACAGCACACGCCGGTGCACGGGCTTCAAGCCATCGCGCGCATCAGGCAGTGCCCGACCGACAATTACGCTCATCGCGTAGTCAAGGTAGGACTGTTTCAGCTCGTCTTCGATATTGACCGGGAGGATTTCTTTGGCCAGTTCGCCCATGAGAAGCCTGATTCCTTTTTCGGGTGAAACCTCATCACGTCCATATGGGACGAACGAAGCTCGCCGCTGCCGGCAGAGTGCCTGGCAACGACTTACGACAAATCAACGAGTTATGACACGGATCTGCACGTTATAGACCACCCCTCGGGGCAGCCCTGGAAACCGCCGGATGTTATCACAATCGCCGCCACGCACCTATCCCCCTGATGCGCATGGAGGCTAGTAATTTGACGGATGACAGGCTTGTGGGGGACCTGAGAGGCTCAGAGCCGGATGGAGACCGTTTTTGGGGGCGCGGATCTGAAGGTTTTATTGACTTGCAACGCCCACCCCCCTCAATGCAATCGCTTGCGGCACATCAATTTGGCCAGCTTGACCGTATCGGGCCGCTCGACGACGCCTTTCTCGGTCACGATCACATCGATCAGGTCCGCCGGCGTCACATCGAAGACTGGGTTAACCGCCGGCCCAGCCAACCGCTGGCCGTTAATCTCCAGCAACTCGCCCACATCGCGCGCTTCCAGGGCGACATCATCGCCACTGGTCATCATCAGGTCCAGCGCCGAACTCGGTGCCACCACCATAAAGCGCACACCGTGGTGCATGGCGCACACCGCCAACTGGTACGTGCCGATCTTGCTGATCACATCGCCATTGGCCGCGATGCAATCGGCACCGACGATCACCCAGGTGATGCCCTTGGTCTTAAGGATATGCGCGCCGGCCGAGTCGGCATTGACCGTGACCGGAATGCCTTCGCCCGCCAACTCCCAGGCCGTGAGGCGCGAGCCTTGCAGCCAGGGGCGGGTTTCGTTGACGTAGACCTGTTCGACCATGCCTTCCAGAAACGCCGCGCGGATCACGCCAAGGGCCGTACCCACGCCGCCGCTGGCCAAGGCGCCAGCATTGCCGTGGGTGAGGATCGCCTGGGCATTGCCCTGATGCTTGCGGATCAGCTCGACGCCGAGTTGAGCCATGGTGAGGTTGGCCTCGCGATCACTGTCGTGGATCGCTATGGCTTGCGCTTCGAGCGCCGCGAGCGGGTCGGCGTGCTTCTTCACACGGTCCAGGCGGTCGCGCATGCTCTTGAGGGCCCAGAACAAGTTCGCGGCGGTGGGGCGGCTATCGGCCAGCAGTGCGTAGTCTTCTTCCCACGCGGCCTGCCAGTCGCCGCCCTCGGCCATACGCGCGCGGGCGGCCAGCACCAGGCCATAGGCCGCACTGATACCAATGGCCGACGCACCGCGCACCACCATGGCGCGAATCGCGGCAGCCACTTCGTCTACCGTGGCGCACGCGACCCAACTTTCACGGGAGGGCAAGGCACGCTGATCGAGCAGGTGCAGCGTGCCATCGCGCCAATCGATGGCCTTCACTTTCTCCGCAGCCAACAGTCGATCGCGCATCCGATACTCCGCACTCATAAACAAAGCCGCCGATTATAGCGATCCGCCAGCCAGGACGCTCGGGTATACTTCGCCCTTCTTTTATAGCTGCCTGGGAAGAAGCCTGCGATGACCGCCACTGCCGCCCCGCTCGACTTGCTGTTGCTGCCAACCTGGCTGGTACCGGTCGAACCTGCCGGCGTGGTGCTCAAAGAGCACGCCCTGGGCATCCGCGACGGGCGCATTGCGTTTATCGGACCACGGGCCGCGGCGTTGAAGCTTGCGGCCGGCGAGGTGCGCGAGCTGCCCGGCATGCTGCTCAGCCCCGGCCTGATCAATGCCCACGGGCATGCGGCAATGAGCCTGTTTCGCGGCCTGGCTGACGATTTGCCGCTGATGACCTGGCTGGAAAAGCACATCTGGCCCGCCGAAGCCAAGTGGGTCGATGAAGCCTTCGTACGCGACGGCACCGACCTGGCCATCGCCGAGCAACTCAAGGGCGGTATCACCTGCTTCTCCGACATGTACTTCTACCCCAAGGTCGCCAGCGACTGCGTGCACAACAGCGGCATGCGCGCGCAGATCGCGATTCCAATCCTCGACTTCCCGATCCCCGGCGCCAGCAATGTCGACGAGGCCATTCGCCAGGGCATCGAGCTGTTCGGCGACCTCAAGCACCACCCGCGCATCAAGATCGCCTTCGGTCCCCACGCGCCGTACACCGTGTGCGATGACAACCTGGAAAAAATCCGGGTGATCGCCGAGGAACTGGACGCCGCGATCCACATGCACGTGCACGAAACCGCCTTCGAGGTGCAGCAGGCCGTCGAAAAAACCGGCGAGCGCCCGCTGGCGCGCCTCGGTCGCCTCGGGCTGCTGGGCCCGCGCTTGCAGGCCGTTCATATGACCCAAATCAGCGAGGACGACCTGGCTTTGCTGGTAGAAAGCAACACCAGCGTCATCCATTGCCCGGAATCGAACCTTAAACTGGCCAGCGGCTTCTGCCCGGTAGAGCGGCTGTGGCAGGCTGGCGTCAATGTGGCGATCGGCACCGATGGCGCCGCCAGCAACAATGACCTGGACCTGTTGGGCGAAACCCGTACCGCCGCGATGCTGGCCAAGGCCGTCGCCGGCTCGGCCACGGCCCTGGACGCCCACCGTGCCCTGCGCATGGCTACGCTCAATGGTGCGCGGGCCATGGGACTGGAAAGCGAGGTCGGCTCGCTGGAGGTGGGCAAGGCGGCGGATATCGTCGCGTTCGACCTGTCGGGGCTGGCGCAACAACCGATCTATGATCCGGTCTCACAACTTATATATGCCACCGGGCGCGATTGCGTGAAACACCTTTGGGTCGCCGGCAAGCAGTTGCTCGACGACCGCAAACTGACCCGCATGGATGAACGACAGTTGACCGCCACGGCCATCGCCTGGGGTCAACGCATCAGCGGGCACACCGAATAACGTCGGTGTTGAAACTACGCTTCAACACTGGCCAACCGTTTTGTCAGATTTAGAGGATCCATCATGAGCAACGTCGACCACGCCGAAATCGCTAAATTCGAAGCCCTGGCTCACCGCTGGTGGGACCGTGAAAGCGAGTTCAAACCTCTGCACGACATCAACCCGCTGCGGGTCAACTGGATTGACGAACGCGTCAACCTGGCCGGCAAGAAAGTGCTGGATGTGGGCTGCGGCGGCGGCATTCTCAGCGAGGCCATGGCCCTGCGCGGCGCCACGGTGATGGGCATCGACATGGGCGAAGCGCCGCTGGCCGTGGCCCAACTGCACCAGTTGGAGTCCGGCGTGAGCGTGGAATACCGCCAGATCACCGCCGAAGCATTGGCCGAGGAAATGCCCGAGCAGTTCGACGTGGTCACCTGCCTTGAGATGCTCGAACACGTGCCGGACCCGTCCTCAGTGATCCGCGCCTGTTTCCGTATGGTCAAGCCCGGCGGCCAGGTGTTTTTCTCCACCATCAACAGGAACCCCAAGGCCTACCTGTTCGCGATCATCGGCGCCGAATACATCATGAAGCTGCTGCCGCGCGGCACCCACGACTTCAAAAAATTCATCCGCCCGTCCGAGTTGGGTGCGTGGAGCCGCCAGGCCGGTTTGACCGTCAAGGACATCATCGGCCTGACCTACAACCCGCTGACCAAGCACTACAAGCTGGCCAGCGACGTTGACGTGAACTACATGATCCAGACCCTGCGCGAGGAGTAAGCCTGTGAAGTTGCGAGCGGTTCTCTTCGACATGGACGGTACCCTGCTGGACACCGCGCCGGACTTTATCGCCATCTGCCAGGCCATGCGCGCCGACCGTGGCCTGGCACCGATCAACCCCGAGCACATCCGCGATGAAATCTCCGGCGGCGCCCGTGCGATGGTCGCCGTGACGTTCTCGATGGACCCGGAGTCGCCAGGCTTTGAAGCGCTGCGCCAGGAGTTTCTGGAGCGCTACCTCAAGGACTGTGCGGTTCACAGCAAGTTGTTCGACGGTATGGCCGAGCTGCTGGAAGACATCGAGAAAGCCAAACTGATCTGGGGCGTCGTCACCAACAAGCCCGTGCGCTTTGCCGAACCGATCATGCAGCGACTGGGCCTGGCCGAGCGCTCGGCCGTGCTGATCTGCCCGGACCACGTGACAAACAGCAAGCCGGACCCGGAGCCGATGATCCTCGCCTGCAAGATGCTCGGCCTCGACCCGGCCAGCGTGTTGTTCGTGGGCGATGACCTGCGCGATATCGAATCCGGCCGTGACGCCGGCACCCGCACCGCGGCGGTCACCTATGGCTATATCCATCCGGATGACAACCCGCGTCACTGGGGCGCGGATGTGGTGGTGGACCATCCGCTGGAACTGCGCAAAGTGCTGGATAACGCGCTGTGCAGTTGCTGACCGGGCGAAATGGATTTTCTGTGAATTCTGTCGAGGCTATTTATGTTTGATTACTCCGCACGCCCAGAACTGCTCAAAGGCCGCGTGATCCTGGTGACCGGCGCCGGACGCGGGATTGGCGCAGCGGCGGCGAAAACCTACGCCGCCCACGGCGCCACCGTGCTTTTGCTGGGCAAGACCGAAGCCAACCTGGCCCAGGTCTATGACGACATCGAAGCAGCCGGCCACCCGCAGCCGGTGGTGATCCCGTTCAACCTGGAGACCGCCCTGCCCCATCAATACGATGAGCTGGCGGCGATGATCGAAAAAGAATTCGGCCGCCTCGACGGCCTGCTGCACAACGCCTCGATCATTGGCCCGCGCACACCGATCGAGCAGTTGTCGGGTGAGAACTTCATGCGGGTGATGCACATCAACGTCAACGCGATGTTCATGCTCACCAGCACCTTGCTGCCGCTGCTCAAGCTGTCCCAGGACGCATCGGTGGTGTTCACCTCCAGCAGCGTCGGACGCAAGGGTCGGGCGTATTGGGGCGCTTATGGTGTGTCGAAGTTCGCCACCGAAGGTTTGATGCAAACCCTGGCCGACGAGCTCGAAGACGTGGCCGCCGTCAGGGCCAACAGCATCAACCCAGGCGGCACGCGCACCAGCATGCGGGCGCAGGCGTATCCGGGGGAGAATCCAATGGAAAGGCCGGCGCCGGAAGAGATCATGCCGGTGTACCTGTACCTGATGGGGCCGGACAGCGCCGGGGTCAACGGGCAGGCGTTTGACGCGCAGTAAGAGACCCCGTTGAATCAACTGTGGGAGGGGGTTGCCCCCTCCCACATGTGTTTGCGCTACTTTCTGGAACTTAGTTTTTCACCACTTCCTCAAGGGTGAAGCGACCCAATGGGTTCTGCAGGAAGTTGCTGACGTTCTTGCGTGAGATGTTGATGTACGGGCTGTAGTACAAGTCGATCCAGTTCACATCCTGTTTCGCCAGTTTCTGCAGTTCCACATACATCTGCTCACGCTTGACCGGGTCGGCCTCGATACGTGCCGCCGCCACCAGTTCCTTGACCTTGTCGTTCTTGTAGCGGGTCATGTAGTTCTGGTTGGTGTCGTGGCCCAATACGAAGGTGGTCTTCTGGTCCGGGTCAAGAATGTCGTTGGTCCAGTACATCACCGAAATATCGTATTCACCGTCCACCAGCATCTGCCAGCTTTGGGTCGGGTCGACCTTTTGCAGGTTGGCCGTGACGCCGACCTTGGCCAACTGGTCCTTGATGATCACCGCAATCTGCTCATCGGCTTCGTTGCCGGCGTTGACCACATAGTTGAGTTTCAAGCCCTCGGCGCCGGCCGCGGCCAGCAGTTTCCTGGCCTCGGCCGGGTCATACGGGCGCTGCAGGTTATTGGCGTAGTGGTACAGCGAGCCTTTGGGAATGTAGGAATAGGCCACGGTACCTTGACCGTAGGTGGCGGTCTTGACCAGCGCTTGTTTGTCGATGGCCATGTCCAGCGCCTGACGCACCTGGGGCTTGGCCAGCAGGCCGTGGGCATGGTTGATCAGCAGGTGATCTTCGCGGGTGGAAGGGTCGGCGTGGATCACCACGTTCTTGTCTTTCTTGAGTTCTTCCACCCGCGAGAACGGCACGAAGATCGCCGTATCGAGCTCGTTGTTCTGCACCATGCGCATGCGCGTGTTGTCGTCGGTCACCGAGACCCATTCCACGCCGTCCAGGCTCACATTCTTGGCCTGCCAGAAGTTCGGGTTCTTCTTGAGGATCACCCGATCGCCCTTGCGCCATTCGTCCACGGTGAACGCACCGGAGGTCACCGGGTTTTCCGAGTAGGCGTCTTCGCCCATTTTGGTCATGGCCTTTTCCGACAGGATCGACACCGTCGGCGATGCCAATTGCGAGAGGAACGCCACCGCCGGCGTCTTCAGAGTGACCACCAGGGTTTTCGCGTCCGCTGCCTTGGCCGTATCGATCAGGTTGAAGGGGTCTGCCCACAGTGAGGCTTTGTTATCGCGGATACGCAGCAGGCTGAAGGCGGCGTCGGCGGCGGTGATCGGCGAGCCATCGGAGAACTTCGCCTCACGCAGCTTGAAGGTGTAGGTCAGGCCGTCCTTGGAAATCTCCCAGCTTTCCGCCAGACCCGGCTCCATCTTGGTGCCCAGGTTATCCACGCGCACCAGGGTGTCGTAGACGTTGGCGAAGACCCAGGTGTCGCGGTTTTGCGCACTTTTGATCGGGTCGAACGTGGTGCTGTCTTCACGGCAGCCGATGGTCAATACACCAGCGGCCTGGGCGAGGCCGGCGGTCAGCGACCACGCGGTCAACGTAGCGGCGGCGAGCAACTTCAAGTGGCGCGATTGCATGTCATAACTCCTTGTCTATGAATGGCAGAGGTGGGTTAAAGCAAAGGTTCTTCAAGCACGCAACTGTATCGATGCTCGTGCAGAAAATGGGTAGGCGGCAACATCACGGAACACATGGCGCGCGCATACCGGCAACGCGGGTGAAACGCACAGCCTGTGGGCAAATTCAGCGGGCTGGGCGGCTCACCCGGCAAGGGCTCCAGGGGCAATGGCCGATGGGGATCGATTTCCGGGATCGCCTGGATCAACGCCGCCGTGTACGGGTGGCGCGGTGCGCTGAACACCGCTTCTACCGGACCTTCTTCGACGATCTTGCCCAGGTACATCACCGCCACGCGGTCGCACAGGCGCCGCACGATGGCCAGGTCATGGGCGATAAACAGGATCGCCAGGTTCATGCGCTGCTGCAGCGACAGCAGCAGGTTGATGATCTGGCCCTGGATCGACACATCCAGCGCCGCCACGCACTCATCGGCAATGATCAAGCGTGGCTCCACCGCCAGTGCCCGCGCGATGCCAACGCGCTGGCATTGGCCGCCGCTGAGGGAACCCGGTTTGCGCCCGGCCAGTTCCGGGCGCAGGCCCACCAGATCGAGCAGTTCGTTCACACGGGCCTGGATGTGCTGCGGCGCGACCTTGCGCTGCACCCGCAACACTTCGGCGAGGGTTTCGCCGATGGTATGGCGCGGGTTCAACGCGGTGTAAGGGTCCTGGAAGATCATCGCGGTTTCATGGCGCAGGCGGGCGATATCAATGGCGCTGCCCTGGGCCATGTCGACGCCGTCAAACAACACCTGGCCGGCACTGATCGGGTTAAGGTGCAGGATCGCCCGGCCCAGGGTGCTTTTGCCGCTGCCGGACTCGCCCACCAGGCCAAGGGTTTCGCCCGCCGCCAGGTTCAGCGACACACCGTTCACCGCCCTCACCCACTGCTTGTTCAGGCCGAACAGGCCAGTACCGGACGCAGCAAAGCGCACTTCCAGGTCCTTGATCTGCAACAGGCTCATGAGCGAACTCCCAACGGATAGTGGCACGCCACCCGCGCGCCTTCGGGCAATCGCTCGGTGCACAAGGCGCCCACCTGCGGGCAACGCGGGTTGAAGCGACAGCCGCCTGGCAGTGCATCCAGCAACGGTGGCTGGCCGGCAATGGTGCGCAGCAAGGCGTGGCCGCTGCTGTGGGCCGGCTGGCAGTCGATAAGGCCGGCGGTGTAGGGATGCTGCGGATGGGCCAGCAGTTCGTACTTGCTGCCGTGTTCGCACAGGCGCCCGGCGTACATTACGGCGATGGAATCACAGGTCTGCGCCACCACACCGAGGTCGTGGGTGATCATGATGAGCGACAGGCCGCGTTGGTCGCGCAGGTCGAGCAACAGGCGCAGGATCTGCGCCTGCACAGTCACGTCCAGGGCGGTGGTCGGCTCATCGGCAATCAGCACTTTGGGGTTGCAGCCAAGCGCCACCGCGATCATTGCGCGCTGGCGCATGCCGCCGGAAAACTCATGGGGATAGTTATCGACACGGGCCTTGGGGTCGGGAATACCGACCTGACGCAGTACGTCGATGGCGAGCTGGCGTGCGTCTTTTTTCGAGGCCCCCTGGTGCAGGCGAATGCCCTCGGCGATCTGCTCACCAATGCGCATCAGCGGGTCGAGGTGACTGCTGGGGTTCTGGAAAATCATGCCCAGTTGCCCGCCGCGTATTGCGCGCATGCCGGCGTCGTCCAATGGCAGCAGGTCCTGGCCGGCCAGCCGCACCGCGCCGCCCTGCACCCGCAACGCAGATGACGGCAACAGGCGCATGAGGCCGCGACACACCATGGTCTTGCCCGAGCCGCTCTCGCCCACCAAACCGAGGATTTCACCTTCGGCCAGGTTGAACGACACGCGGTCGACCAACGTGACATCGCGCCCGGTGTTGCTGGCGATCACGCTCAGGTCCTGTACCTGTAACAGACTCATGTGCGCTCCCCCAGCACTTGCGCCACGCCATCGGCCAGCAGGCTGAAGCCCATGGCCAGGGTCACAATGGCCAACCCCGGAAAGGTGCAGATCCACCACGCCGTGGTAATGAACGCCTGCCCTTCGGCGACCATGGTGCCCCACTCGGCCGTGGGCGGCTGTACGCCCAGACCCAGGTAGCTCACCGCGGCGCCATTAAGCAGCACCAGCACCGCATCCGACATGGAAAACACAATCGAGCCAAACAGGGCATTGGGCAGTAAATGCCGAAACAGAATGCGCCCGTGACCAAAGCCCAGGCTCTTGGCGGCCAGGGCAAAGTCGCTCTCTTTGAGCACCAGGATCTGCGAGCGGATCAGCCGCGCATAGGACACCCAGCCCACCAGCGCCATGGCGATGTAGAAACTCTGCAAACCCGGACCGAGGATCGCCATGATCGCCAGCATCAACACCAGGAACGGGAACGCCAGGACCACGTCGATCACGCGCATGCACACACTGTCGAAGCGCCCGCCGATGTAGCCGGAGACCGCACCGATAAAGGTGCCGATCATGAACGGGAAGATCACCCCGATAATGGCCAGTTGCAGGTCAATGCGCGCGCCCCAGATCACCCGCGAAAGAATGTCGCGACCGTAGTTATCCGTACCAAAGGGATGGGCCAGGTGCGGCCCGAGCAAACTGCTGTCGGTGTTTTGCACAATCGGGTCGTAGGGCGCGATCCATGGCGCAAACACAGCCAGGCACAGCCACGCCAGCAGGATCAACAACCCCCACGCCGCCGTGAGCCGGCCATTGCGAAAGCCAAAGCGCAGGCGCAAGCGCCACGGGGCGATCAGTGGGCGGCTGCTCATTGCATCTTCACCCGTGGGTCGAGGGCCACGGTGACCACGTCCGCAATGAAGTTGACCACCACCGTCGCGCACGCCAGCACCATCGCCACGCCCTGCACCACCATGTAGTCGCGGGTAAAGATGCCGCGCACCAGCAATTGGCCGATGCCGGGGATGGCGAACAGGCTTTCAATCACCACCGTACCGCTGATCAACCAGCCGATATTCACAGCCAGCAGGTTGACCGCCGGTACCAGGGAGTTGGGCAGCACATGGCGGCGAAACACCTGCGCTTCAGACAGCCCACGCGCGCGGGCGGCCGTGACGTGATCGGCCTGCAATTCCATCAGCATGCTTGCCCGCAGGTTGCGCACCAGCACCGCCGACAGCGCCAGGGCGATGGTCAGGCACGGCAACAGCATGTGGTGCGCCTTGTCCAGCCACGTGCGTCCGTAGCCCGACACCGGGAACAGGCCCCATTGCACACTGAGCAACAGAATCAGCATCAAACCCAGCCAGAACGCCGGCATGCCCAGGCCAACGGTGGTGAACACGCGGATCAGGTTATCCACCCAGCCACCGTTGTTACGTGCGGCCAGGGTGGCCAACGGCAGCGCGATCAGCAGCGCCAGCAGCACACTGCCGAGCACCAGCACCAGGGTCGGTTCGATACGGGTGACGATCAGCTTCAAGGCATCGACCTTGTACAACAGCGATTGGCCGAGGTCGCCCTTGAGCAGGTTCTTCAGGAAGTAGAAATATTGCAGCCATAACGGCTGGTCGAGACCGTACTGGGCGCGGATTTTCAACAAGGCGTCGGGCGTACTGCGCGAGCCGAGCAACGCGCGCGCCGGGTCGCCGGGGATCGAGCGCACCAGCACAAAGGTGATCAGGCTGATGCCAAACAGCACCGGCAGCAATTGCAGCGGCCGGGACAGGACAAATCGGTAGCGCGCCAGGTTCATCCGTCAGCCTCGGTGACGTGCGAGAAAGTCCAGCAGCACCGGGAAATACGCCTGGGGTTCTTCATAGAACGGCATATGGCTGCTGTTGGGGAACACGTGCAATTCGGCGTGCCTGGCCGCCATCTTCATGCGCATGGCGCAGGCGGGAGTGAGTTCGTCGTGCTGGCCGGTGGTGATCAGGATGGGCATGGTGAAGTCGCCCATCTCTTTGAGGCGGTTCCAGTCCTTGAGGTTGCCGACATAGAGGAATTCGTTGGGGCCCTGCATGGTTTCGTAGGGGCCCATGTTCCAGTCGCCGAGGGAGCGCTTGACCGGCTCGGGCCACTCATCCAGGCGGCATACGTGGCGGTAGTTGAGCAAGGTGATTGCGGCCTGATACTGCGGATGGTCCAGGGTGCCCATGGCCTCGTGGCGCTGCATCATGGCCACGGTTTCGCTGCCCAGGGCGCCGCGCAGGCGTTCCAGCTCCCGGGACAGGTGCGGAATGTCGCCGACGGTGTTTTCCAGGATCAGGCTTTTGAGTGCGTCGGGGTAATGAATGGCGTACTCGATGCCCAGCCAGCCGCCCCAGGAATGCCCCAGCAAATGCACGCGGCCCAGGCCCAGGGCCTGGCGCACGGTTTCGACTTCTTCGACATAACGGCGGATTTCCCACAGGGAAACATCTGATGGTCTGGCTGATGCGCCCGTGCCAAGCTGGTCGAATGCAACCACTCGCAGGTTATGGTCCTTGAGCCAGCCATGGGCGTCGCGCAAGTAGTCACACGGCAGGCCCGGCCCGCCGTTGAGGCACAACAGCACCTCGTCGCCTTCGCCAAAGCTGTAGACCACGAGGTTGTGACCGTCGACCTGCACGTTGTACTGCTGGTCGGGGGCAATTTCACGCCACATGCGTACATTCCTTGTGTTGTATCGGCCCTGCGGGTAGCGGCCGTTTATCAGCCAACACTACCGAGGATGCCGCGCGTCCATAACCTAGTATTTCTTATAGGTTTGGCCTGGCAGTCCTTCGCCGGGGCGTGGCATTCTACTTGCAGCAAGTCGAGATTCAAATGAAATCGGGAGCAGAACGGATGCTGGCCAAGCTAACTGCCTTCAACAATCGTCTGATGCCGGGCAGGAGCCTGGACGAGCAGATGGACAACGCGTTTATCCTTGCCCAACAGCTGGGTTTCGATGCTCTGGTGTATGACTACACCCCGGTGCCGATCGACCAGGATGGCGGATTGATCACCCCCTCGGTCCTGGAATTGCGCAATACCCCGCCCGACTGGCACGCATTATGGTGCAGCAAAGGGTTTTACCAGATCGATCCGGTGCAGCACCTGGCCCTGAGCACGGTATCGCCCTTCGTCTGGTCCTACGAGGCCAAAACCGACACCCCGCTGCAAAAAATCATCGACCCTTGCCACGCCCCCGTGTCCTCGTACCTGCATGACCAGCAATTGACCTGCGGCGTCAGCGTACCGATCCACCTGCCCCGTGGTGGCTTTGCATCACTCACGGGCCTGCGTACCGGCAAGGCCCACACCGTGCTGCGGGGTGCGCAGCAGACGTTGTCGGACTTCAGCGTCATTTCCCACGCCTTGCAGGAAGCAGCCTACCCGTTATTCGGCAAAGAGCTGCGCACGTACCCGCATATTCACCTGACCAAACGCGAGCGCGAGTGCCTGAAATGGGCCGCCGAGGGCCTGACCGCAGCGCAGATCGCCACGCAGTTGAGCCGATCACTGGCGGTGGTGACCCTGCACCTGGCCTCTGCGATGCACAAGTTGGGCGCCAAAAACCGTGTGCAGGCGGTGGTTCGCGCCACCCATTACCGCTTGCTCGAAGACTGATCCCACGGCAAAACCTAGCTGTTTTGCTAGTTACTTAAATTTTGCATGCGGACTATGGTGCCCCCTGATCGTTTTTTCAGAGCAGGGTACGAAATGGAATTCATCGAAAAAATCCAAGAAGGGTATGCAGCGTTTGGCGACTACCAGACCTGGTACCGCGTCACCGGTGACCTGTCCAGCGGCCGCACACCACTGGTCATCATCCACGGCGGCCCCGGCTGCACCCATGATTACGTCGACGCCTTCAAGGATGTCGCCGCCAGCGGCCACGCGGTGATCCACTACGACCAACTGGGCAATGGCCGCTCCACCCATCTGCCTGAGCAAGACCGGTCGTTCTGGACCGTCGACCTGTTCCTGAGGGAGCTGGACAACCTGCTGGACCACCTGCACATCCGCGATAACTACGCGATCCTCGGCCAGTCCTGGGGCGGCATGCTCGGCAGTGAGCACGCGATGCTGCAACCCAAGGGTCTGCGCGCGTTCATCCCCGCCAACTCGCCTACCTGCATGCGCACCTGGGTCAGCGAGGCCAACCGCCTGCGCAAATTGCTCCCCGAAGGCGTGCACGAAACCCTGCTCAAGCATGAAGCCGCCGGCACCTACCAAGACCCGGAATACCTCGCCGCTTCACGGGTGTTCTATGACCAGCACGTGTGCCGTGTTAACCCATGGCCGGAAGAAGTGGCACGCACCTTTGAACAGGTCGACTCGGACCCTACGGTGTATCACGCCATGAGCGGCCCGACCGAGTTCCACGTGATCGGCAGCTTGAAGGACTGGAAATCCATTGGCCGCCTGTCGGCGATCAACGTGCCGACCCTGGTGATCTCCGGTCGCCACGACGAAGCCACGCCACTGGTGGTCAAGCCATTTCTGGATGAGATCGCGGATGTGCGCTGGGCGCTGTTTGAAGACTCCAGCCACATGCCCCATGTGGAAGAACGCCAGGCGTGCATGGGGACCGTGGTGAAGTTTTTGGATGAGGCGTGCTCGCTGCCGCGCCGGGCACTCAAGGCTGGCTAAGTGCAACCGTGGGAGCGCGCGTGCACGCTCCCACATTTTTTACACTTCGGTGGTTTCCGGTTTCGAGGTTTGCCTGGTGGCTTCGGCCACCACCGGAATTTCATTGCCCTCGGCATCGAACAGCTTGCCACCCCTGAAGTAATCGCCATCGCGCAGTGCCGCCACATCGTGGAAGCACAGGCTGCGCTCAGTCCCCGCCACAAACACAGATTGCTGGTCCGAGTTGCCCGCCGTGAAGTGGTTGAACGCCAGGTTCAACAGGATCGCCATGATCGCCGACGAGCTGATGCCCGAATGGAAAATGGTCGCGAACCAGCTCGGGAAGTGATCATAGAAACTCGGCGCGGCGATCGGGATCATGCCAAAACCGATGGACGTAGCAACGATGATCAGGTTCATGTTGTTGCGGTAATCCACCTTGGACAGGGTGCGAATACCGCTGGCGGCCACCGTGCCGAACAGCACAATCCCGGCACCGCCCAGCACCGAAGTGGGCACCGCCGCGATCACCCGCCCCATAAACGGCAGCAGGCCGAGGATCACCAGAAACAGGCCGCCGGTGGCTACCACGAAACGGCTCTTGACCCCAGTCACCGCGACCAGGCCGACGTTCTGGGCGAATGCGCTTTGGGTGAATGAGCCAAAGATCGGCGCAAACATGCTCGACAGCATATCGGCGCGCAGGCCGTTACCCAGGCGCTTGGAATCGACCTTGGTGTCGATGATTTCGCCCACCGCCAGGATGTCCGCCGAGGTTTCCACCAGGGTCACCATCACCACGATGCACATGGAAATGATCGCGGCGATGTGAAAAGTCGGCATGCCGAAATGGAACGGGGTGGGAAAACCAAACATCGGCCCATGGGTCACGCCGGAAAAATCCGCCATGCCGAGGAACACCGCGATCAGCGTGCCGATCACCATTGCCAGCAGGATCGATAAGCGCGAGATGGTCGCGCTGCCGATCTTGCTCAACAGCAGCACCAGCACCAGGGTCAATGCCGCCAGGCCGATATTGGGCATGCTGCCAAAGTCCGCTGCGCGGCTGTTACCGCCCATGGCCCAGCGCGCCGCGACCGGCATCAAGGTCAAGCCGATGGTGGTGATCACGATACCGGTCACCAGAGGCGGGAAAAACTTAGTGATCCGCGAGAATACCGGCGTGATCAGCAGCCCGATAAACGAGGCGGCCATCACCGCGCCGAGAATCGCCGGCACCCCGCCAGCCCCGTCGCTGCCGACAATCGCGACCATGGTGGCCACACCGGCAAACGACACGCCCTGCACCAGCGGCAACTGACAGCCAAAGAACGGCAGGCCAAGGGTTTGCAACAGGGTGGCCAGGCCACCGGCGAACAGCGACGCGGCGATCAGCAGGCCAATGTCGGCGGGCGACAACCCGGCTGCCTGACCGACGATCAGCGGTACCGCGACGATGCCGCCGTACATGGTGAGCACATGTTGCAGGCCGTAAGCCATGTTGGCGGCGACGCCGAGATTCTCGTCTTCTGGCCGCTGCGGTGACGCCTTCGGGATAGTCATGGTGAGGGGTTCTCTGTTTTTGTTGTGCGGCCACTGTATGCAATGTCACGACTGGATGTCCATAGAGTTGTATACAATTAATCGAACAAGATACCCTCCACCGGCGTTACAAAAACCACCTGGCCGCAATGAGCCGGAACGCCAAAGGACCTATAACAATGAAAAAGGCATTACACAGCGCCACGGTTGCCCTCACCCTCCTCGGCGGCGGACAGGCCGTCGCGGTGGAATGGATGAACAACAGCGTAGGATTTCGCTACGGCCAACAGTTCACCAATCCGAATAACCCCGACGCCTTCAGCAAGCGCACCTATAGCTTCACTCACGCCAGCGGTTACCGATACGGCAGCCATTTCCTCAACCTGGATGTGTTCCTGTCCGACAGCCGCGACCCGCGTAAAGGCACCGACCACGGCGGCAGTGAGGTGTATGCCGTATACCGGCACCAGCTTTATGCATCACGGGTGTTCGATGTGCCGTTGGGCACCGGGGTCATCAAGGATTACGCGCTGACCCTGGGCTTTGACGCCAACCGCAACAACAACTTCGCCTCAGCGAAAAAACGCGCACTGGTGCTGGGCCCGACGCTGAAGTTCAACACGGTCGGCGTGCTGGACCTGAGCCTGTTGTACTACAAGGAAAGGAACCACACCGGCATCCCCGGCGCGCAAGAGTCGAACCACACGTTCGACGACACCTACATGCTCAACCTGACCTGGATGCGCCCATTCCAGATAGCCAACCACGCGGCGAAATTCCAGGGGTTCGTCAACTACGTCGGAGAAAAGGGCAAGGACTACCACGGCCGCGACACCGCGCCCGAAGCCCTGATGCGCACCGCGCTGATGGTGGCGGTGCGCCCCGGCAAAAGCGTCAAGCCGAATCTGTACCTGGGCGTGGGTTATGAATACTGGCACAACAAGTTCGGCGTGGATGGCGGCCGGGGCAGCCGCACCTCGACGCCGACGGTGAACATGGAAATCACCTTCTAGTCCCTGAAGGAACCGACCAGTGTGTCGGTTCAGGCGTTTGCGAGTTCCGAACTGTCAGCCTTGGGCCGCGCCAGCAGGTAACCCAATACCGCCAGCGGTGCGGTCGCCAGCATCACGATCACGGTGATCTGCAACGGCTGGTCGATCATCGACGACACCAGCAAGCTGCTGAGAAAGCACAGACCCAGTTGCAGGGTGTTTTGCAGCGCCGCCGCCTTGCCGGAATTTTCCGCAAAGGGCATCAGCGCATTCGCCACCACGATCGGGTAGCTGGCGCCATTGACCAGCGCCATCAGGCAGAACGGGATCAGCAAGGTGGTGAGGGTGGGCACGGTCAAGGTGGCCACCAGGTACAACGCCAGCATGCTGACGCAGTACGCCACCAGCAACCAGGGCAACAAGGTCTTGCCCTGCACGCGCTGCAAGGCGCTGCGGCAACTGTAGCCACCCACCAAAAATGCCAGGGTCGGCAGCACGTAGCTCAAGCCGATGTCGTTGGGGCTGTAGCCCATGTCACCGAGGATGAACGGCGAGGCGGTCAGCCAGGCGAAGAAACTGGCGGAGCAGGCGGCGAAGATCATTACGTTGCCGGTAAATACCCGAGACGTCAGCAACTGCGCATAGCCCAGGCGCGAACGTGCTTCTGTGGTTTTTTTCGGCATTCGGCGCAGGAACAAGGTCGGCAGCAACAACAGCAGCGACACCCCCAGTAATACGCCGAAGATCGCCTGCCAACCAAAGTGATTCAACACCAGCGCGCCCAACAGCGGTGCCAGGGCCGGCGACAGCGACATCAACGGCATGATGCTGGCAAACACGCGGTGCGCCTTGTCGGCCGGATAACGGTCAATCACCAACGCCTGCCAACTGACGGCGGCGGCACACACACCCACCGCCTGCATAAAGCGCAGCGCCAGCAGCTGCGGCGTGGTCTCGACCCAGAACATGCCGGCACAGCCCAGCACGAACAAACTCAAGCCCGCGAGCAAAATCGGCTTGCGCCCCAGGCGATCGGACAACGGCCCCCATACCAGTTGCCCGAGGGCAAAACCGGCTAGGAAGATACTCAAGCTGGCGCCCACCGCGCCCGCGCCAATCTGCAGTTGCTCGCCCATGGCGCCAAACGCCGGCAAATACATATCCATGGCGAGATAGCCGAGCATGCTCAACCCCGCCAGATACCACGTGAAACCAAAAGAATTTTTCATTGAAACCTTGTACACCCTGCCATCAAACAATTTGCTGACTGGTGCGCATTATGAAGCTGACATATTTTGTGTGAAGCGATAATAATTGGACACACTTATCAATATTTTTGAAGGCAGACGCCATGTGGTCCGAATACTCCCTGGATGTGGTTGATGCGGTGGCCCGCCATGGCAGCTTCAGCGCCGCCGCCCAGGAACTGCACCGTGTACCGTCGGCGATCAGCTACACGGTGCGCCAGCTCGAAGAGTGGCTGGCGGTGCCGCTGTTCGTTCGGCGCCATCGCGATGTCGAACTGACCCCCGCCGGCCGTCTGTTTATCGACGAAGCCCGCGGTGTGATGAAAAAAATGCTCGGCACCCGGCGCTTGTGTCAGCAAGTGGCCAACGGCTGGAGCGGCCAGTTGAAGGTGGCGGTGGACTCTATCGTCAAACCCCAGCGCTGCCGGCAATTGGTCCTGGATTTTTATCGCCAGTTTCCCGAGGTGGAATTATTGCTGGAGTACGAGGTGTACAACGGCGTGTGGGACGCCCTGGCCGACGAGCGCAGCGACATTGTGATCGGCGCCACCAGCGCGGTGCCGGTGGCCAGCCGCTTCAGCTTTCGCGACATGGGTCTGTTGAACTGGTTGTGCGTGGTCAGTGCGAAACATCCCTTGGCGGCCGTTGAAGGGTTGCTCAGTGACGACCAACTGCGCCCCTTCGCCTCGCTGTGCATGACCGACACGTCGCGTAACCTGCCCAAGCGCGACACCTGGACCCTGGATAACCAACGTCGGCTGGTCGTGCCGAACTGGCCCTGCGCCATCGACTGCCTGCGCGATGGCCTGTGTGTCGGAATGGCGCCGATGCATCAGGTATTACCCTGGATCGAACGCGGCGAGTTGGTGGCACTGCAACTGACCCGGCCCTTCCCGGCCAGCCCATCGTGTGTGGCCTGGGCACAGAACAAGCTGTCCCCGGCCATGGGCTGGTTGCTGGACTATCTGGGGGATAAAGAGACGATGAACCAGGAATGGCTCAATGGGCCTGATCCAATAAGCGGGTGATCGCCCGCACAATCATCTCAACCTCCTTGGCCTCCAGGGTCAGCGGCGGCAACAGGCGAATGACCTTGCCCCGCGTGACGTTGATCAGCAGCCCATGCTCCTGGGCGGCACGCTGGGCCAAGTCACGGTAAGGGCTGACCAGTTCGATACCGACCATCAGGCCCTGCCCCCGTATCGCCAGCACCTGTGGGTGCTCGCCCAATTCCATCCGCAAGCGCGCCAGCAAACGTTCGCCTTGTTGCGCGGCATTTTGCAGCAGGCCTTGCTCTTCGATGATGTCCAACACGGTGCAACCCACCCGGCAGGCCAGCGGGTTGCCGCCGAACGTGCTGCCGTGACTGCCCGGCGTAAACAGTCGGGCCACCGCCGCCCGCGCCAGACAGGCGCCGATGGGTACGCCATTGCCAAGGCCTTTGGCCAGGGTCATCACGTCCGGCACGATGTTTTCATGCTGGAAGGCGAACCAGGTGCCGGTGCGGCCAATACCGGTCTGGATCTCATCGAGCATCATCAGCCAACCGTGACGCGTGCAGTGATCGCGCAGGGCTTGCAGGTAACCAGCAGGCGCCGGCACGACACCGCTTTCGCCCTGAATCGGCTCGAGCAGGACCGCGGCTATCCGCGAGCCAAAGGTTTGGGTGAGCGCCTCAATGGCCGCCAGGTCGCCAAAGCGCACCTTGAGAAAATCCCCCGGCAAACGCTGGAAGCCCAGGCGTACCGAGGGCCCATCGCTGGCGGCCATGGTGCCGAGGGTGCGCCCATGAAAGGCGTTTTCCATGACCACCACCAGCGGTTCTTCGATGCCTTTTTTCCAACCATGCAAGCGCGCCAGCTTCAGTGCGGTCTCGTTGGCTTCGGCGCCGGAGTTGTTGAAGAAGGCACGGTCCAGGCCCGACAGCTGGGTCAGGCGCTGCGCCAGCCGTTGCTGCCAGTCGATGCTGTAAAGGTTAGAGGTGTGTAACAGCAAACCGGCCTGTTCGCTGATGGCGCTCACCAGTTTCGGGTGGGAATGCCCGACATTGGTCACCGCCACGCCGGCCACTGCGTCGAGGTATTCGCGGCCCTGCTGATCCCACAGGCGCGTGCCCAAGCCACGGGTGAAACTCAGGGCCAAGGGCTGGTAAGTGGTCATCAGGCAGGCGGCGGTCATGGTGTCAGGCTCCAGTGCATCGTGAGGGGTGCTTGAAGTATCGTTAGCCACCCCAGATGGATAAACTGCGCTTTTATGTAATGACTTTAAATCAGGGCTTGATAATGGATCTGTTCCAAGCGATGTCGGTGTACGTCAAAGTCGTGGAGGCCGGCAGCATGACCGCGGCCGCCCAGGCCTGTGGCATGTCGACCACCATGGTCGGCAACCACCTGCGCGCGCTGGAGCAACGCCTGGGCGTGAGCCTGCTCAAACGCACCACCCGCAAACAGAGCCTCACGGAGTTTGGCGGCCAGTATTACCAGCGCTGCCTTGAAGTACTGGGGCTGGTGGCCGACTCCGAGCAACTGGCTGAGCAGGCCCACAGCGACGTGCCCAAAGGCACCCTGCGCGTCACAGCGCCACCGGCCTTTGGCACCGAACGCCTGGCGCCCGCGCTCAGTGAGTTTTCCCGGCGTTACCCCTTGATCAAGCTTTATGTGGTGCTCAGCAACGAACGCATGGACCTGGTCGACAGCGGGTTCGACGTGGCCATCCGCCTCGGTGAACTGGAGCCCTCGAGCCTGATCGCACGGCCCATGCAGGACTACACGATCACCCTTTGCGCGTCGCCGGAGTACCTGGCCCGACGCGGCACACCCTCGACGCCCGAAGACCTGCAAACCCACGACTGCCTGGCCTTCGCCTACCCGTCTACCGACGATTGGCGCAACGCCGACAAACTGTGGCGCATGAGCGGGGCAGACGGCGAGGTCGAGATTCCGGTCTCCGGTTCGCTGACCATTAACAGCTCCCAAGCCCTGCGCCAGGCGGCGGTGCAAGGCATGGGCATCGTCATGCTGCCCGATGCGCTGGTGCAGCCTGACCTGCAGAGCGGCAAGCTCGTCGCATTGCTCACCACCTATCAACTGCCGAGCCGCCCGATGCACTTGCTGTACGGCCAGGACCGCTACCGGCTGCCCAAGCTGCGCGCCTTCGTGGATTTCGTCATGGAGAAATGGGCGCTTTAAAAGTCCACGCCCAGTTCACGCAAGCGTACGGCGGTACGCTCGGCCGAGACATGATGAATGCCCTGCCAGCCAAGGGCGATGGCGGCCTCGATATTGCCGGCCACATCATCGATAAACACCACTTCAGCCGGTTGGATATCCGGCAGGTGAGCACGCACCTGGGCCAGGCTGGCGTGGTAGATCGCCGGGTCAGGCTTGATCAGCTTTAACTCGCCAGACACGACGATATCGCGCAGGCGCTGCAGGAACGGGTAGTTGGCCCGCGCGTAGGGGAAGGTTTCCGCCGACCAGTTCGTGAGCCCGAACAACGGCACGTTGACGCGGTGCAACGCCTCCAGAATAGCGACGCCTTCCGGCAATGGCCCACGTAGCATTTCGTGCCAGCGTTCGTAATACGCCTGGATCAGCGCCCTATGGTGAGGGTATTGCTCGGTCAACAGGTGCGTCCCTTCGGCCAAGGTCCGCCCGGCGTCCTGCTCGGTGTTCCAGGCCTGGGTGCAGATATTGTCGAGAAACCATTGCCGCTCATGTTCATCGGCGATCAGCTTGCGGTACAGATGCTGCGGGTTCCAGTCGAACAGGACCCCGCCGAAATCAAAAACTACTGCACGAATCGTCATCAGATCCTCCGTTGGCGTGATTTGACCGCGTCAGAGTCTGGCACAGGACGGGGACCCGGCAATGCCGGAAAACGTGTAGGACGGATCTGAAACGAGCCTTTTTACAGGCGATAAAAAACGGCCCCGAGAGGCCGTTTTTCTGTGCGCGGAGCGGTTACGCCTGAATCAGGCCGTTGATCTTCACGGTCGGGTTCACATCGGCTTCGTAGTCCACGCCGTCGACTTCAAAGCCGAACAAGCGCAGGAACTCAGCCTTGTAACCGGCAAAATCGCTGATCTCGTTGACGTTGTCGTCGGTGACCTGGTTCCACAGGTCGGCCACGGCGTCCTGAACTTTCGGCTCGAGCTCTTTGAGGTCGGCACGCAGGCGGCCGTCGGCGTCGAGTTTTGGCTCGCGGCCATACAGGCTGTCCTTGAACAGGCCGTAGACCTGCTCGATGCAACCTTCGTGGGTGCCCTGCTCTTTCATGACTTTGAACAGCAGCGACAGGTACAGCGGCATGATCGGGATCGCCGAACTGGCTTGGGTGACCACTGCCTTGAGCACCGACACACGGGCGTCGCCTTTCAGTGCCGCGAGGTTGTCGCGCAGGGTCAGGACTTTTTTGTCCAGGTCCTTCTTGGCTTCACCGATGGAGCCGTTCCAGTAGATGTCCTGGGTCAGCTTCTCACCGAGGTAGGTGAACGCGGTGGTCTTGGCGCCTTCGGCCAGAACATCGGCGTCACGCAGGGCGTCGATCCACAGCTGCCAGTCTTCGCCACCCATGACTTTCACGGTGCCGTCGATTTCTTCCTGGGTCGCCGGCTCAAGGGTGGTGTCGACCACCACGCCTTTATCGGTGTTGATACCGCGCAGGGTCACGGCCTTGCCGATCGGCTTGAGGGTGGAAGTGTGCACCACGCCCTGCGGGTCGGTACGGCGCGGCGCGGCCAGGCTGTAGACCACCAGATCGATCTTGCCCAGGTCTTTCTTGATGGTCTCGATGGTCAGGCGCTTGATCTCGTCGGAGAACGCGTCGCCGTTGATGCTCTTGGCGTACAGGCCTTTTTCAACAGCAAACTTCTCGAACGCGGCGCTGTTGTACCAGCCGGCGGAACTCAGTTTGCCCTCTTCACCTTCCTTCTCAAAAAACACGCCCAAGGTGTCGGCGCCGCAGCCAAACGCGGCACTGATGCGCGCGGCCAGGCCGTAGCCGGTGGAGGCGCCCAGGACCAGCACCTTCTTGGGGCCACCTTCGATTACGCCGTGTTCGGTTACGTAGTCGATCTGTTCCTTGACGTTCGCTTCACAGCCAACAGGGTGAGCGGTCACACAGATAAAGCCACGAACCCGCGGTTTGATGATCATAAAATTTCTGCCTCTTCCAAGGTGCCGAAGGCCAATGGTGGCCATTCAACTTCAATCGTACCGGTCTATGACGCACGAAAAACCGAAGCGTCACGATAGTCGCAAATCCTACGTTTACAAAATCCAATCCACGCGGGCTCGACGCCGCTTGAAAACCGCGTGAAACCTTCACAATTTCGCACTATTTAAAACGCCTTTGCGGCGCAGAAGGCCTTATTATGACGCAGTTGTTTCAATATGTTTCAAACCCCACCACTCGCAGCCACGGATCCGGACCTGTCGAATGGCGTCCTTCTGGAGCTGAGTTGCATGAACAAGCCTGCTTTGCGTAAAAAAGCGCTATCGGTCGCCTGGGTACTCGGCGTCTTGCTGATTATCGATGTGTTCCCAGAAACCACGCTGGTGTTCCTTTGCCTGGTGCTGCTGTGCGGTATTTACGACTTCTTGCGCAATGGCCTGTACGACACACCGACATTCAAAAAGTACTTTATCGGCAGCGGCCGCAACACCTGGCTGCTGGCACCGTTCAACACGCTGTTCGACCTGTTGAGCTCACGCAACCGCCACGTTTACACGATGCGCGACCTGCCACCCGCCTGGCGTGAAGACCTGCAACAGGTGCTCGACGACGCCATGGCCCACAAGGACGAAATCATCGGTTACCTGGACGAACGCATGGCCGAGAAGAAGCGCGGGATGCTGTTTTTCCAGTGGTACGGACGGCCGATCGAAACCACGCTGGATATTCCTCAATTGCGCAAAAAGCTGCCGTACGTGAAGACCATCGGCGTATCGGTATTCAACGAAAACCGCTCGACGTCGTTTCACTTCGGCCCTTTGCGCATGATGTTCCGGGTGCTCTACAACATGGCACCGGCCCCCCATCACGATGGTGTGTTCATTCAAGTGGGCAAACACAAACATTACTGGCATGACGACCCGCTGTTTATTTTCGATGACACGCTGATGCACGCGTCCTTCAACAAAAATGACGCCAAGCGCTACTGCCTGTTTATCGATATCGTACGACCGACCCCGGTGCCGTGGGTGCTGAACGCCGTGATCGCCGGGTTTGCCGGGATGGTCTTCACCCTGCGTCGGGTTTTCTACAAAAACTGGAAGCTGATTCAGTGAGTTCTGCGGCATGATGGGGATGGACGGTATTTGCACTCGGCCTTGTGCCTGAGGTAAATATTCGGCTCGGGCGCGTTAATCTGCGCCCACCCTTCTCAAGCCATTGCGCCTCATCGGGTGCGGTGGCTGCGCTTTCAAGGAATCAGAATGCCCCAACGTCAAGTCATCAATGCCTCCGTCAGCCCCAAGGGCAGCCTCGAAACCCTCTCCCAACGTGAAGTGCAACAACTGAGCGAAGCCGGTACCGGCAGCATCTACACCCTGTTCCGCCAGTGCGCCCTGGCAATCCTCAACACTGGCGCGCATATCGATAACGCCAAGACCATTCTCGACGCTTATAAAGACTTTGAAGTGCGTATTCACCAACAGGACCGTGGTGTGCGCCTGGAACTGTTGAACGCCCCGGCGGACGCGTTTGTCGATGGTGAGATGATCGCCAGCACCCGTGAGATGCTGTTCAGCGCGCTGCGCGACATCGTCTACACCGAGAACGAACTGGACAGCCAGCGCATCGACCTGAGCAATTCCCAAGGCATCACCGACTACGTGTTCCACCTGCTGCGCAATGCCCGTACGCTGCGCCCCGGTGTCGAGCCGAAAATCGTGGTGTGCTGGGGTGGGCACTCGATCAATACCGAAGAATACAAATACACCAAGAAAGTCGGGCACGAACTGGGCCTGCGCAGCCTCGACGTGTGCACCGGCTGTGGCCCCGGCGTGATGAAAGGTCCGATGAAAGGCGCGACCATTTCCCACGCCAAGCAACGCATTACCGGCGGGCGCTACCTGGGCCTGACCGAGCCGGGCATCATCGCCGCCGAAGCGCCGAACCCCATCGTCAACGAGCTGGTGATCCTGCCGGATATCGAGAAGCGCCTGGAAGCCTTCGTGCGTGTCGGCCACGGCATCATCATCTTTCCCGGCGGCGCCGGCACGGCCGAGGAATTCCTCTACCTGCTGGGCATTCTGATGCACCCGGACAACCGCGACGTGCCGTTCCCGGTCATCCTCACCGGGCCGAAACAGGCCGCGCCGTATCTGCAGCAGTTGCATGCCTTCGTCGGCGCCACCCTGGGCGAGGCGGCGCAGGCGCATTACCAGATCATCATCGACGACCCGGCCGAAGTGGCGCGCCAAATGACCGCCGGCCTCAAGGCGGTGAAACAGTTCCGTCGTGAGCGCAACGACGCATTCCACTTCAACTGGCTGCTGAAGATCGACGAGGTCTTCCAGCGTCCGTTCGATCCAACCCACGAAAACATGGCCAGCCTGCAACTGAGCCACGCGCTGGCGCCCCACGAACTGGCCGCCAACCTGCGTCGCGCGTTCTCGGGCATCGTGGCCGGGAACGTGAAGGACAAGGGCATTCGCCTGATCGAACAACACGGCCCGTACGAGATCAACGGCGACCCGGCCATCATGAAACCACTGGACGAACTGCTTCAGGCATTTGTTGCCCAGCACCGCATGAAATTGCCCGGTGGCGCAGCGTACGTGCCGTGCTATCGCGTCGTGCAGTGAGCGCCAATGGCGGGCTGACGACCGTCCGCAGACGCTGACGGTCGGTCATGGTTTGTATCGCTTTGGCCCATGGGCAAGCAGGTGATGACTGAGCATTTGGTCCAGGTTTGGATTATTCCGATTCACTCCTCATCTGCGAGCCACCCTATGGACCAACGGATCTTGTTGGAGATACTCCCCCCAGGCATCCGCACTGATCGAGTCCCTCACGCCCCTGTCGCCAGGCTTTGGTAAAAACCGCCTCTCCCCCCTGATCAAGAGAACGACCAACGTGCGCACGCTTTTTCTGGCTGCAATGGCCCTGTTGCCATCACTCGCCGAGGCCGACGTCATCTGGCCCGACCTGCCGACAACCTGTTTCGTCAGCGGCCGCCCAGCCACCAGCGCGGATGTCGACACGGGCTGCGCAGCGTTTCTGATCAATGTAAAGGGCAAGGCCGCGGGTACACCGATCAAGGTGGACGTTCCCCAATACGCCCTGCATGTGGACGAGGCCACCGGCAAGGAAACGCCGGTGATCATTATCCAGGCCGAGGAGAACGGCGAGATCAAGGCCGTGGGGTACAAGGAGCTGGGCACCGATCAACTCGGCGCCGCGCTGTTGAGGGAAGTTCGGCTACTGGGTACCAAAAAGCCCTCTTGAGCCTGGCTTAACGCACCCAGCCACCGTGCTGCCAGTGATAACCGTCGTTGCGCTGAACCCAGTGCGGATGCACATAGCGATACCCTTCACGGACCGGCTCCCAATGGCCGTGCACCGCCACATAACGCCCGCCTTCCCAGCGCCAGTAGCCGCGTGACCAGATGTAGCCTTCGCGTACCGCAGGCTCGACCTCAATGACCTGCACCGGCGGTGGCTGTGGCGCCACCACCTCGACATATTCTCGTTGCACCGGCCGACGATCATGCACAACGCGCTCTTGCACACACCCGGATGCCGCGACGACAACCGCCGCCAACGCTGCATAACGTAACAACATAAAAACCCCTCGGGCGCTGACGCCCAACACTTGCACCAGTAAAAAATGCCCCGTGTTTCAGCCATGCGTTGCTCAGGCTTGAGTTACTTTTTAACAGGTGGTGTCTGTCAGGTTGCTGAACTCGGACACATCAAGAAACACACGCGACGGTCGGTCGTTTCAAGCGCACCAGCACCATCCCCGCGACCACCACGGCAATACCGGCATAGGTCGAGGCGTGAATCAGATCGCCGAACATCAGCGCTGCCCACACCAACGTCACAGGGGGTTCCAGATACACCAGCGCCGCGACGCGTGTCGCTGTCATCACCCGCAGCAGCATCCACAGGCTCAGGTAAGCCCCAAACGTCGAGAACACCGTCAGCCAGACAATCGAGACCAGTACAGCGGGGTCATGGGGAATACTCAACGTATCGGTATAGAGCACGGCGCCGGTGAAGCCGATCAGGGTCAGCAACGATTGGATAAACAGCGGCAGCATCAAGCCCGCGTCCCGGCCTTGAAGGCTGCGGCGCTCGTACAACGTCGCCAACGTCAGCCCCAGCGCCGCGGCCAATGGCAAGCCGTACATGAGCAAGCCGACGCTGGCGCCGCTGCTGCGGTATTGCCCGGCAATCACGATCAATACCCCGACAAAGCTGACTGTCAGCCCCGCCCACTGCCAGCCACCGCTGCGCTCAGTGGCGTTGCCCGTCGACAATGCCGCCGTCATCAAGGGCTGCAGCGCCGCAATGATCGCAGCAATGCCGGGCGGCAAACCGTTCTGGATCGCCACGTAGAGGCAACTCAGGTACAGGAACTGAGACAGGAAACCGACGATGGCATGATGCCGAATCTGCGCCCATGAAACGCTCAATACCTTGACATTCAAAAACACGCCCAGGCACAGCGATACCAGCAGGAAACGCCAGAACAGCAGGTTGAACGCCCCGCCGCCCTGGGTGCCGAGCTTGGCGCCGATGTAGCCGGAGCTCCAGGACAGCACAAACGCACCCTGCAATAACCACAGCTTCAGGGTTGATCGCGTCATATCGCCTCCAATCTTCGTAGATTGACCCCAAGGCTAAAGAGCGCACATGCTTATGTATATTTGAATAACCGGCATAACCAATCCGGAAAAGCAGAATCATGACCAAACAATTGAACATTGATCTACTGCGCACCTTCCACGCCGTCGCGCGCTTTGGACGCTTCAACGAAGCGGCAGACCATGTGCATCGCAGCGCTTCAGCGGTGACGACTCAGATCCAGAAGCTGGAAAAACAGATTGGCCAGCGTCTGTTCAGCCGTAACAACCAGGGCGTGGAGTTGACGCTCTACGGCAAGAAACTGCTGGGCGAAACCACTGAGTTTCTCAAGAGCCATGACCGTCTGCTCATCTCGCTGATGCCTCAACGGATGCAGGGCAAGATCCGCCTGGGAATACCCGATACGTATGCCCCCGCGTTCATCCAGGCATGCGTGCCGCAGTTGATCGCCGACAACCCCTTGCTGGAACTGGAAGTCGAAGCGCGCACCAGCGGTGAGTTGCTGAATATGTTCATGGCGAACCAGTTGGACCTGACGATCACCGTCAGCGCGCAGCCGCTGGCACAGGGCGAACGGCTGGGGCCCGTGCAGCCGCTGTGGGTAGCGGCCGAGCACTTCAGCCACACGCCGAACGCCGCCCTGCCCATTACGGTACCCGTTGCCGGCTGCCCGTATCGTGCAGCGGCGTTACAAATGCTGAAGGACCACGGGACTTATCATCGCGTGCTGCTGGAGAGCCCCAACTCTTCGGCTGTCGAAGCCTGTATACGCAGCGGCGTCGCGGTGGGCCTGATCGAGGAAAGTCGCATGGGCGAAGGACTGACTCAGCAGATCGCCGGCATCACGTTGCCGCCACTGCCGGAGCATCATCTGTACCTGCTCTGCGACAGTAGCAACGCACTGGCGCTGCATGTGTATGACCAGGTTAAACACAACTTCCACATTTGAGCGCTCCAGGGCCGACGCGCTGAAGTGCGCGACTGGATCGGACTGGCCGCGGCCGAGCGCTCGTGCCCTCCTCCATAAACACCACGCCCGCAAAAAAGCCCGCTGACCGTTACCGGTTCAGCGGGCTTTTGCTGGAGCGTGTTACAGCGCCAGATCAGACGCCGGCTTGCTCGGCTCAGCCGCAGGCTTGGCCGCTTCGGTCGCCTTGACAGGCGCTTTTTGCGGAATCACAGGCGGTGTCGGCAGTTGCAGGACATCGGCGGTGTAGGCCCATTCCTTGGCAACGGCTTCCGGGCTGTCGTTCAGCTTGGTGCCGTAGCTCGGGACGATCTGGTGAATCTTTGCCTGCCACTCAGGCGTCGCAACCTTGTCCTTGAACACTTTCTGCAGCACGGTCAGCATGATCGGAGCCGCGGTGGACGCGCCTGGCGATGCACCCAACAGGCCTGCGATGGTGTTGTCGGCGGAGCTGACCACTTCGGTACCGAGTTTCAGGACGCCGCCCTGCTCTTCGTCACGCTTGATGATCTGCACACGCTGACCGGCCTGCCACAGACGCCAGTCGGATTGCTTGGCGTTCGGGAAGTACTCTTGCAGCGCCTTGAAGCGGTCGTCATCGGACAGCATCAGTTGGCCGGCGAGGTACTCGACCAGTGGGTATTCACGAATACCGACTTTGGTCATGGGCCAGATGTTGTGGGTGGTGGTGCTGGTCAGCAGGTCCAGGTACGAGCCTTCTTTGAGGAACTTGGTGGAGAAGGTGGCAAATGGGCCAAACAGGATCACGCGCTTGCCATCCAGCACGCGGGTGTCCAGGTGCGGAACCGACATCGGCGGCGCGCCAACCGATGCTTTGCCGTAGGCCTTGGCCAGGTGCTGCTCGGCAACGGTTGGGTTATCGGTCACCAGGAACGAGCCACCCACCGGGAAGCCTGCGTATTCCTTGGCTTCAGGAATGCCCGACTTCTGCAGCAAGTGCAGTGCACCGCCGCCAGCGCCGATGAACACGAACTTGGCGTCGGTTTCAGTCTTGGTGCCGTCTTTCAGGTTTTTGTAGCTGACACGCCACGAACCGTCGGCGTTCTTGGTGATGTCCTGCACTTCGCTCGACAGTTTCAGGTCGAACTTAGGCGTGGTTTGCAGATGAGCGACGAACTGACGGGTGATCTCGCCGAAGTTCATGTCGGTACCCAGCGGGCTCCAGGTGGCCGCGATTTTCTGGTTCGGGTCACGCCCTTCCATCATCAACGGAACCCATTTGGCGATCTGTGCCGGGTCTTCGGAGTACTGCATGCCGGCAAACAGCGGGCTCGCCTGCAGGGCTTCGTAGCGCTTTTTCAGGAACTTGATGTTTTCATCGCCCCACACAAAGCTCATGTGCGGCGTGGTGTTGATGAACGAGCGCGGGTTCTTCAGCACGCCCTGACGGACCTGCCAGGACCAGAACTGACGGGAGATCTGGAACGCTTCGTTGATCTCGACCGCTTTCGGGATCTCAACGTTGCCGTCCTTGTTTTCCGGGGTGTAGTTCAGCTCAGCCAGGGCCGAGTGACCGGTACCGGCATTGTTCCAGCCGTTGGAGCTTTCTTCGGCCACGCCATCGAGGCGCTCGACCATTTCCATCGACCAGTCCGGTTCCAGCTCGTTAAGCCAGACACCCAGGGTCGCACTCATGATGCCGCCGCCGATCAGCAGCACATCGACTTTCTTTGTCTCTTGCGCGTGAACGGACGTGATCCCCATCGACAACGCCAGCCCCAGCAAGGCAGTGTTTACTTTTTTAAACATCAGTAGCACCTATGATAAAACGCCATCCGCCCCACCACTCCCTGATCATGGGCAACCCTCCATCACGCTACGCCAGGCAACGTATCGCGGGGGTGTGCACATTCACGTGAGAGCCGCAGGGTGGGCACACAAGACCGACGTATCGGCCTCACTTTTATGTCCCTTCTGCGCTGACTTCTTATCATTATTGGCTTCAGCTACCTGGGCGCCAGCCATCCGCCGGGACGTATACGGGTGTACGCACCAGAGAAAGCCTAGACCAAGACGGCGCGCAGAATATCACGCTAAACAGCGTTTATGCGTCGTTTGGCCAATTGACAGTGCTAAAACACCGGTTTTAACCCGGCAGATCGGCTTATGTGTCAAGCCAGCCAGGCGCGACGTGCGGTCACAGGGCAGTCTGCCCACGGAACTCTCGCGTAAACGGCTGTTCTAGAACCCTTCGTCGCGGCTTGCGTAGCACCCGCCGCTCACCTTCTTGCTTTACACCCAAACAGGGCAATCCATGTCTATCCAGCAAACAACCGCGCACGTGCTGCCCGCGCGCAGCGCCGCCAAGATGGAAGCGGCCATGGCCGTGGGCGCTTTCGCGATCGGTACTGGCGAATTCGCGATCATGGGCCTGATGCCCGACATCGCCCACAACCTGAACTTGAGCGAACCCCAAGTGGGCCACGCCATCAGTGCCTACGCGCTGGGGGTGATGGTCGGCGCGCCCCTGCTGGCGATCCTGGGTGCCAGGTTGCTGCGCAAACACATGCTGCTGCTATTGATGGGGCTGTATGCACTGGGGAACTTCGCCACTGCATTTACCCCGACCTTCGGCTCGTTGGTGGCCTTCCGCTTTATCAGCGGCCTGCCCCACGGCGCCTATTTCGGGATTGCCGCCGTGGTCGCCTCAAGCATGGTGCCGACCGACAAGCGCGCCGGCGCCGTGGCCCGCGTGATGATGGGGCTGACGCTGGCGATGTTGCTGGGTAACCCGATTGCCACCTTCCTTGGCCAGCACCTGGGCTGGCGCTCGGCGTTTGCATTGGTCAGCGTCATCGCCCTGTGCACCATTGCCCTGGTCTGGCAGTTCGTTCCCCACCGCCGCGACGAACCCCGCAGCGACCCACGCAAAGAATTGCGCGCTTTTACCAAACCGCAGGTGTGGATGGCCCTGTCCATCGGCGCGATTGGCTTTGCGGGGATGTTCTGCGTGTTCAGCTACCTGGCCCCAACCATGCTCGAAGTGACCAAAGTCTCGCCCCAATGGATCCCCTTCGGCCTCGCCGCGTTTGGCGTCGGTGGCATCATCGGCAACATCGCCGGCGGCAAGCTGTTCGACCGCCTGCAATTTCGTGCGGTGGGTGTGATCGTGGTGTGGTCGATCGCCATCCTGCTGCTGTTCCCCTTCATTGCAGGCTCACTATGGGGCGTGCTGCTCGGCATCGGCCTGGTCGGCACCATGGTCTCGCTGGCGGCGCCATTGCAAATCCGCCTGATGGACATCGCCCACGAAGCCCCGAGCCTGGCGGCGGCCTCCAACCACGCAGCGTTCAACCTGGCCAACGCGCTAGGACCCTGGTTTGGCGGGATGGCAATTACCGCGGGATATGGCTGGACGAGTACCGGGTACATTGGCGCGGTGACCGCGCTGGTCGGCCTTGGCCTCTACCTCATCGCCCGCCGCATGAAAGGCGGCCACTAACCCCCACACTTGCGCCCCACCACCGAGCACATGTGGGAGGGGGCTGCTTCCGATAGCAGTGGGTCAGTCACCCCACAACTGACTGACCATCACTGCATCAATCATCATGCAACAACCCCGACCCATACTCCCCATAACTACTTCCCAACCCACTGCCGCCAAAATTCATCCTGGCGGCTTTGCTGGGGCTGTGGTCACCGAATGCCTGGCATCCGCCTGAAAAACACGGGTCGCTGTTCACAGCGGACGAGGATGAACACGCGCTCAACAGCAACGTGCCAGCAATCAGCGCGACTTTAACCAGGTTCGAGATCATGTTTTCAGTTCCCTGTGGGCTTGAGGCGCGGGGGTCCTCTCTTGAAGAGGATCGTAGACCTCAAAGGCACTGGGGATTATGAAATTTTGCGCGGTGACAGCAGGGGTTCAGGTTGCCGCCTTGGGGTCAGGCGGCGGGGTTGGGGGTCAGGCGGTGGCTGGGCTGGCGGCAGGCGCGACTTGCTCTTGGGCGCGGGCGACGAGCAGAGCGCTCAGGTCGATGAGTTGTTGTATGCCAAGGATGATGGCGCGGTGCGGGTCTTCTAGGTCGAAGGCCAGGGTGGCGGCCATTTGGTTGGCGGAATCGAGGTGCTCGGAGGCGTTGGCCAGGAGGGTTTCGGTGTCGATGTTGGGGCTGACTAGGAAGATATGGCTGGTTGGGTGTTCGACGGGAGCAGCGTCATCGGATGGTGGCAGGTAATGGTGAATTGCTCGTTGGGCAGCCGTTTGTAGTTTGGCATCGACGGGCGCAGTGTTTTGATCGACATAAGAATTGCGTGATTTGTTAGGCATGGGCGAAGCTCCAAATTTCGGGAGTTAAAACGCCTTAGCAATACGGACTTCCACCTCCGGCCGCTGGGTTTGTAGCGGCTTGAGGAGGTTAGCGATGGGAGGTCTGACGGGCAAGCTGAGACAAGTGTGGGAAATTTCCTAGAAAGTTTGGACCACTCCCGAGATAACTCTGTCTTTCCTGTAATGGTTTGGACTACTGAACCAAAGAGCCTTTGAAACAAAGGCGTACAGCTGATTTATCTTTATCGCGGACCGTTTATGTACCATCGGGCCCCATTCGGTCCATAGCTCCGACCTGACTTGCCGCCATAGGCGTCAGGCAGATAACGGCCAGAAGCGATCATTCATTCTTGAACACCAAAAAATCGATAGGACTGAATATGGGCGAACTACCGAGGGCCGGCGCGGGCCATGATGATGCAACACGGAAGAAAATCCATGCTGCCGTGGCTGCGAGAAACTTGGCAAGCGCATCGAACAATACCAAGTGGGATGAGCTGATCAATCATTTCCGCGCGCTTCAGGGGTGGCGTCCGTCCTACCGATCCAAGTGCGTCACAGGATATGTGTCAGAGTGGGATGTCGAGTGGTTTTACCATTTGCCGTTTCCATTTGCGTCCGTCGAATGGTTCGACATTGGCTTGTCGGAAGCAGTCCCCTCAAAAGGACGGCTGCTTGCGCCTACAACCATTGACCATACAGGCGAAATATCGAAGGTGGTTGCACAAATTGGATTCGAGTTTGACGTGCGCGCCGACGTTCTGAGAATTTGGGGATACTTCCCAAAGTCGTATGAAGGCTTTCCGCCTGCATGACAGGCTGAGCGCTGCTGTCTCCCAGTAATTACACTATCTGACCAGGATGCTCGAAGGCCGCTTTGGGTCGACTCCCACCCATAGTGAACGGCAGAGGTCGGTCAAGGCCTCTCGACGGTCTGCCGATTCAAGCGAGTACTCCACGGTGTAAGCTGCGCTTAATCGTCCACCCTCGAGGCGGCCATGACTGGGATATCCCTAAATCTAGCGGAAGACCTGTCCAACTCTCTCGCCGACCTGGCAAAAACCAACGGCCAGGCTGCGACCTACCTCGCGATGGACGTTCTCCGCGACTACATTGAGCACGAAAAAACGCTGACCGCTCAGATTGGGTTAGCAGTAAAAGAAGCCGATCAAGGCAAATTCGCCACAGAAGATCAGGTAGCGACGATGCGCGCGAGGCGCTGGACCCGGAATGCGGGCTGAGTGGCTTGAAAAGCACTCAGAAATCTGGAAAACGAAGCTAACTTTGTGGCTCTCGAAAATTCCAAAGCGGCTGACGACGTCTCCTACGCCATTTTCGCCAGCGTCGATAAGTTGGTTCAGTTCCCCTCCATGGACCGTGAAGGCCGGGTCAAACAAACCCGAGAACGGGCATTGATCCCGATACTCTGGCTAGGCACTGTACGAAAAGTAATGTCGCAAACACCGCATAGCACAAGCTAACGAGACCATCGCTGCATAACTTTTCGCGAGCTTGTCGAAGCGTGTGACGATGCGGCGGTTTTCTTTCAGCCAGCCGAACATGCGCTCGATGATGTTGCGCTGCCGGTATTTTGGCCGATCAAACAAACGAGGCAAACCGGGCTTGGGTTTGCGTTTCATGGATCGCAGAGGGATTACCGGCTGCATCCGGTAACGGTCACAGTAGCGACGCAGAGCCTCAGCATCGTAGCCTTTGTCGGCCAAAAGCCAGCGACATCGTTTGCGAGGACGACCGCGCAAACTGGGGATATAGGCTTCATCGAGCAATGGCTGGGCATACGAGATATCACTCGCTTGTCCGCCCGAAAGTAGAAAACGCAGCGGTATGCCGTTGGCGTCGCAAAGCATATGAATCTTGGTCGTCAGGCCTCCGCGACTGCGGCCTAGCGCATGGTCTGAAGGTTCATCTGGCCCCCTTTTTTCCCGGCGCCTGATGAAGCTCGGGTTGCGCGTATAGCTGTGGAATCGATCATCCATGTTTCCAGGTCGATCAATCCTTGCTCGTTCAGCTTAATGTGCAGCCGCCTGAGCATCAGGTCGAACGTTCCTTGGTTACGCCAATCCCGAAACCGTTGATAGACCGTTGACCAGGGCCCGAAGCGCTCGGGCATGTCGCGCCATGCGGCGCCTGAGCAAAGCACCCAGAGCACGCCATTGAGCATCAAACGATCATCGGCTCTCGGCCGACCATTGCGCCGGGGTTGTTCAAAGAGGTCAGCAACTAGCTCCCAGGCTGCATCGGGAATTTCGTACCGTTTCACCATCGTGGCCTCCTGCCTTCGATGGGCGCGAACTTTACCGAATATCAGTGTTCAGGTGCGGTGACGGCGGTTTCAAAGGATTTCGTACAGAACCTAGAGAGGCTCAATAAAATAAATTTGGTTCAGACACCCAACCAAAAGCCTGTGCGACTTCGAACAGTAGTATGGCCTGCTTAAGATAAAACCCACGATTTCTTATAGATACAAACAGCTTATCCCCACCGGTGAGCTTTTTAAACTTAGTATTTACCCTACCTATACACATGCAGATGCCTTTATAGGTATCTGGATTTTTACCAAGACGCTCAGCAATTGAGTAGTGACTTATAGCTTGTTTAGGTTGTTCTAAAAATATCACGAGAATCCTGAGCTCTATTCTCGTTAGGCTCATGGAAAATTTTTGATTTGACAGTTTTTTTCTTCGACGCTCAAAATCCAAATACATTTCCTGAGCATTTTTATGCTCCCAGTTGCCTAGTGAGCACGGGGCGTACTCACCTAGTTTCTCAATTTAACTTCGCATTTTTTCGACCTCATCAATCAAATTGCAAAATGCCACTACTAGCAATGAATCAAAATGCTTGCCAGCTTCCTCTATGAGGTAGTTTTTGGACTGTTCCACACTCCATGCCCCCTTATAAGGACGAGCCATTCGGAGAGCGTCATAGACATCACAAACTGCGACTATTCTTGCAGACAAAGGAATTTCCTCTCCTTGAAGTCCGTCAGGGTATCCCTTGCCATCCCAGCGTTCGTGGTGCCTAAGCGCAATTTCAGCTGCTAATTGGGTAACGGCAGAACCATTTGGGTCGTTTAGGATTTGATAACCGATTCGAGAGTGCTCTTGCATTTTTTCCCGTTCAGCAGTTGTCAATGCGCCTGTTTTTTGCAGAATGGCATCTTCGATACCAATTTTACCGACATCATGCATTGGCGCTGCTATGCGAATCATTTCACACCAACTCAATGACATGCCGATGGAGCACGCCAGCAAATAGGCAGAGTCGCCAATACGACGAACATGGTTACCTGTGTCGTCATCTCGATAACACGCTGCTCGGCATAAAGTTCTAATATTCGCATTGTAGCTAGACTCTAACTGCGCAGTGCATTGCTCTATCCTGCGTACAAACTCATCTTTATTTCTACGCAGAGTTTTGGCTGACCGAGCCAACTCTAAACACCCTCGAATCTTCGGCATTACTTTGAGAGGATTGAAAGGTTTTGAAATAAAATCATTTGCTCCTTTCTTGAGCCCTCTATGTCTAGCTTTCGTATCATCAATCTCAGTTGAAACTATAATGGGAAATTCCGTGCGGTTACGCACTTTAAGTAACTCAAGAATCTCCATACCATTTGGTGCTAGCTCACTTAAGTTAAGCAGAACTAGGTCCCACGGGTTCAGGAGTAGCCAATCTAGCGCGTCTCTTGAGTTGGAAAACGCAATTATATTGCATAATCCATAGCAGCCTAAAAGAGAGGTGAGCGTAAGAACATCATCGGAAGACTCGTCAATTATCACGATGCTTTGTTTATTTTTTATTCTTGACAGCAAGATCTGACTCCTCCCAGCGACGAGCGCCAGAACACTGAAATCATCGTCGAAGGCAAGGCAATTCGACCTAGAGGGTTAAAGTCTGCTCCTTCAAGATCTTCATTCCTGTTAAAGGCAGTGGCCGACGTCGGTCCGGCAGTCGCCTCCTTTAAATAGATGATGGCCATAAGACATCACTTCCACTATCAGACTATCCCCATTCTGCCGTAGGGATATCGGGAGACCTGGTAGGAAAATCCCTACACAAACTTGTTGATCATGAGATGCACAAGGAATAACGGCGCAAAAAATCGGAAAATCCACCCCATAGCCCGCGGTCTGCCAGTAAGGCGGTCCACGTAATGAAACGTGTGCGCCCGGTCGTATCGTTCGGCACAGTCCAACCAGGGCAGGCTCTCAACGTAGGTGCCGGACAGTCGCTGCCACGCTGCTGATAGGTTCTCCTCGATCCGCAGCAGGTTGATGGCCGGTCCAGTGGTGGCGGTGCCAAACGTCTGCCCGGTCACCTTGCCGGCAAAGGCATGGTGCTGCAGGTAAAAGAATCGCGCGGCGCGCTGGATGTCGGTGAGGGTTTCAGGACGGGTCATCTTCTGCCACTCGAACACCTGGCGGGAGCTGAGCGCCCATTTGAACTGGCGCACAAATTCTTCCAAGTGGTTCTGCACCACGCGGTACAGCGTCACCAAGTCGCCGTTGATGTCGTTGAGGACTTCAACCGGCGCGGCCTGGGGACGCATGAAGTAGAGCGCGGCGCCGCCGGCAAAGACTTCGACGTAGCATTCGTGGGGTGGGAAGAGCGGGATAAGGCGGTCGCCAGGCGGCGTTTGCCGCCCATCCAAGGGATGATGGGTGTGGACATAAAAAGCAAGACCTTTACTGTATGGATAAACAGTGCCGGACTCGCTCCGCTTTGTGCACGAAGCAGGAGCCTTGGCTGGACTTGCAGGGGCATTCTGCGGGGAAGGTGGCCGGGCTGAATGTTGACGCATCCTGACCGGCCGCTCCTTTTACTTCGGTGTAGAAACTTCTTTTGCATAGGCCTGACAGGCCCGCAGGGCGATCAACCCTTGGTCGCCGGCATCGGTGATTCCGATAATTCGTTGAGCATGCGCTGGGTCAAGTTGGACTCTTGTGGGGCCATGAACCACGCGGCCGGTGGTGGTGGCGGTTGACACTGAACAGCTGCTGGTGGCATCGCTGGCGGCGAGTACGACTGACAACCGCAGATCAGCAGTAGCCAAGCGATCACGCAGACGAGCCTGCTTCGTTTGCTCATCGGTCAATTCCTTGTGGTGGGTTTCGTCTTTGTTCTGCAGGCGCTGCTCCAGGGCAAAGCGCTTGTCCTGCTCTTTGCGCTGCAGGGCGGCAGCGGCTTGGGATAACTCGCCGAGGGTGTCGGCATGGAGCCGGGCCTGGTGCTCCAGCTGCTTGCCATAGCGCCAGTCTTGAGCTGTCCAGGCCAGGGCAGCAGATCCGGCGGCCAACATCACCAGCAGCAGGCCGACCGCCGCAATCCGGTATTGCGCGGGGATCAGGTCGAAGATACGCATAACACCGCCCTCGCCCTGGCCCACAGTTGCAAACGATCTTCCAAACCGTTGAGTCCGCCGTTGATCCGCCGGGTGATGGTGTTGAATTGCTCTTGATCCGCGAGCGCGTTTAATCCGTTAATCGACCAGAACCACGCGGCCGACTCAGCGGTCCATTGCGGTAGTTCGAGCAGCTCCGGCGTGCGGAGCAATCGCTCATCGCCGAACAGCGCCAGGCTGCAACGCAGATAGTTGTCGTGGCCGGTGATCTGGATCAGCCCACGGCCGCGATATCGCTGCCCGTCACCATCAGCAGCAGGCGTGTTCCCCAGCTTTGTAGCCAGCGGGCCGGTATCGTACTTGCTGAGGTATTGATCGCTCCCCAGTTCACGCACGTACTGCAGTTGGCCCGACTCGTGGCCGACCTGGGCGAGGAATGCTGCCTGGCGCTTCGGTGTGTCGATCTTTCGATTCGCCATGGCCGCGTTTAGGGCGGATACAAAAACGCCGGCTTGGCGGCCGGCGTTCGGGAGGATCTGCAGCAACTGCTGCTGAGTAATTGGCATACAAACTCCTAACGTGAACAGCCCGCACGCGGCGGGTAGCGGCCGGATCTTCTCGTACTCGTCCAGGTACTGCTCGATCATCTTCTTGATCGTCACGCCTTTTCGGTTAGCACGCTCAAGGGCACCAGGCTCCGCCAGCTCCGTCTCGCGGCGCTTGATCCAGGCCTGGGCAACCCACTTGCGATCGAAGGTCCGGCTTTCCTGATAAACTGTTTTGCCATCCCGATTGATCCGTATCTGCGCCGTGTAGGCTGTCGAGTTGTCCTTGCGCTTACGTGCTGTGATCGTGCCCATTCCCAGTTGCTACATTGCCGAATTCGATCGCTACAATGTAGCAACCGACTTTAGAAAAAAAGGGAAAACGGGTAAAAACCGCTGTATAAAAGATCAGTATTAATGAATTTTGAAAAAGCCAAATCCCCAGTAAACGCTAGCCCTTCACGCTCAGAGCCGTCACGCCGGTTTAGCGTGGCCCCGATGATGGATTGGACCGACCGTCACTGCCGGTTCTTCCTGCGCCTGCTCTCCAAGCACGCCCTGCTCTACACCGAGATGGTCACCACCGGCGCAATTCTGCATGGCGACCACGACCGCTTCCTGCGTCACAACGAAGCCGAGCACCCGCTTGCGCTGCAGTTGGGCGGCAGTGTTCCCGCTGACCTCGCAGCCTGCGCACGCATGGCTGAGGCGGCCGGTTATGACGAAGTGAACTTGAACGTCGGCTGCCCGAGTGATCGGGTGCAGAACAATATGATCGGCGCGATCCTGATGGCGCACCCTGCACTGGTGGCGGAGTGTGTGAAGGCGATGCGGGATGCGGTGTCGATTCCGGTGACGGTGAAGCATCGTATCGGGATCAATGGGCGTGACAGTTATTCCCAGTTGTGTGAGTTCGTTGGCACGGTGAGGGATGCGGGGTGCACCAGTTTTACGGTGCATGCGCGGATTGCGATTCTGGAGGGGTTGTCGCCGAAGGAGAATCGCGACATTCCGCCGTTGCGCTATGACGTGGCGGCGCAGTTGAAGCAGGATTTCCCGGAACTGGAGATTGTGCTGAACGGTGGAATCAAGACGTTGCAGCAGTGCCAGGAACATTTGCAGGTGTTTGATGGGGTGATGTTGGGGCGGGAGGCTTATCACAATCCGTATTTGCTGGCGGAGGTGGATCAGCAGTTGTTTGGCAGTGAGGCGCCGGTGATCAGTCGGGCTGAGGCGTTGGCGCAGTTGCGGCCGTATATTGCGGAGCATTTGGCCAGTGGTGGGGCGATGCATCACATTACGCGGCATGTGTTGGGGTTGGGCACCGGCTTTCCGGGAGCTCGTCGGTTCAGGCAGTTGTTGTCGGTGGATATTCATAAGGCAAGTGATCCGTTGGCGTTGCTGGATCAGGCGGGGGAGTTGTTGGAGGGGCGGTGAGACGTTGGGGCCCCGGACTGTTGTGGCAAGCCTGCTCACCACGATAAGCCAGCGCCAACATGGGGCCGTGTTGGTGGGGGGAACTTGGGTTGAACCTGTCGGGGGTTTTGGCCTCCTAGTTAGCAGTATGGCCGTGATTCAAACGGCTGTTTTCAGGTTGTTGCCCTCGCAAACGATCGAACGCATTTGCGCCCTTGAGCGCCTGTCGGCGCTCGGGTAATGTCACCAGACCCATAGGACAGAGCACGCCCATGACTTCCAAGCTGGAACAACTCAAGCAATTCACCACCGTTGTCGCCGATACGGGTGATTTTTCCACCCTTGCCAAGCTCAAGCCGCAGGATGCGACAACCAACCCGTCCCTTCTGCTCAAAGCGGCGTCGATCCCCGGCTATGCCAAGCTGCTGGATGAGTGCGTACAGGACTGCAATGGCGATGTGGGCCTGGCCAGTGACCGCTTTGCAGTAGCGGTAGGCCAAGAAATTCTGAAAGTCGTGCCGGGCCGTATTTCAACGGAAGTGGATGCACGCCTGTCGTTCGACACTGACGCCGTACTCAAGCGCGCGCACCGTCTGATCGACCTGTACGAAAAAGCCGGCGTTGGCCGTGACCGCGTGCTGATCAAGATCGCCTCCACTTGGGAAGGCATCCGCGCAGCAGAGCAGCTGGAAAAAGAAGGCATCCAGACCAACCTGACGCTGCTGTTTTCCTTCGCCCAGGCCGTGGCCTGCGCAGAAGCCGGCGTGTTCCTGATTTCGCCGTTCGTGGGCCGTATCTATGACTGGTACAAGAAAGCCAACGGCAGCGACTACACCGGCGCCGATGATCCAGGCGTGCAGTCGGTGACCCGCATCTACAACTACTACAAGGCTAACGGCTACAAAACCGTGGTCATGGGCGCCAGCTTCCGTAACCTGAGCCAGATCGAAGAGTTGGCCGGGTGCGATCGCCTGACCATCAGTCCGGACCTGCTGGAAAAGCTGGCGGCCGACACCGGCAAGCTGGAACGTAAACTGTCGCCAGGGCACGCCGGTGAAGCTCGCGTACACATGACCGAAGCGCAGTTCCGCTGGGAGTCCAACGAAGACGCCATGGCCACCGAGAAGCTGGCCGAGGGTATTCGCCAGTTCGCGCGCGATCAGGAAAAACTCGAAGCACTGTTGGCGGCCAAGCTGTAAAAGCTGCCACGGCAAAAAGGGCGGTCACCCTCACGGGTACCGCCCTTTTTTGTGCGTCCGATCCTATGGGATCAATGCCGTTCCAGCGCATTCACCAGATCGTGAAACGCTTCGCGATTGGACTCGTTCAAGCCCATCAGAATTTTGTGCGCTTCCAGCACCTTGATCCGCACCACTTCCTCGGACTGGTCCTGGGACGGCAGATCGGTCAGGCACTCCGGGCACGGGATCGGGCGATCAACAATGTTGAACACCTGGTCGAAACCCATGGACTGCAGCAGACGGGTGATGTCTTCGTGGGTGGTGACGACCGTAGGCAAAAGGCCGACCTTCTGCCGCGACAGAATGGACAGCTTGGCCAGCAAGCCGAGGGTGGTGCTATCGATGCTGCGGGTTTCGGTCAGATCGATCACGATCGCCGAAAAATTCAGCGCAGTGAAAATCCGCTCAATCGTCGCATCCAGCGCTGAACACAAGGTCAGGCGCACTTCACCGACAAACTTCAGGACAAATGTCCCGTCTTGCTCGGCGAATTGGATTCTTCCGGTACTCATCAAAGATTCCTGCTCAACACCAATAGGGCGATATCATCCGGCATCTCCCCTAGCGTGGCCAATCCAAAAACCTGCCGCAGGCCATCCAGGCTGCCGCCCGCCGACTTGACCCGTTGGGGCAAGGCCGCTTCTTTCTCTTTGAGTGTAGGCTCTGGCAAAAGGTCCAGGATGCCATCGGACATCAGCGTCAGGCTGAAGGTCGGCGGCAATTCCAGGATGTGGTCTTCGTAGGTCGCTTCATTGAACAAGCCTACGGGCAGACCACGTCCTTCCAGGTAACGCACACTGTCGGGAGTGTATAAAACAGGCATCGGCAGGTGGCCGCCAATGCTGTAGGTCAAAAGACCGGTTTCTTCATCAATCACGCCGCCGACCATCGTCACGTGCTTGCCCAGCTTGCAGCTGATCAGGCCCCGGTTGATGTGGCCCAGCACTTGGGAGGGCGTGAACTCCGGCAAGGTGCCATTGCGTTTGGATTCGAACAACAGCCGCGTGGTCATGAATTTCAACAACACGGTCACAAAAGCAGAGGATGCACCGTGGCCGGACACATCGGCCAGGTAGAACGCGACACGCCGCTCATCCACGCGAAAATAGTCGACGAAGTCCCCGGACAGGTACAACGACGGAATGATTTGGTGTGCGAACTGGAATTCGTCGATGGTCCAGGGGCTGACCGGCAGCATGTTCATCTGCACCTGGCGACCGGCGTTCTGGTCTTCCTGGAGCAGGTTCAGGCTGGCTTCGAGTTCACGGTTGGCGGTCTCAAGCTTTTCGCGGTAACGCTGGTTCTCGAACAGCAAGCGCGAACGGTCCAGAGCACGACGCACCGAGTGCTCCAGCACCGCCAGGTCTTCCAGGGGTTTGATCAGGTAGTCGGCGGCGCCCAGGCGCAACGCCTCGACGGCGTCGTTCATGACCCCGGCACCGGACACGACGATCACCGGCGTCTGCGGCGCAAGCTCGGTCACCTGGCGAATCAGTTCAAGGCCGCCCATCTGGGGCATGCGCAGATCGCAGATCACGAGGTCGGGCTGGTCGCGCTCGAATACCTGGAGACCCTGTTGACCATTGCTGGCCTGCAGGACGCTGAAGCCACTGTCTTCCAAATAGGCCGCGAGACTCGCGCGCACTACTTCGTCGTCATCGATTATCAGCAGCGTGGCACTGGTTTTTTGCATGTGGGCAAACGGCGCCAGAATTAGGTTGGCGTAGGCGGCTCGGCAATGGCCGGACTCACACTACTGGATTCGCTTTCTAGCCTCTCTGTCCTACAAAGCATAGGCGTTTTGCCCACGCACAACTGTAAAGCAGAGGTGCCCTTCTAAGGCGCAGACGGTACTCCCATCCGCCAGGCGTTTCAAGCTCATGCCGATGGTCGCCGAGCGTCTTTACACCGCAAATCACCGGGAGTTATAAGAACAGCCACAACCACAACACAAAGTAAGGATGGAACCGATGAGCGAACACGAGCGCGACTACGCTGAGAAACGCGATTTCATCCGCATGCGACTGGATGCCGATGTGTCTCTGATCCACGCAGGACAAGAGATCGAGGGGGTTTGCATAGACCTCTCCAGCTCCGGCATGCAGGTGCAGGCGCCCCGCCAATTCAACGTGGGCGACCTGTTAACGGTGCGCATCGATTCAGAGCACGCCGCACTCAAGGGCCTGGAGGCGGACACCGAAGTGGTGTGGGCCAAAACAGTCGGTGAGGAGCAGCAGCTGGGCCTCAAGATCCTGAAAATGCGCTGAATTCGCGCACAAAAAAGGCGACCGCCAGGGGTCGCCTTTTTTTCATTTCAAAACGTCACAGCTTAAAAATCGTCAACTACCTTGCCGTCCTTGACCTTGAACTCGCGGTTCTGCAGGTAGGCGTTACGAATGAAAGTGTATTTGTCGCCCGTGATCAGTTTCTCGCTGTCGAGCAGGCTGGCACGGGTGTCGACGATGCCCAGCCCCATCACGCTGTTGCGCAGCGAGACATCATCCATATACCGGTAAGGCTGGGTATAGCTGTCTACGTACTTGGACGGCGCATCGCGCAGCGTGCTTGGGCCCAGCAACGGAATCATCACATACGGGCCGCTGCCCACGCCCCAGTACCCCAGGGTCTGACCGAAGTCTTCATCGCTACGTTGCAGCCCCATTTTGGTGCCTACGTCGATAAAGCCCAGCACGCCAAACGTGGTATTGACCAACAGACGGGCCGTATCAACACCGGCATTGTGAGGCTTGAGCTGCAGCACGTTGTTGGCCAGGTTGCCGACGTCGCCGATGTTGCGGAAGAAGTTGTGGATACCGTCTTCGACGAATTGCGGGGTGATCCACTGATAGCCTTGGGCCAACGGCTTGAGGGCGTAGGTATCAACGGTATCGTTGAAGGTGAAGATAGGGCGGTTGATACTTTCCCACGGGTCATCTTCCGACGCAGCCTGCGCGGCGAAAGGGGCCAACAGGACAGTGGCACACACCGATAGCTGAGCGAAGTAGTGGCTCCAGCGCATAGCTTTAACTCCTTGAATGATCTGTCATGGGCGCTATGCCCTGAATAAGGCCGTCAGTATATGACGGAAGTGTCCGTTTAGGCAGTCGCCAGGAAACGTCCCATGCAAAATGGACAAAATTCCTACAATTGACGAGGCTGTCATCCGTCTGTCATCCGGTGCCGATAGCGTCAAAGCTATTTCAAGGATGTCGACATGCCTCACGCCGAGATTGCAAATGCCAGCGCCCCCGCCTTGACTGCCGTGTTGTTCGGCCTGAGTGGCTGCCTGGTGGATTTTGGTTCCCAGGCACGCACAGCCTCCTCCTCTGCACAGTCACAGGCCACACCCGGCGCCCTGAAAATCCTGCGTAGCCTCAAGGAGCAAGGCGTGCCCTGCGCCTGGCTGGATGAACTGCCCTCCTCTGTCACCACGCCACTGGCCGCCAGCCTGCCAGGCTGGCTCAAGGCCGCCTCGCCCTCCCCCATCCGCTGGCCCGCGCCCCATGCGTGCTGGCAAGCCTTGATGGAACTGAACATCGAGCGCCTGGAAGGCTGCGTGCTGGTCAGCGGCGAGCCGCGCCTGCTGCAATCGGGGTTGAACGCCGGGCTATGGACCATTGGCCTGGCCTCCTGCGGCTCACTGTGCGGCCTGGCGCCCGAGCAGTGGCAGGCGCTGAGCGACAAGGAACGCGAACACAAGCGCGGCAAGGCCACGGTGGCGCTGTATGGCTTGGGGGTGCACTCGGTGATCGATCACCTCGGCGAACTGGCCACCTGCCTGGCGGACATCAGCCTACGCCGGCTCAAAGGCGAGAAGCCCTGATCGAGATCATGCACAGTCGGCCCCGGTGGATTAATCTACAGGTCCGCCCGTAGACCTTTCCCGGCGTGCCGCGGTCTATGTCAGTGCCTATCGATAAAAGGAAGAACGTCATGCCTGCCCGCGAAAAACTGCAAGAACAGGTCACCATCCTGCGCGAGCAACTGGAACAGGATCCGCCGCTGCCGGCCGAAAAACGTGAAGCGTTGGAAGCCTTGCTTGCCAAGTTTGAAGTGCAACTTGAACTGGAACCGGCCACCCAGCCGCCGAGTATCGCGGACGATGTGAACCGCGCGGTGGAAGGCTTCGAACTGGAACACCCAGGCATCGCCGGGACGTTACGCAATATCGTGATCACCCTGGGCAACATCGGGATCTGACAGCAAGAGCCCCGCAATCGCGGGGCTTTGCAGTTACTGGCGCGCCAGACGCACGTTCTGGAACGACACATCCTCGGTACTGCGGTAGGGGTTGATATCCAACCCGCCACGGCGCACATACCGCGCATACACGGTCAACTTCTGCGGCTTGAGCAGGCGCTGCAAGTCCAGAAAGATGCGCTCCACGCACTGCTCATGGAAGTCCGAGTGCTGGCGAAAGCTCACGATGTATTCCAGCAGGCTGGCGTGATCCAGCGCGTGGCCACGGTATTCCACCACCACGCTGCCCCAGTCGGGCTGGCTGGTCACCGGGCAGTTGGACTTGAGCAAATGGCTGTGCACGCGCTCTTCGACAACGCGCGAGTCGTCACAACGCAACAGCTCCGGACGCGGGTGTTCGTAATTACTGACGCGGATGTCCAACTCATCGATGCACACACCTGGCAGCGCCATGACACCTTCGGCCTCGACCTCGGCCAGGCTGCGGATACGCACGCTGACCGGCTTGCCGGCGGCTGCGCTGAGGTCGGTGCACAGGGTCGCTTCCAGGCTTTGCGTGTCGGCAAAAGCCGTCTGGTTCAGCGAATTGAGGTACAGCTTGAACGACTTGGATTCGATGATGTTTGGCGAGTCGGCGGGAATGCTGAACTCGGCGATCGCCACCACAGGCTTGCCCGACGGCAGCAACCACGACAATTCAAAGCAGTTCCAGAAGTCCACGCCCTTATAGGGCAGGGTCTCGGCGCTCAAGCCCAGCTCGGCCCACTTGGCGGCACGCGCAATCGGGAACAGCAACGACGGGGTGTAGGTGGAGATGTATTCACTGGACTTGCCCAGCGGCGAATGTTCGGCTGCGGGATGCATGGCGGAAACCTGGCTAAATAAACCGCGCCAGTCTACCAGCCTTTGCCCCCGCCCTTAAGAAACGCCTTACTCAACGGTCAGCTTGCCGACCATGCCCGCCTGGTAATGCCCGGGCAAGTTGCAGGCGAACTCCAGCCCCGTGGCCCGAGTGAACGTCCATGTCAGCTCAGCCGTTTTACCGGGTTCGACCAACACGCTGTTGGGATCATCGTGCTTCATGCCGCCCATCTCACCATGGCCCATGGCGCTGTGATCCATCTTGCCCATGCCGGTGGCGGTGAGCATGCCACTGGCTTGCATCTGCAGCATTTCCTTCTGGTGGGCCGCGTGCATCGCGGCGTCGCCCAGGTTGAATTCATGGAGCAACTGGCCTTTGTTGACCAGGACGAAGCGCACGGTTTCGCCGGCCTTCACATTCAGGGATTTGGGCGAGAAGGCGATGTCCTGCAACGTGACTTGCACCGTACGCGTGGCCTTGTCCGCCGCTGCCGGCTGGCCGAACGCATAAGCGTGGGCCGTATCGGCCGATGCATTGAAACTCAGCGCCAACAGGCAACCCGCCAACAACAAGGGTGTACGCAACATCATTGCTATTCTCCAAAAAGGTATAACCCGCTCTGGCAGCACTCTAAGATGGCGCCGCTGCCAGCCAGCTGACTGCTGGATTACAACTTTGTCAGGTTGCACCCTTGGCCTGACAGCCACGGTATAAAGCCCTTCGCCACCCGCTGCCCGAGCCGCCCATGAAACTGCTGATCGTCGAAGACCAACCGAAAACCGGCCACTACCTGCGTCAGGGCCTGGCCGAGGCGGGTTTTACCACCGAATTGGTGGCCGACGGTACCAGCGGCCAGCACCTGGCGTTGACCGGTGATTATGACCTGCTGATCCTCGACGTGATGCTGCCCGGTCGCGACGGCTGGCAAATCCTGCAGGCGGTGCGCGGCGCCGGCCTGGATATCCCGGTGCTGTTTCTCACCGCGCGGGACGCCGTAGCAGATCGCGTGCATGGACTGGAACTGGGCGCCGACGACTACCTGATCAAGCCCTTCGCCTTTTCCGAACTACTGGCCCGCGTACGCAGCCTGTTGCGCCGTGGCAGCAGCGCGCCCCAGGAAACCGCGCTGCAACTGGCCGACCTGCGCCTGGACCTGATCCGCCGCCGCGTCGAACGCGACGGCCAGCGCATCGACCTCACCGCCAAGGAGTTCTCCCTGCTGGAACTGCTGCTGCGTCGCCAGGGCGAGGTGCTGCCCAAAACGCTGATCGCTTCTCAGGTGTGGGACATGAACTTCGACAGCGACACCAACATCATCGAAGTGGCGATCCGCCGCCTGCGCCTGAAAGTCGACGACAACTTCCCCACCAAGCTGATCCACACCGTGCGCGGCATGGGCTATGTGCTGGAGGAGCGGTGCAATTGATCCAGCGCCTGTCCCTGGCCAGCCGCCTGGCACTGCTGTTCGCCGCCTGCACCGCCGTGGTCTCGCTGCTGGCCGGCGTGCTGTTCAACCAGGCCAGTGAGGCGCACTTTATCGAGCTGGACCAACAGCAGCTCGACAGCCGGCTCGTCGCGCTGCGCAGCACCTTGCAGGGTGTCGATTCGCCGCAGTCCTTCGCCCAGCGAGCCGCACAACTGCGCGCCGAACTCAACCGCCAACCCGACCTCACGCTGCGCATCAGCGCCGGCGGCGAGCGCTGGCTCGACGATGCGCCAACCATCACCCTGCCCACCGCCCCCGGCCTGCACAACCTGCAAAACGCCGGTATCGATTACCGCGTCTACAACGCACCGTTGTCGGCCGGCCAGCCCGACTCGCCCCAACTGAGCCTGCTGCTCGACATCACTCACCATCAGCACTTCCTGCAACGTATGCAGCATTTGATCTGGCTGACCGTCGGCTTATCGGCCCTGGCCACCGCGCTGCTCGGCGCCTGGGCCGCACGCAGCGGGTTGCGCCCATTACGGCGCATGGGCGAAGTGGCGGCCGGCGTGTCGGCCCACTCCCTGACCCAGCGCCTGCCCCAACACCATATGCCCGTGGAACTGGCGGAACTGGCCCAGGCCGTCAATGCCATGCTCGGCCGCCTGGACGACGCGTTCCAGCGCCTGTCGGCGTTTTCCGCCGATATCGCCCATGAGCTGCGCACGCCGCTGTCGAACCTGCTGACCCAGACCCAGGTCATCCTCACCCAGCCGCGTGCGCTGGAGGATTACCGCGAGGCGCTGCACAGCAACTTGGAGGAGCTGCAATGGATGGCACAACTGGTCAACGACATGCTGTACCTGGCCAAGGCCGATCACGGCTTGCTGATGCCGAGGCGCGAGCCCTTGGCACTGGCCGATGAAGTTGAAGCGTTGTTGGAGTTTTTCGCCCTGGTGGCAGAAGACGCGCAGGTCACGCTGGTGCGCAAGGGCATAGCCCACACGGCCGGAGATCGCGGCATGCTGCGGCGGGCTTTGTCGAACTTGCTGGATAACGCGCTACGGTTCACCCCACCCGGCGGCGAAGTACGCGTGCGCATGACGCAGAGTGCAGAGGGTGTAACGCTGACGGTGGAGAACAGCGGGGAAGGCATCCCGGCGCGGTTGTTACCACGCTTGTTTGACCGATTCTACCGGGCTGATCCGGCACGCCATGAAGGCAGCAGCGAGCATGCGGGACTGGGGCTGGCAATTACCCAATCGATTGTGCGGGCGCATGGGGGGAGGATTTTTTGTGAGTCTGAGGCCGGATGGACACGGTTTGTGATCGAGTTGCCCAAGGGAGAGTGAAGCAGGCTGGCCCGGCCCTATCGGGGGCGCAAGCCCCCGATATCGATCTAAAACCTTACGAATATCTCAGCGCGTGCGCCGGCTCGATCTTCGCCGCCCGATACGCCGGGTAAAGCGTGGCCAGAAAGCTCAACACGAACCCGGCCGTGCAAATCAGCACCACATCGCCGCCTTGCAGCTCCGAAGGCAGGTTGCTGACGAAGTACACATCCGAACTGAAGATATGTTGCCCGCTGACCCGCTCGAACCAGCCCACCAGCTCACTCACGTTCAGCGCCGCAATCACCCCGAGCACACCACCGATCATGGTGCCGACGATACCGATCACCGTACCCTGCACCATGAAGATCGCCATGATCTGCCGTGGCGTGGCACCGATGGTGCGCAGGATCGCGATGTCGGCGCCCTTGTCGTTCACCACCATGATCAGCGTGGCAATGATGTTGAACGCGGCCACGGCGACGATCATCAGCAGCAACAGGCCGATCATGGTCTTTTCCATTTTCATCGCGCTGAACAGGCTGCCCTGGGTGTGGGTCCAGTCATCGGCCTTGTAAGCCGCGCCCAGGCCAGTAGCGATAGCCGCCGAGACGCTTGGCGCCGCATACAGATCCTTCACCGCCAGGCGCACACTCTGCACTTGGTTGGGCTGCCAATGCTGAATTTCTGCGGCATCGGCCATGTGGATCAACGCCATGGAGCCATCGAGCTCGGCGCCGACCTTGAAGATCCCGACCACGTTCAACCGCTGCATGCGCGGGGTGATGCCACCCGGTGCACTGCTGATTTCCGGCACGATCAGGGTCAGTTTGTCGCCCACGTTCAAGCGAAACCGCCGTGCGGTGATTTCACCGACCACCACGCCGAATTCGCCAGGCTTCAGGTCTTCCAGTTTGCCGCGCACGATATGCTGGGCCACGATCGACACCTTGCCTTCCTGGGCCGGGTCGATGCCGCTGATTTCAATAGGTTGCATCGCCCCCTTGTAGGAGAACATGCCGTCCATTTGGGTGAACGGGACGGCGGCGGTCACTTGCGGGTTCTTCATCGCGGCGGCAGCCACCGGCTGCCAGTCATCGATCGGCTTAACGCCGACGATGGTCGCGTGGGGCACCATGCCGAGAATGCGCGAGCTCATCTCGCGCTGGAAGCCGTTCATCACCGACAGCACCACGATCATCGCCAGCACGCCCAGGGCGAGGCCGATCATTGAGGTCATCGAGATAAACGAAACAAAACGGTTGCGGCGCTTGGCGCGGGTATAGCGCGTGCCGATGAAAATCGATAACGGTCTGAACATTCGCGTGCACCGCCTGAAAAATTGAAAAAGCCCGACGCCAGGCGCCGGGCTTGAAACGGGTCAGATGGCGACCAGATGACCTTCCTGCAAGTGCAGCACGCGGTCCATCTGCCGGGCCATGCTCATGTCATGGGTCACCACCAGGAACGCGGTGCGCATCTGGGTGCTCAGTTCCAGCATCAAATCCTTGATGCCCTGGGCTGTGTGCGAGTCGAGGTTGCCGGTCGGCTCATCGAGCATCACCAGGCCAGGGTTGTTCACCAGGGCGCGGGCGATCGCCACGCGCTGGCGTTCACCACCGGACAGTTCGGCCGGTTTGTGTTCCAGACGATGGCCCAGGCCGACGCGCTCGAGCAACGCCTTGGCACGCTGGCGCGCCTCCGGAATCGCGGTCTTGCCGATCAACAACGGCATGCATACGTTTTCCAGCGCGGTGAATTCCGGCAGCAGATGGTGAAACTGGTACACGAAGCCCAACGAGCGGTTCCGCAACTGGCCACGGGCCTTTTCGCCCAGAGCCGAGAGTTCTTCGCCCGCCAGCCACACGCTGCCCTGGGACGGCGTATCGAGGCCGCCCAGCAGGTTCAACAAGGTACTTTTGCCGGAACCGGAACTGCCGACGATCGCCACGCGCTCGCCGGGGTGCAATTCCAGCTGAAGGTTTGACAACACCACCACCGACTCCGGACCTTCCTCGTAGGATTTGCCCAGGTTGCGGCAGCTCAGGATTGCTTTTTCACTCATGCCCGATTCACTCATAACGTAAGGCCTGTGCTGGCTGGGTACGTGCCGCGCGCCAGGCTGGATACAGGGTGGCAAGGAAACTCAGGAGCAACGCAGCGCCGCCCACCATCAACACATCCTGGGCCTGAACCTGGGACGGCAAGTAGTCGATGAAGTAGACGTCGGCGTTGAGAAACTTGTGGCCGATCACCTTTTCGAGCAGGGCGATGGCGGCGCTGACGTTCAGCGCGGCCAGAATGCCCACGGCGGTGCCGATCAAGGTGCCGACCACGCCGATCACCGTGCCCTGCACCATAAAGATCGCCATGATCTGGCCCGGCGTGGCGCCCAGGGTACGCAGGATGGCGATGTCGCCTTTCTTGTCATTCACCACCATTACCAACGTGGAGATGATGTTGAACGCGGCCACCGCAACGATCAGCAGCAATAGCAGGCCGATCATGGCTTTTTCCATGCGGATGGCCTGGTACAGGTTGCCGTGGGTGCGGGTCCAGTCGCGGGCGTAGTACTGGCTCTCGCCCAACTGCTGAGCGATCTCCCAGGCGCCGCGCGGGGCGTCGAACAGGTCGTTGAACTTCAGCCGCAGGCCCTGCACCTGGTCTGGCTGCCAGCGGTGCAGGCGGGCCAGGTCGGTGAGGTTCGTCAGGCCCAGGTAGCCGTCGATCTCGCCGGCGCCGACGTGGAAGGTGCCGACCACGGTAAAGCGCTTCATGCGCGGGAACATGCCGGCCGGGGTCACGGTGACTTCCGGTGCGACGAAGGTGAGCTTATCGCCCAGGCCCACACCGAGCTTGGCTGCGGCCTTGTCGCCGATCACGATGCCAAAGTCGCCGGGCGCCAGGTCGTCGAGTTTGCCCTGCAGCATGAACTTGTCGATGATCGACACCTTGCGTTCCTGGGGCGGGTCGATGGCATTGAGCAGGATTTTCTGCACCTTGCCGTCGTGGGTCAGCAGCCCCTGCATCTGGGTAAACGGCGCAACGGCCAGCACCTTGGGGTTCTGCCTGACCTTGTCGGCCAGGCTTTGCCAGTCACTGATCGGCGCATCGCCCTCGATGGTCGCGTGGGGCACCATGCCCAGCACGCGGGTGCGCATCTCATGATCGAAGCCGTTCATCACCGAGAGCACCACAATCATCACGACCACGCCCAAGGCGAGCCCGATCATCGAGGTCAAGGAAATGAACGACACAAAATGATTGCGACGCTTTGCACGGGTATAACGCGTGCCGATAAATACGAAGAGAGGTCTGAACATGTCGGGGCTTGTTCGGAGGAAAAGAAGACGTCCCGGTGGCGGGGTCTGGTAAGCAGCTTTACACTCAGACCATTACCGTTACCTGGGGTTCGCCATGTCGACATTAGATGAAGAAGAGCGCCGCGAATACTACCGTATCGACGACATGATCGCACTCCAAATCAAAAGCCTGTCTGTCCCCGAAGCAGCGAGCAAAGAAGTGTTGCTGGATGATTCGCCGCTGTTCAACCTGCTCAGCGAACTGCACCTCAGCGAATTCGAAGCCCAGCACCTGCTGCGCCAGCTCAGCGAGAAGGATCGCACCCTTGCGGCGTTCCTGCGCGTACAGAACAAACGCCTGGATTTGCTCAGCCAGATCATGGCCCGGGGCCTGCTGGACGAAGTCGGCGCCCCGCAGCCAGTGATCATTTCCGAGGGCGGTATCGACTTCCAACACCCCGCCCCACTGGCCACCGGCGCGCACCTGGCCGTCAAACTGGTATTGATGCCCCAGGCGCTCGGCCTGTTACTGCGCGCACGGGTGACCCATTGCGACCCCAAGGGCAGCGGGTTTGAGATCGGCACCGAGTTCGAAGCCATGACCGATGCCCAGCGCCAGTTGCTGGCGCGCTACATCCTGCAAAAACAAGCCCAGGAACGGCGCCTGGCGCGGGAACAGAGCGACGCCCAAGACATCTGATTTTGTATTCATCCCGCCGGACACCCTGGCGCATAGGAGCAACTGTGACCCTGATTTATGGCCACCGCGGTGCCAAAGGCGAAGCACCGGAAAACACCCTGACCAGCTTTCAGGAATGCCTCAAGCACGGTGTACGCCGCTGCGAATTGGATTTGCACCTGTCCATGGACGGCGAACTGATGGTCATCCATGACCCGACCCTCAAACGCACCACCGACCGACGCGGCAAAGTCGTCGAGTATTCGGCGGCCGACCTTATGAAGATGGACGCCCGTAAAGGCGGCCCGGGCTGGGTCAAGCCGTGCCCGATCCCACGCCTGGAAGCACTGTTCGAGCAGTGCGATTTCGATCACTGGCAACTGGAAGTCAAAAGTGCGTCGCGCACCCGCGCAGCGACCACCGTGCTGGCAATCCGCGAGATGGCGGTACGGTTTGGCCTGATGGACAAGGTCACCGTGACTTCAAGCTCGCGCGAGGTGTTGAAAGCGGCCGTTGAGCTTACCCCGGACCTGTCACGCGGCCTCGTCGCCGAATACGCCTGGCTCGACCCGTTGAAGGTCGCGCAGAACTATGGCTGTGAGTACCTGGCGCTGAACTGGACGTTGTGCACCCCTGAGCGCCTGGAAAAGGCCCAGCGTCAGGGCTTGCACGTGTCCGTGTGGACGGTCAACGAACCTGCGCTGATGCGCAGGCTCGCCGACTTCGGCGTAGATAGCCTGATTACAGACTTTCCCGGTTTGGCCACTGCCACCCTCGAGAATTACTGAAATCGGTCTCCCCGGCCGGCTCAGGCCACCGGCCGGAGCCGCTCAAAAAAGCCGGTTGAGGCCGTCGTAGGCCGCTACCCGATAGGCTTCCGCCATGGTCGGGTAGTTGAACGTGGTGTTCACAAAATACTTGAGGGTATTTTGCTCACCCGGCTGGTTCATGATCGCCTGGCCGATGTGCACGATCTCCGACGCCTGGTAGCCGAAGCAATGCACGCCGAGGACTTCCAGGGTTTCGCGATGGAACAGGATCTTCAGCATGCCTTGCGGCTCACCGGCGATCTGCGCGCGCGCCATGCTCTTGAAGAACGCCTTGCCCACTTCGTAAGGCACCTTGGCCTTGGTCAGTTCGTGTTCGTTCTTACCGATCGAGCTGATCTCGGGAATCGTGTAGATCCCGGTCGGCACGTCGTTCACGTAGCGCCAGCTGCCGTTGTCGACGATGCTGCCGGCGGCCGAACGCCCCTGGTCGTGGGCGGCACTGGCCAGGCTTGGCCAGCCGATCACATCACCGGCGCCGTAGATGTTCGGTACGCAGGTGCGGTAGTTTTCGTCCACTTCGATCTGGCCACGGCTGTTGACCTTGACCCCGATGTTTTCCATGCCCAGCTTGTCGGTGTTGCCGGTACGGCCATTGCACCACAGCAAGGCGTCGGCCTTGATCTTCTTGCCGGACTTGAGGTGCAGGATCACCCCGTTGTCCAGGCCTTCGACCCGCTCGTACTCTTCGTTATGGCGCACGGTGATGTTGTTGTTGCTGAAGTGGTAGCTCAGCGCCTGGGAGATCTCCGAGTCGAGGAAGCTCAGCAACTGGTCGCGGTTGTCCACCAGCTCCACCAGCACCCCCAGGCCGCTGAAGATCGAGGCGTATTCACAGCCGATCACGCCGGCGCCGTAGATGATCAGTTTGCGCGGGGTGTGGCCCAGGCTCAGGATGGTATCGCTATCGTAGATGCGCGGGTGGTGGAAATCGATGTCCGCCGGACGATACGGGCGCGAACCGGTGGCGATGATGATGTGCTTGGCCACCAGCTTCTCGACCACGCCGTTGGAGCACACCACTTCAATGGTTTGCTCGTCTGCAAAGCTGCCGGTACCGAAGAACAGATCGACGCGGTTACGCGCGTAATAACCGGTGCGCGACGCCACTTGCTTGGCAATGACTTTCTCGGCGCTCTTGAGCACATCCGGGAACGAGAACCAGCGCGGCTCACCAATGGCCCGGAACATCGGGTTGGTATTGAACTGCATGATCTGGCGGACCGAGTGACGCAGGGCCTTGGACGGGATGGTACCCAGGTGGGTGCAGTTACCGCCGACCTGGCGACGGCTATCGACCATCGCCACCTTGCGCCCCGCTTTGGCGGCGTTCATTGCCGCACCTTCTCCAGCCGGGCCGGAACCCAGTACCACCACGTCGTAGTTGTAGACAGCCATGCGTACTCCTCAGAACAGGCCAGGCGTACGGTTGGACGCCTGGCTAAATCATGCCGCGGCCAGCGGTCATGAAGGACAATTTGGCTCAAGTGTGTGAACCGGGGCACAGTCTATATAAGGCTCAACGCCGCGCACATTAACCCTTGGTCGCGTCGTAGGCCAGTCCTGCCATACTACATGACGCAAATCAGCACCGATTTCAGGACGAGCCATTATGCGACAACTCTTTGTGTGTTTAATGCTGATGCTATCGATCACAGCCCACGCCAATGAGGCCGACCGACTCAAACAGGCTGATTTCCCGGCGCGTTTCGAGAGCCTGGCCCTGAAAAACCAGGCGGTGCTCAACTATCTGTGGACCGATGTTTATGCAGCCGGTCTGTACGCCCCTCAAGAGGCAAGCGCCAGGCAGGCCTGGGCACAACAACAGGACCTGCGCCTGGTGCTGTACTACTTTCGCGACATCGACCGCAAGGATGTGATCAAGGCCGCCACGGCTACACTGGAGCGCCAGCAAGCCAGCGCCCGGTTGAAGCCCGAACTGGATCAACTGCATGCACGCTTTCGCAATATCCGCAGCGGTGATCGCTATGCCCTGGATTTTCGCCCGGGACGCGGCTTGAACCTGGAGATCAATGGGCAAGTGGTGTTCAGCAGCCCCGATGTGGAGCTGGCGAAGGCCTACATGGGAATCTGGCTGGCGCCCAAGGGGCTGTCGGACAGCTTGCGTGGGCAGTTGCTCAATTGATGCGTCGGCTGAACTACCGCTATCGGGGGGCAAGCTCCCTCCCCCATTTGAATATAGTCACCACAAACCACAGCCATGAAAAAGCCCCGAACCAGTCGGGGCTTTTTCATTCAACACTCAGGCTTAGCGCGGGAACGCAGGCGGGTTGACCCCGGCCATGTCTTCCATCACGCGGACCACCTGGCAGCTGTAGCCGAACTCGTTGTCGTACCACACGTACAGCACAACGCGGTTGTCCTGGGTGATGGTCGCTTCGGCGTCCACCACACCGGCGTGGCGCGAACCGACGAAGTCGGTGGACACCACTTCCTGGGAATTGACGAAGTCGATTTGCTTATGCAGATCGGAGTGCAGCGCCATGTAGCGCAGGTACTCGTTCATCTCTTCACGGGTCGCGGCTTTCTCAAGGTTCAGGTTGAGGATGGCCATCGACACGTTCGGCGTCGGTACACGGATCGCGTTACCGGTCAGCTTGCCGGCCAGCTCAGGCAAAGCCTTGGCGGCAGCGGTGGCGGCACCGGTCTCGGTGATCACCATGTTCAACGCGGCACTACGGCCACGGCGATCGCCCTTGTGGAAGTTGTCGATCAGGTTCTGGTCGTTGGTGTACGAGTGAACGGTTTCAACATGGCCGTTGACGATGCCGAACTTGTCATTGACTGCCTTGAGCACCGGCACGATGGCGTTGGTGGTGCAGGAAGCGGCAGACACGATCTTGTCGTCAGCGGTGATTTCACCGTGGTTGATACCGTGCACGATGTTCTTGAGCTTGCCTTTGCCAGGCGCGGTCAGCACAACGCGGTCGATACCTGGGCACGCCAGGTGCTGCCCCAGGCCTTCGGCGTCACGCCATACACCGGTGTTATCCACCAGCAACGCGTCTTTGATGCCGTACTGGGTGTAATCCACCTCGGTCGGGTTTTTCGCGTAGATCACCTGGATCAGGTTACCGTTGGCGGTGATGGTGTTGTTTTCTTCGTCGATGGTGATGGTGCCATTGAACGAACCGTGTACCGAGTCACGGCGCAACAGGCTGGCGCGCTTGGTCAGGTCATTCTCGGCGCCTTTGCGCACGACGATGGCGCGCAGGCGCAGGCCGTCGCCACCACCGGTTTTTTCGATCAGGATGCGCGCCAGCAGGCGGCCGATACGACCGAAGCCGTACAGCACAACGTCGGTGCCTTTGCGGGCAGCGGCGCTTTGCTGGCCAACCACATCGGCCATCTCTTCACGCACGAACTGCTCGGCGCTACGGCCGGCGCCTTCCTTGCGGAACTTATAGGCCAACTTGCCCAGGTCTACCGAAGCCGCGCCGAGCTTGAGCTCGCTCATGGCCTTGAGCAGCGGGAATGTTTCGTGGACGGAGAGTTCGCTGTCGTCGGCGGAGCGATGGCGCGCAAAGCGGTGCGCCTTGAGAATCGCGATGACAGACTGGTTGATCAGGCTGCGGCCATAGATCGAGCTCACCACATTATTATTGCGGTACAGCTGACCGATAAGCGGGATCATCGCTTCTGCGAGTGCTTCACGGTCGATCCATTCACCAAGACACTGGTCGGGCTTCTGAGTCACGGGAACCTTCCACATGTAGGGGCTGAAAAAAGGGGCTACATTATGCCGCCCGACTGCCCTCGTCGCAATGCGCGCCAGACAACAAAAAGCCCTTGCTGAAAAATAGCGCCCCGCTGCAGCCCAGTAAATACGCGGGTTCCAGAAGGCCACTAGTTGGGCGAACGGGCCGACTTGTCTGTAACACTCCAAAACATTCGCACTTTTTGGCACTACATATTGAGCCAAACCACGCCATTGTTTGTCTTAGCCACTACATTTCCTGCAAACCGTAATAGGCACAGTCAGCAACTGACAGGCGGCACCTTGCCCCGTTACAATTACCGACTTTGTCGCAACGCTTGGAGCTCAACCTTCCGTGCCCGTTCTGCGTCTACCGCTACTCCCTGCCGCGGCAGGTAAACAGCACTGGGGCAACCTGCCCGGTGCCGCCCTGAGCCTGGCCATCGCCGAGGCTGCCAGCGCAGCCAAGCGCTTTACCCTGCTGCTCACCGCCGACAGCCAAAGCGCCGAACGGTTGGAGCAGGAGCTGAGCTTCTTCGCCCCCGATTTGCCGGTGCTGCATTTTCCCGACTGGGAAACCCTGCCCTACGACCTGTTCTCGCCGCACCAGGACATCATTTCCCAGCGCATCGCCAGCTTGTACCGCTTGCCGGAACTGGCCCACGGCGTGCTGGTGGTGCCGATCACCACGGCCCTGCATCGCCTGGCGCCGACCAAGTTCCTGCTGGGCAGCAGCCTGGTGCTGGATATCGGCCAGAAGCTCGATGTGGAGCAGATGCGCACGCGCCTGGAAGCCAGCGGCTACCGCTGCGTCGACACGGTGTACGAGCACGGTGAGTTCGCAGTACGCGGCGCGCTGATCGACCTGTTCCCGATGGGCAGCAAATTGCCGTATCGCATCGACCTGTTCGATGACGAAATCGAGACGCTGCGCACCTTCGACCCGGAAAACCAGCGCTCCATCGACAAGGTGGAATCGATCAAGCTGCTGCCGGCACGGGAATTCCCGTTGCAAAAAGACGCGGTCACCCGCTTCAAGGCGCGTTTTCGTGAGCGCTTCGACGTCGACTTCCGCCGCTGCCCGATCTTCCAGGACCTGAGCAGCGGGATTACCCCCGCCGGTATCGAGTACTACCTGCCACTGTTTTTCGACGAGACGTCGACCCTGTTCGATTACCTGCCTCAGGACACCCAAGTGTTCTCGTTGCCGGGTATCGAGCAGGCGGCAGAGAACTTCTGGAATGACGTGCGTAACCGTTACGAAGAGCGCCGTGTCGATCCATCCCGTCCTTTATTGCCGCCGGCGGAATTGTTCCTGCCGGTAGAGGACTGCTTCGCGCGGCTCAAAAGCTGGCCGCGTGTGGTCGCCAGCCAACAGGACGTGGACGCCGGCAGCGGCCGTGAACGCTTCCCCGCCGGGAGCCTCCCGGACTTGGCAATCCAGGCCAAAGCCACGCAACCCCTGGAAGCGCTGTCCAACTTCCTCGGCGACTTCCCCGGCCGCGTGCTGTTTACCGCCGAATCCGCCGGGCGCCGTGAAGTACTGCTGGAATTGCTGGAACGCCTGAAGCTGCGACCGAAAACCGTCGACAGCTGGCCGGACTTCGTTGCGAGCAAGCATCGTCTGGCCATCACTATTGCGCCACTGGACGAAGGCCTGCTGCTGGATGACCCGTCCCTGGCGCTGATTGCCGAGAGCCCGCTGTTCGGCCAACGCGTGATGCAACGCCGTCGTCGCGAAAAACGCGCCGACGCCAACAACGACGCCGTCATCAAGAACCTCACCGAACTGCGTGAAGGCGCGCCGGTGGTGCATATCGACCACGGTGTGGGCCGCTACCTCGGTCTGCAGACGCTGGAGATCGATAATCAGGCGGCCGAATTCCTCACCATGGAATACGCCGAGGGCGCCAAGCTCTACGTGCCAGTGGCCAACCTGCACCTGATCGCCCGCTACACCGGCAGCGACGACGCCCTGGCCCCTTTGCATCGTCTGGGCTCCGAGACCTGGCAAAAAGCCAAGCGCAAGGCCGCCGAACAGGTGCGCGACGTCGCCGCCGAGTTGCTCGACATCTATGCGCGCCGCGCTGCCCGCGAAGGGTATGCCTTCGCCGACCCGAAAGCCGACTACGCAACCTTCAGCGCCGGCTTCGCCTTCGAAGAAACCCCGGATCAGCAAACCACCATCGAAGCCGTGCGCGCCGACATGCTCGCGCCCAAGCCGATGGACCGCCTGGTGTGCGGCGACGTGGGCTTCGGCAAGACCGAAGTGGCCATGCGGGCGGCGTTCATTGCCGTGCACGGCGGACGCCAAGTGGCCATTTTGGTGCCCACCACCCTGCTCGCCCAGCAGCACTACAACAGCTTCCGCGACCGCTTTGCCGACTGGCCGGTGACCGTGGAAGTGATGAGCCGTTTCAAATCCGCCAAGGAAGTGAATGCGGCCATCGCGGATTTGGCCGAAGGCAAGATCGACATCGTCATCGGCACCCACAAGCTGTTGTCGGACGATGTGAAGATCAAGAACCTGGGCCTGGTGATCATCGATGAAGAACACCGCTTTGGCGTGCGCCAGAAGGAACAGCTCAAGGCCCTGCGCAGCGAAGTCGATATTCTGACGCTCACGGCGACACCCATCCCACGCACGCTGAACATGGCGGTGTCGGGCATGCGCGACCTGTCGATCATCGCCACGCCGCCCGCGCGACGCCTGTCGGTGCGCACGTTCGTCATGGAGCAGAACAAAAGCACGGTCAAAGAGGCGCTGCTGCGTGAGTTGCTGCGTGGCGGCCAGGTGTATTACCTGCACAACGACGTAAAGACCATCGAAAAATGCGCCGCCGACCTCGCCGAACTGGTGCCGGAAGCACGCATCGGCATCGGCCACGGGCAGATGCGCGAGCGCGAACTCGAACAGGTCATGAGCGACTTCTACCACAAGCGCTTCAACGTGCTGATCGCCTCCACCATCATCGAGACCGGCATCGACGTGCCGAGCGCCAACACCATCATCATTGAGCGCGCCGACAAGTTCGGCCTGGCCCAGTTGCACCAGTTGCGCGGCCGAGTGGGTCGCAGTCACCACCAGGCCTATGCCTATTTGCTGACGCCGCCACGCCAGCAGATCACCTCGGATGCGGAAAAGCGCCTGGAGGCCATCGCCAATACCCAGGACCTGGGCGCCGGTTTTGTGCTGGCCACCAACGACCTGGAAATCCGTGGCGCCGGCGAACTGCTGGGCGACGGCCAGAGCGGGCAGATCCAGGCCGTGGGCTTCACGCTGTATATGGAGATGCTCGAGCGCGCGGTCAAAGCCATTCGCAAGGGCGAACAGCCAAACCTCGACCAACCCCTGGGCGGCGGTCCGGAGATCAACCTGCGCCTGCCGGCGCTGATTCCCGAAGACTACCTGCCCGATGTGCACGCACGGCTGATCCTGTACAAGCGCATCGCCTCGGCCACCGACGAAGAAGGCCTCAAGGACTTGCAGGTGGAGATGATCGACCGCTTCGGCCTGTTACCGGAGCCGACCAAGAACCTGGTGCGCCTCACCCTGCTTAAATTGCAGGCCGAGCAACTGGGTATCAAGAAGGTCGACGCCGGGCCGCAGGGTGGGCGCATCGAGTTCGAAGCGCAGACGCCGGTAGACCCGTTGGTGCTGATCAAGCTGATCCAGGGCCAGCCCAACCGCTATAAGTTCGAAGGGGCTACGCTGTTCAAGTTCATGGTGCCGATGGAGCGTGCCGAAGAACGTTTTAATACCTTGGAGGCGCTGTTCGAGCGCCTCATCCCGAAATCTGTTTGAAGGACGCCTCAATGCGCCTGTTCCGCATGCTGAGCCTGTTGTTGGTGGTCGTGGCACCCTCGGCATTCGCCGACAGCCCGTACCAGGTAGAAATGATCCTGGTCCGCCAGAATGCGGAGCCGGTGATCAATAGCCGCGCCGCGCCGGAAGACTGGGATGCCGGCGCCGTACGCCTGGGCGACAAAATGAGCCCGCCTCGCTTGAACAACATCGTCGACAAACTCAACGCCGATAACAGCTACACCGTGCTGGCGCACAAAGCCTGGGAGCAGAACCTTGGCGAGCAGCCGGTCAAGATCGCGATCACTGATGGCCAGGAGCAGTTCGGCCAATTCCCTATCCAGGGCACGCTGAACCTGCAACTGGGGCGTTTCACCGATATCGACGCGCAGTTCTGGATCAACCGGTTCGGCAGCAACGGCAGCGTGATCGCCAGCGAACACCTGAACCAGACCGACGTGCGCACCAAGAACAACCAGCTCAACTACCTGGACGGCGGCCACCTGGCGTTGCTGATCAAGATCACCTCGCTGACCGCCAAGCCACCCAGCGCACCACCGCCCGACCTCCAGGACTGATTCAGTGCCATGCCCCTGACGTCGTCGCTGACCAAGCCCCTGGCCCCTTCGTGGGCCAATCGCTTCAAAGAGCAAAGCCTGGAGCGTGGGCGACGTTATGCCCTGGAGAATCGCGTGCGCATCGTCGAATCCGGCGACAGCACCATCATCGCCAGTTGCGAGGGCTCGGGCGGCAACGTTTACCGACAGACCATCTCACTGCGTGAATCGGCCAAGGGCACGCTGATTCTGGTCGACAGCCGCTGCACCTGCCCGGTGCGCACCAACTGCAAACACATCGCGGCGGTGCTGCTCAAGGTCCAGGAAACCCTGGCCTACCCGGCCGCCGCCCAGGATGCAGAGCTGCTGGAAAAGCTCCAGAGCGTGCTGGATAACCGCGTGGTGCTGCCGCAAGTGGTGATGGAGGACGTACGGCCGATCCCACGCCTGTGGCTGGCCAGTGTCGAATTCAGTGCGTTCGAACCGCGCAACGGCAAGATGCAGCGCTACGTCCAGCACCGCGCGGCGCTGTCGTTCAACTATTTGGGCAACTATGTCAGCGGGCAGAAGAACGCCGACATTATCGTGCGCCAGGAAACCCAAAGCCTGCGCATCAAGCGTCATCCTGAACGCGAGCAACCCTATCGCGAGCACCTGCGCCTGCTGGGTTTCAAGATCGCCACGCGCCAGAGCAAAGCGCTGCCGGAAAGCGCCGGCGAACTGTTTGAGATGGTCAATGACAGCGCCTGGCTGAACTTCACCCTCAACGCCGCCCCGACGTTGCGCGCCGAGGGCTGGGAACTGCAGATCGATGAGGATTTCGGTTTCGACCTGAGCGCGGTGGATGACTGGTACGCCAGCGTCGATGAGGCGCCTGAGCGTGACTGGTTTGATCTGGAGTTGGGCATCATCGTCAACGGCGAGCGCCTGAGCCTGTTACCGATCCTGTTGAACCTGATGCGCTCCCACGTCGAGATCCTCAACCCGGAAAAACTCGCACGTCGTCGCGACGACGAACTGATCCTGGTGAACATTCCAGGCCTGCCCAATGGCCACGGCCCACTGCAGGTCGCATTGCCCTACGGTCGGCTGAAACCGGTGCTGGCAACTTTAGGCGAGTTTTACCTGCAGGAAGCCGGCACCACCACCCTGCGCCTGGCCAAAGCCGATGCGATCCGGCTCAACCCACTGGAAGACCTGCCCCTGCAATGGGAAGGCGGCGAGAAGATCCGCCATTTCGCCCAACGCCTGCGAGACATAAAGGACTTCACCTGCGTTGCTCCGGCAGGCTTGAACGCGACCTTGCGCCCCTATCAGCTGGAAGGCTTGAGCTGGATGCAGTCGCTGCGCCAACTGGACGTTGGCGGCATTCTTGCGGATGACATGGGCCTGGGCAAAACCCTACAGACCTTGGCGCATATTCTCAGCGAAAAAATCGCCGGGCGCCTGGATCGGCCCTGCATGGTGGTGATGCCCACCAGCTTGATCCCCAACTGGCTCGATGAAGCGGCGCACTTCACCCCGCAGCTCAAGGTGCTGGCGCTGTACGGCGCGGGGCGAAAGAAACATTTCGCCAACCTGCAGGATTACGACCTGCTGTTGACCACCTATGCCCTGCTGCCCAAGGACATCGAGCTGCTCGCCGCCCAACCCCTGCACGTGCTGATCCTCGATGAAGCCCAGTACATCAAGAACCCTTCCAGTAAGGCGGCCCAGGCGGCGCGCGAGCTGAATGCGCGGCAGCGCCTGTGCCTGAGCGGCACGCCGCTGGAAAACCACCTGGGCGAGCTGTGGTCGCTGTTCCACTTCCTGCTGCCAGGCTGGCTGGGCGACGTCAAAAGCTTCAACCGTGATTACCGCGTGCCCATCGAAAAACGCGCCAGTGACGTGCGATTGCAGCACCTCAACGGTCGGATCAAACCGTTCCTGCTACGCCGCACCAAAGAACAGGTGGCGACCGAACTGCCACCCAAGACCGAGATTATCCACTGGGTCGAGCTCAACGAAGCGCAGCGCGACGTGTACGAAACCATACGCCTGGCTATGGATAAAAAGGTCCGCGACGAGATTACCCGCAAAGGCGTGGCGCGCAGCCAGATCATCATTCTTGAAGCGCTGCTCAAGCTGCGCCAGGTGTGCTGCGATTTGCGCCTGGTCAATGACGCCACCCTGCCCGCCCGTGGCAGCAGCTCGGGCAAACTCGACAGCTTGCTGGAAATGCTTGAGGAGTTGTTTGCCGAGGGACGTCGAATCCTGCTGTTTTCCCAGTTCACCTCGATGCTCAGCCTGATCGAAGTCGAATTGAACAAGCGCGGCATCGCCTACGCACTGCTCACCGGCCAGACCCGGGATCGGCGCACACCGGTGAAAGCATTCCAGAGCGGCAAGTTGCAGATTTTTCTGATCAGCCTGAAGGCCGGTGGCGTAGGCCTGAACCTGACCGAAGCCGACACCGTGATCCACTACGACCCATGGTGGAACCCGGCCACGGAAAACCAGGCCACCGACCGTGCGTATCGCATCGGGCAAGAGAAACCGGTGTTCGTCTACAAGATGATTGCCAGGGGCACGGTGGAGGAAAAAATCCAGCACCTGCAGAAGGAAAAGTCCGACCTGGCGGCGGGCGTGCTGGATGGGCGGTCCACCGGGGATTGGCAATTGGGCAACGAGGATATCGAGGCGTTGTTTGCGCCGTTGCCCAATAAGCAAGAGAAGCGCTGATCGTCAGATCGTCTTGGCGAGCAAGCCTACCTGTTGAGTCGTGAAGACATTCACGTGTGGGCGCTGGCTAGCCTGCGCTGGCAGCGCCAAGGTGTTCAGCCGATCAACTGAGCCTCGCGCAATGCAGTTAGCGCCGTCAGCCAGCGCGGGTCCTGCTTGTAGTCCGTGGAAGCAAGCCCCTGGCCGCGCATACGCGCAATCCGTGCCGACGGCTTGACCTTCATGCGCTGCGCCGCACTCAACGCCAGCTCGGCGGCCGCACGGTCGTTGCACACCAGGCCCATGTCACACCCGGCAGTCAGCGCCGCCTCGATACGGCTGGCCGCATCCCCGACCACATGGGCGCCGGCCATGGACAGGTCGTCACTGAAAATCACCCCGTCAAATTGCAGCTCGCCGCGCAGGATGTCCTGCAACCAGCGCCGCGAAAAGCCGGCGGGCTGGGCGTCGACCTGCGGATAGATCACATGTGCCGGCATCACCGCCGCCAGTTGCCGGCTCAGGCGTGCGAACGGCACCAGATCATTGGCGCGAATCTGCTCCAGGCTGCGCTCGTCATTGGGAATCGCGACGTGGGAATCGGCCTCGGCCCAACCGTGGCCGGGAAAGTGTTTGCCGGTGGCGGCCATACCGGCACTGTTCATCCCACGGATAAAGGCACCGGCCAGCACGGCGGCGCGCTCGGGATCGCCTTCGAAGGAGCGGGTGCCGACCACGGCGCTGCGCTGGTAATCCAGGTCCAGCACAGGCGCGAAGCTCAGGTCCAGGCCCACCGCCAGCACTTCGGTGGCCATAACCCAACCGCACTGCTTGGCCAGGTATTCAGCGTTAGGGTTATCCGCCAGCGCGCGCATGGCCGGCAAGCGCACGAAGCCCTGGCGCAGGCGCTGCACACGACCGCCTTCCTGATCGACGGCCAGCAGCAGGTCCGGGCGCACCGCACGAATCGCGGCGCTCAACTCGCGCACCTGGCGTGGATGCTCGATATTGCGCGCAAAAATGATCAGGCCGCCCACTTCAGGCTGGCGCAACAAGTGACGATCCTCGGCCGTCAGCCAGGTACCGGCAACGTCGACCATCAAAGAACCTTGCAGGGCAGCAGTCATAAACCTTCCTTAAATAACGCACACAACCCGTTGCCCTCACCTGGCGTGGAGCGCAAGGCAGGTACAACGGGTTGCGAATAAATAGCTGAAATCGGCATGGCGGCTAGCTTAGCGGATGCAAACGGCCGCGCACACCCAGGCGATCAAACCTTGGCCGGCACCGGAGTGGTTTTGCTGCGTGGGCGCAACTGGGCAGCCGCCATGGTCGGGTCGGTCACACCGGTTTCGGCACGCATGCCGGCGGCGAGGAACGGCACCATCAGGCGCATCACCTGCTCAATGGAGGTGTTGACGCCGAAATCGGTCTCGGCAATCGCGCGCAGCGCCTTGATCCCGGACATGCTGAACGCCGCCGCGCCGAGCATAAAGTGCACGCGCCAAAACAGTTCGATCGGAGGAATACGCGGCGCGGCCTCGTTGACCAGCAGCATATAGCGACGGAACACCTTGCCGTACATGTCTTCCAGGTAACGACGCAGGTGACCCTGGCTCTGACTGAACGCCAGGCCCAGCAGGCGCATGAAGATCGACAAGTCGTTGCCGCTGCGCGGCTGGACCACCAAGGCTTGTTCGACGAGGATTTCCAGGAGTTCTTCCAGCGTCGGCTTGTGGTCGGCCTTGGCCTGGCGACGTTCCAGCTCGCGGTCGAGGCTGGCGCAGAACGGACCCAGGAAGCGCGAGAACACCGCCTGGATCAAGGCCTTTTTCGAGCCGAAATGGTAGTTCACTGCGGCGAGATTGACCCCGGCCTTGCTGGTGATCAGCCGCAATGAAGTTTCAGCGAATCCTTTTTCCGCGAACAATTGCTCGGCAGCATCGAGAATGCGCTCAACGGTTTCCGACTGGGCCATGGGTACTCCGCCTGACAAACACTCGTTTGAAACATACGTTTCAGAGTGTGTCTTGTCAAGCCTGTGGGTTCGCTTTCCGGCCGGGCAGTCATGTATTTGAGCGCTATTTAATCACATCCTTCACCCTGTGTAGGCAGCGCTATCTCTACCCTGTAGGACCGATCACGGATGACCGTCCAGCGGCGTCGTCAAAAAGGATGATTGCCAAGCGCAGTTCACTGTATATAATCCCAGTCACTGTATAAAAAGACAGAGCGATCAACATGCTAAAACTGACGCCACGCCAAGCTGAGATTCTGGCTTTTATCAAGCGCTGCCTCGATGATAACGGCTACCCGCCGACACGAGCCGAAATTGCGCTGGAACTGGGGTTCAAGTCCCCCAACGCCGCCGAAGAACACCTCAAGGCCCTCGCTCGCAAAGGCGCGATCGAGATGACTCCCGGTGCTTCGCGGGGTATTCGCATCCCTGGCTTTGAAGCCAAGGCCGACGAATCGACACTGCCGATCATCGGTCGCGTCGCCGCCGGTGCGCCGATCCTGGCACAGCAGCACGTCGAGGAGTCCTGCAACATCAACCCGACGTTCTTCCACCCGCGCGCCGACTACCTGCTGCGGGTACACGGCATGAGCATGAAGGACGTGGGCATCTTTGACGGCGACCTGCTGGCCGTACACACCACCCGCGAAGCCCGAAATGGCCAGATCGTCGTCGCGCGGATCGGCGATGAAGTCACCGTAAAGCGTTTCAAGCGCGAAGGCAGCAAGGTCTGGCTCCTGGCCGAAAACCCTGAGTTCGCCCCGATTGAAGTGAACCTGAAAGACCAGGACCTGGTGATCGAAGGCCTGAGCGTCGGCGTCATTCGCCGCTAAAGGAGGCATCATGCAGCTCGTACACACCCCACAACACACACAACTGTCGCTGTTCGAGGCCTTTATGGCCCAACCCCTTGCGCCCATCCTCAAGGAAACGGTCGAGGCGCCCTGGAGCGCCGAACCTGAGGCGTTCAGTGAGCTGTCGTTGCGCGGTGCTGCCGGAAGCTGCCTGAGCCTGCTGGCACCGATCCTGCGCGAGTTGAGCGAGGATCAGGACGCGCGCTGGCTGACGCTCATCGCCCCGCCCGCCAGCCTGACCCAGGCCTGGCTACGGGACGCGGGCCTCAACCGTGAGCGTATCCTGCTGCTGCAACCACGCGGCGCACAAAGCGCTCAGCAGTTGACGTGTGAAGCACTTCGACTGGGCCGTAGCCATACGGTGGTGAGCTGGTTGAACCCGCTGAATGCAACGGCCAAGCAGCAACTGATCAGTGCCGCGCGCACCGGCGATGCGCAGAGCTTGAATATTCGGTTGGGGTGAAAGGCTGAAGAGGCTAGTCGCCTACGACTGAGCGGGCTTGTTTTTGTGGTGAGCGGGCTAAGCACTCAGATCCGCTCACCAGGGCATATTCCATCAAAGCCCTTCAGTGAAGAACCCGCGGCCCGTCTTCTTTCTCGGGCTCGCCTTCGGCCAGGCGGCCGGCCATCTGCACGCCCACGCTCAACATGGCTTTAGCCACTTCCACGTGCTGACCTTGCAAGAACACCTTGGCATCCTCGGAAAAATCCAAAATCACCAGAGAACCCTCGTCCTCCGCCCGGCGCAGCTCGATTCGGCCGTCAGGCAACTCAACAATTTCCAGAAAGGACGTTGGCATAAAAGTCTGTTCTCCACGAAAGGCCGGGATTATATCAGTCATCCCCCCGACCTCGCTGAGGATCTGAAGAGGTTTCTTTACAGCTTGATGAACGGTTCTTTCTGCGTTCAGGCTGGCTTTAGCACTCGTTCAGGCCTTCACGAAAGCGTAAGGCCATCTTTTTCAGCTCCTGACGCCAGCCCTCCAGTTCTTCCCGGCTCAAGGGCTCAGGCTCTTCCTCCTCCAACGCGACCGCCACGATCAGCGGCTGAGTCACGTCCCCCTTGGGCACATGGGGAACACGAGGCGGCTGGAACATATCGGCATGCGCTTTGAGCAAACGCGCCACCCAGCTGTCGGGGCTTTGGGCCATTTCAACCAGCTCGGCCAGTTCGGGAATGGCCATGGACTCAAGCACGTCACGGTTCATGATCATTTCCGCACGGGGCGAACCGGCCTGGGGCAAGCGGTAGAACCCGGCGATTTCATGACATAGCCCGAGCAAGGCACCGTACAAGTGGAACAACGCCGCTTCACGCCCCGCCTGAACCAGCGCGATGGCATTCATCTCTTTCCCTTCCTCGGCACGGCCAAGGGCTTCCAGGGACAAACCCGCGAAGTAAATTTTCTGATTGGTACGGGTATAGAGTTCGTTGGCCATAGCGGCAATCTCCACAACGAATGAGGCGTAATGCTGGCTGAACAGTGTCACGGATCAGCCGAGCCCACTGCAAGCGCAAAAAAAGGCCGCCCATGCGGGCGGCCCTCGTACGTCGCCGGTTGGTCGATCAAGCGCCCTGGCGCTTGTCCTCGACCTTCCACTTGCCACCGTCGTAGAACGCTTTCCAGCCTGTAGGCTTACCGTCCACTTCGGTCTGCACGTACTGCTCCTTGGTTTTGCGGCTGTAGCGGATCACGGCTGGACGACCATCCGGGTCCTTCTTCGGCGCTTCACACAGGAAGTGGTATTTCGGGTCGATCTCATCCTTATGCGGCACGATCTCCAGCACCAGCGGTGCGCGGGTCTCGCGGTTTTTCGGGAACTGGCTGGCGGCCAGGAACAACCCCGAAGCACCGTCACGCAGGATGTAGGTGTCGTTGACCTTCTCGCACTTGAGCTCAGGCATCTTCACCGGGTCCATCTTCGGCGGTGCAGCGTCTCCGCTTTTGAGCAATTTGCGGGTGTTCTTGCAGGTTGGGTTGGTGCAACCGAAGAACTTGCCGAAACGGCCGGTCTTGAGCTGCATCTCGCTGCCGCACTTGTCGCACTCCAGGCTCGGACCCTCGTAGCCCTTGATGCGGTAGGTGCCCTCTTCAATCTCGTAACCGTTGCAATCGGGGTTGTTACCGCAGATGTGCAACTTGTGTTTCTCGTCCAGCAGGTAGGCGTCCATCGCCGTGCTGCAGATCGGGCAGCGGTGCTTGCCACGCAGCACCAGCGACTCGGATTCACCCTCGTCATCGGCAGCGATCTCATCACCCGGCACCAGGTTGACCGTGGCCTTGCAGCGCTCTTTCGGCGGCAGGCTGTAGCCCGAGCAGCCGAGGAACACGCCGGTCGATGCGGTACGAATCTGCATCGGGCGGCCGCACGTCAGGCACGGGATGTCGGTCATTACCGGCTGGTTGGCACGCATGCCGCTCTCGGGGCTTTCGGCCACTTCGAGTTTCTTCTTGAAGTCGCCGTAGAACTCGTCGAGGACGTTTTTCCAGTCGCGCTCGCCATGAGCCACGTCATCGAGGTTCTCTTCCATCCCGGCGGTAAAGCCATAGTCCATCAGGTTGGAGAAGCTCTCGGACAGGCGTTCAGTGACGATATCGCCCATCTTTTCCGAATAGAAACGCCGGTTGTGCAGCGCCACATAGCCGCGGTCCTGGATGGTGGAGATGATCGCAGCGTAGGTCGAAGGACGACCGATACCGCGTTTTTCCATCTCCTTGACCAGGCTGGCTTCCGAATAACGCGCCGGCGGCTTGGTGAAGTGCTGGGACGGGTCGAGCTTGATCAGCTTCAACGTATCGCCCTGGGCCATGTCCGGCAACACATCATCATCGCCTGGCTTGGCGATTTGCGGCATCACGCGGGTGTAACCGTCGAACTTGAGGATACGGCCCTTGGCACGCAGCTCGAAATCGCCGGCACCCACGCTGACCGTGGTGGACAAGTATTGCGCCGGCAGCATCTGGCAGGCCAGGAACTGGCGCCAGATCAACTCGTAGAGGCGCTCAGCATCGCGCTCCATGCCACTCAGCTTGGCCGGCGTGGTGTTGGCGTCGGAAGGACGAATCGCTTCGTGAGCCTCCTGCGCACCCTCTTTGCTGCTGTAGACGTTTGGCTTTTCCGGCAGATACTTCTTGCCGAACTCGCTTTCAATATAAGTGCGCGCCATCGCCACCGCGTCTTGCGACAGGTTGGTGGAGTCGGTACGCATATAAGTGATGTAGCCGGCTTCGTACAGACGCTGGGCCATCATCATGGTTTTCTTCACACCAAAGCCCAGGCGGTTGCTCGCGGCCTGCTGCAGGGTGGAGGTGATAAACGGTGCCGACGGCTTGCTGCTGGTCGGTTTGTCTTCACGCTTGACGATGCTGTAGCTGGACGCCTTGAGCTTTTCCAGCGCGGCCATGGCCTGGGCTTCGTTCAGCGGCTTGAACGCCTCGCCTTTCTCACGGGCCACTTCAAAGCGCACGTTGGCGCCCTTGGCGGTACCGAGGTCGGCATGGACTTCCCAATACTCTTCAGGGTTGAACGCACGGATCTCACGCTCACGCTCCACCACCAACTTGACCGCTACCGATTGCACACGGCCGGCGGACAGGCCACGGGCGATCTTCGCCCACAGCAACGGCGAGACCATGTAACCGACCACGCGGTCGAGGAAACGACGGGCCTGCTGGGCGTTGACACGGTCGATATCCAGCTCGCCCGGCTTGGAGAAGGCTTCCTGGATGGCTTTCTTGGTGATTTCGTTGAACACCACACGCTTGTAGCGGCTGTCATCGCCGCCGATGGCTTCCCGCAGGTGCCAGGCAATGGCTTCCCCTTCGCGGTCCAAGTCCGTTGCGAGATAGATGGTGTCGGCATCTTTGGCGAGCCGGCGCAGCTCTTCGATGACCTTTTCCTTGCCCGGAAGGATTTCATACTTGGCCTTCCAGCCATGATCCGGGTCCACACCCATGCGCGAGACCAGCTGCTTGCGCGCTTTCTCTTTTGGCGTGAGTACCGGACCTTCGCCCGCAGCCGCCTTGCCGCGCTTGGCGGCAGGCTCCTTGCTGGCGCTAGCCGAACCGCTGGTGGGCAGGTCTCGGATATGGCCGATACTCGACTTCACCACGTACTCGTTGCCCAAGTACTTGTTGATGGTCTTGGCCTTAGCCGGGGATTCCACAATGACCAGCGATTTGCCCATGGATCGGAAAATTCCTGAATTCGAGAAGTGAAAGGCAGTTGGCGCCTGTCGCGGCAACGCTATATATAGTGGCAACAAGGTGAGGTCAAGCGCAGCATTCTGCGCGGCCTGCCGTTATTGCCCTGAAAAAAGACTGGCTTCGGCCTGGACCAAAGCAAAGCGCGGGACGTGCTCACCGTCAACTTCGACGGTCTCCAGGAACATGCTCAAGGGACGCACCCAAAAGCCGTATTCGCCATACAGCGCTTGGTAAAACACCACTTCTTCTTCGGTCTCGGAGTGCCGTGCCACACTGAAAACGCGGTACTGCGGCCCCTTATAATGTTGGTAGAGCCCTGGTTCGACTTTCATGCTCTGCCTCCCTTACAAAATTTATTAAAAAAAAATACAAAACCGCCAAAAAACAAAAACCGGGGCACTGGGCCCCGGCTTCCGTCAACCCAACGCTTAGACGCGTTCGAAGACGGTGGAAATGCCTTGGCCAAGACCAATGCACATGGTGGCTACCCCGAGGTTGCCGCCATTTTGCTTCATCACATTGAGCAAAGTGCCGGAGATACGTGCACCGGAGCAACCGAATGGGTGGCCCAGGGCAATCGCACCGCCGTGCAGGTTAACCTTCTCGTTCATCTTGTCGAGCACTTTCAAATCTTTCAGCACTGGCAGGGCCTGTGCGGCGAAAGCTTCGTTGAGCTCAAAGAAGTCGATATCGGCGATGGAAAGGCCCGCACGCTTCAAGGCTTTTTGTGTCGCTGGTACTGGACCATAGCCCATGATCGCAGGGTCCACACCCGCCACCGCCATCGAGCGAATCACCGCCAGCGGCTGGATACCCAGGTCCTGGGCACGCTGCGCCGACATCACGATCATGCACGAAGCACCGTCGGTGATTTGCGACGAAGTGCCGGCCGTCACGGTGCCGCCTTTCGGGTTGAATGCCGGCTTGAGCGCCGCGAGGCTTTCCAGGGTGGTGTCCGGACGAATGGTCTCGTCATAGTCGAACAACTTCAGGAAACCGTTCTCGTCGTAGCCGTTCATCGGGATGATCTCATCCTTGAACTTGCCTTCCACGGTCGCTTTGTGGGCGAGCTGGTGGGAGCGCAGGCCGAACGCATCCTGGGCTTCGCGGGTGATGCCGTGCATCTTGCCGAGCATTTCCGCAGTCAAACCCATCATGCCCGAAGCTTTCGCCGCGTAGAGCGACATGTGCGGGTTAGGATCGACACCGTGCATCATGCTGACGTGGCCCATGTGCTCCACGCCGCCGACCACGAACACATCGCCGTTGCCGGTCATGATGGCCTGGGCGGCGGTGTGCAGCGCGCTCATGGACGAACCGCACAAACGGCTCACGGTCTGCCCAGCCGCAGTGTGCGGGATCTGGGTCATCAGGGAAGCCATGCGTGCGATGTTCCAGCCCTGCTCCAGGGTCTGGTTGACGCAGCCCCAGATCACGTCCTCGACTTCATTAGGGTCGACCTTGACGTTGCGCTCCAGCAACTTGCTGATCAGGTGCGCCGACATATCTTCAGCGCGGGTGTTGCGGTGCATGCCGCCCTTGGAGCGGCCCATCGGCGTGCGACCGAAGTCGACAATCACCACGTCTCTTGGATTCAAGCTCATAAATATTCTCGCTCTAGTCGTTTGGGCGCTTAACCGAAGAAGCTTTGGCCATTCCTGGCCATTTCACGCAGCTTCGCGGTCGGGTGGTACAGCGGGCCCAAATCAGCGTATTGATCAGCCAGGGCAACGAATTCGGCCACACCGATCGAGTCGATGTAACGCAGCGCACCGCCACGGAATGGAGGGAAACCAATACCGTACACCAGGCCCATATCGGCTTCGGCGGCGGTTTCAACGATACCGTCTTCCAGGCAACGCACGGTTTCCAGGCACAGGGCGATCATCATCCAGTTGATGATGTCCTCGTCGGACACCTCACGCTGTTCGTAGATGACAGGCGCGAGCACTTCGTGCACCGATGGGTCGGCAACTTTCTTCTGCTTGCCCTTCTTGTCGGTCTCGTAGGCGTAGAACCCTTTGCCGTTCTTCTGGCCCAGGCGCTTGGCTTCGTAAAGGGCGTCGACAGCCGAACGACGGTCGTCCTTCATGCGGTCCGGGAAGCCTTCAGCCATGACGTCACGACCGTGGTGACCGGTGTCGATGCCGACCACGTCCATCAGGTACGCCGGGCCCATGGGCCAGCCGAATTTTTCCATGACTTTGTCGATGCGCACAAAGTCCACGCCGGCGCTGACCAGCTTGGCGAAACCGCCGAAGTACGGGAACAGTACGCGGTTGACCAGGAAGCCCGGGCAGTCGTTGACCACGATCGGGTTCTTGCCCATTTTTTTGGCGTACGCCACGGTGGTGGCAACGGCCAGCTCGCTGGACTTCTCGCCACGGATGACTTCCACCAGCGGCATCATGTGCACCGGGTTGAAGAAGTGCATGCCCACGAAGTTTTCCGGACGCTTGAGGGCCTTGGCCAACAGCGAGATGGAAATGGTCGAAGTGTTCGACGCCAGAATGGTGTCGTCTTTGACCTGGGCTTCAACTTCGGCCAGTACCGCCTGCTTGACCTTCGGATTCTCGACAACCGCTTCGACCACCAGGTCGACGTGGCCGAAATCGCCGTAGGACAGCGTAGGACGAATGCCGTTAAGCACTTCAGCCATTTTCGCAGCGGTCATGCGACCTTTATCAACGCGGCCCACCAGCAATTTGGCAGCTTCCGCCAGGCCTTGCTCGATACCGTGCTCGTTGATGTCTTTCATCAGGATCGGCGTGCCTTTGGACGCCGACTGGTAGGCAATACCGCCGCCCATGATACCGGCGCCGAGTACGGCAGCCTGTTTCACGTCCTTGGCGATTTCGTCGTAGGCCTTGGCCTTTTTCTTCAGTTCCTGATCGTTCAGGAACAAGCCGATCAAGCTTTGGGCAGCCGAGGTTTTCGCCAGTTTGACGAAGCCGGCCGCTTCCACTTCCAGGGCTTTGTCGCGACCGAAGTTCGCGGCCTTCTGGATGGTCTTGATCGCTTCAACCGGCGCCGGGTAGTTCGGGCCGGCCTGGCCAGCCACGAAACCTTTGGCGGTTTCGAACGACATCATTTGTTCGATGGCGTTGAGCTTGAGTTTTTCCAGCTTCGGCTGACGCTTGGCCTTGTAGCCAAATTCGCCGCTGATGGCGCCCTTGATCAGGTTCAGTGCAGCTTCGGCCAGTTTGTCCGGGGCAACCACGGCATCGACGGCACCGACTTTCAGTGCGTCTTCGGCTTTGTTTTCCTTGCCGGAGGCAATCCACTCGATGGCGTTGTCGGCACCGATGATGCGCGGCAGGCGCACGGTGCCGCCGAAACCTGGGTAGATGCCCAGTTTGACTTCAGGCAGACCAATTTTGGCGGTGGCGGCCATGACGCGGAAGTCGGCGGCCAGGCACATTTCCAGACCACCACCCAGCGCGATGCCATTGATCGCGGCAACGGTTGGCACGTTGAGGTCTTCGAAATCGCTGAAAATCTTGTTGGCTTCGAGGTTGCCAGCCACCAGCTCGGCATCGGGCAGCTTGAAGTTGTCGACGAATTCGGTGATGTCAGCGCCGACGATAAACACGTCCTTGCCGCTGGAAACGATCACGCCCTTGACCGAAGCATCTGCTTTGATGGTGTCTACGGCCTGACGCAGTTCGTTCAGGGTTAGACGGTTGAACTTGTTGACGGACTCACCCTTGAGGTCGAATTTCAATTCGACGATGCCACTTTCAAGAGCCTTAACCGTGATGGCTTTACCTTCGTAAATCATCAACTGATCTCCACGATATGGAAGCTGAACAGTACACACTGGACGCTGGCCTCTGGTTGGACATTGATAGTTGCGTCAATGCTCATGCCCATCTGCCAGGCACACCCGCCAATGCGATAGTCGGGATTCTGTATGAGCGGTCTGACAGACAAACGCTCAATTCATACGCCCGTTTGATTCGGGTACGCCACCTTCATCCAATTCCGGACAATTGTCAATCGCCCGAAGGGCTAGGAAAAACACGACTTTCCAGTCATTTTAGGAACCCTGAGCGCGGGCCCACAGGCCATCAATATCCAGTTATTCACGAAATCAATAGTGGGTAAGTTGTGGGAAAAGACTGTACAGATCGGGATATGCCGCTAGGCTTGCGACAACCGTAAAGCGCCTGGATGAACATCCGACGCGCACAACACACATTTACCGGCCTGCCTGGCCAACTCCAGCCCGATGATGATGTCGGGCTTTTTATTGCCTGAGATTGAGCCCAACGCCCTCAAGCCAGGGCTTTGAGCAACGCATCGATGGCCAGCAAATCACGCGTCTCGCCTTTCTCGCCCCAGTACAGGGCGATCATTTGCGTATCGGCCTCGACTTTGTAGACGTTGGCCGGCAGCGTCGCAAAATGCTGCAACAACTTCTCATCCGAGCACTCTTCGCGCCAGCGGTTGACCCACACGCCCGGCTCCAACTGCCAGTAACTCCAGATCGACGGCGTGCTGCCGCGTCGTGGTCGGCAGTATTGCGCGCAGGGGCTCGGCGGTTCCTGCTTGAGCCAGTGTGGCCACTCCTGGGGCGCCAGCTGCATGGCCAGGCCGATACGGCGTGCTTCCATGCGCAGGGCCATGCGCCCGCTCTGATGGCGCGACGGACGCAGCCATGCCAGGGGGCTTAGAACCACCGCAAGGATTGACACCACTATCCAGACCGTCATATGTGTACTCCCGATTTTCTAGATGAGCGGATTTGACCTGAAGCAACCCCATCCGCTTGAAAGCAGCCATACTTCACTTATTGCAGTCCCCCTGGAGGAACGCCCCATGTCCTACGAACATATTCTGGTCGCGGTCGACCTGACCGAAGAGTGCGATCCAGTGATCAAGCGCGCGCGGGACTCCGCAATCGCCAACGGCGCCAAACTGTCACTGGTGCACATCGTCGAGCCCATGGCCATGGCCTTTGGCGGCGACGTGCCGATGGACCTTTCCCAGTTGCAGCAGCAGCAATTCGACCAGGCCAAGGAACGCCTTGACCGATTGATTCTCAAATACCCGGAAGTAAGCAAGGAAAATTCCCACCTCACCTACGGCCAACCGCGCCAGGAAATCCACCACCTCGCCAAGGAACAAGGTTGCGACCTGATCGTGGTCGGCAGTCATGGCCGTCACGGCCTTGCGCTGTTGCTGGGTTCCACCGCCAATGACGTGCTGCACGGCGCGCCGTGTGATGTGCTGGCGGTGAAGCTGGTAAAAAATTCGTAAGACCGACGGATATCTGGTGTGGGGGTACAAGCCCCCCTGCCACATTTGAACCGCATGACATATGAAAAAGCCCGGCGCCTGTATAAGGGCACCGGGCTTTTTTATGGCTCGAAGATCAATCAGGCATCCAACTCGGCCCAACGCTCAACCAGCGCCTCCAGTTCCTGGTTCAGCGCCTCCAGCGAAGCGATGACCTTGGCGGTTTCCGCCGCAGGACGCTGGTAGAAACCCGCGTCAGCCATTTCCGCTTCTACCGCGGCGATCTGCTGTTCCTTGGCGTCGATGTCACCCGGCAAGGCTTCCAGCTCGCGCTGCAGCTTGTAGCTGAGTTTCTTCTTGGCCGCGGGTGCAGCTTCCTGCACCGGCGCAGCAGCGGCTACCGGGGTGACCACTGCGGAGTTCAAGTCGGCTTTGCCGGACTTGCTCTCGGTCACGCCCAGCAGACGCGGCGAACCGCCCTGGCGCAGCCAGTCCTGATAACCACCGACGTACTCGCGTACCTTGCCTTCGCCTTCGAAGACCAGGGTGCTGGTCACCACGTTATCGAGGAATGCCCGATCGTGGCTGACCATCAGCACAGTGCCGTTGAAGGTCAACAGCACTTCTTCGAGCAGCTCGAGGGTTTCCACGTCGAGGTCGTTGGTCGGTTCGTCGAGTACCAGCAGGTTCGCCGGCTTGCTGAACAGCTTGGCCAACAGCAAACGCGCGCGCTCACCACCGGACAACGCTTTGACTGGGGTCCGGGCACGCTGCGGGCTGAACAGGAAGTCGCCCAGGTAGCTCAGCACGTGGCGGCTCTGGCCGTCGATATCGATAAAGTCGCGGCCTTCGGCCACGTTGTCGATCACGGTCTTTTCCAGGTCCAACTGGTGGCGCAACTGGTCGAAGTAGGCCACGTCGATGCGCGTGCCTTCTTCCACGGTGCCGCTGGTCGGTTGCAGACCGCTGAGCATCAGCTTGAGCAAGGTGGTCTTGCCGGTACCGTTGGCGCCCAGCAGGCCGATACGGTCGCCGCGCTGCAGGACCATGGAGAAGTCCTTGATCAGGAACGGACCGTCCGGGTGATGGAAGCTGACGTTTTCCAGCACCATCACTTGCTTGCCGGACTTGTCGGCGGTGTCCAGTTGGATATTGGCCTTGCCGGTGCGCTCACGACGCTCGCCGCGCTCAACACGCAGGGCCTTCAGGGCGCGTACGCGACCTTCGTTACGGGTGCGGCGGGCCTTGATGCCCTGGCGGATCCAGACTTCTTCCTGGGCCAGTTTTTTGTCGAACAGCGCGTTGGCGGTTTCTTCAGCGGCCAGCGCCGCTTCCTTGTGCACCAGGAAGCTGGCGTAGTCGCCGTTCCAGTCGATCAGGCCGCCACGGTCCAGTTCAAGGATGCGCGTGGCCAGGTTCTGCAGGAAAGAACGGTCGTGCGTGATGAACAGCACGGCGCCCTGAAAATCCTTGAGGGCTTCTTCGAGCCAGGCGATTGCGCCGATGTCCAGGTGGTTGGTGGGTTCGTCGAGCAGCAGCAGGTCCGGCTCGGACACCAGCGCCTGGGCCAGCAGTACGCGACGGCGCCAGCCACCGGACAACTCGGCAAGGGTCTTGTCGGCCGGCAGTTGCAGGCGGCTCAAGGTGCTGTCGACCAGTTGCTGCAAGCGCCAGCCGTCACGGGCTTCGAGGTCTTGCTGGACGTGCATCAGCTTGTCCAGATCTTCGTCGGTGACGCAGTTCTGCGCCAGGTGGTGGTATTGCGCAAGCAACTCACCCACGCCATCCAGGCCTTCGGCGACCACGTCGAACACTGTCCGTCCGTCGGCCACCGGCAATTCTTGCGGCAATTCGCCGATCTTGAGGCCCGGCGCGCGCCACACGGAGCCTTCATCGGGCTTCTGGTCGCCCTTGACCAGCTTCATCATGCTGGATTTGCCGGTGCCGTTGCGGCCGATGATGCACACCCGCTCACCACGGGCGATCTGCCAGGACACCTTGTCCAACAACGGCATAGCGCCGAAAGCAAGGGACACATCGCTGAATTTGAGCAGGGTCATACGCTTCTCCAAAAACTGGGCGCGCATTCTACCTGACTTGAGGGTCGGATGCGGCCGGCATTTTTGATGCCGACACGTTCTGTAGGACATTTCTGGCGAACTTGAATGAACCGGCCGGCAAAGCTTTCGCCTGCCGCTGGCAAAAGGCTAAGCTAGGAGCAATCAGTGTCGGCGGTGCCGGTGCTAGTCGTGATTTCTCTGCACGGACGTCTCATGCGCAGTCGCCTTTTCAACTTTTTATCTTGTCTGCTTCTTTCCGCCACCGCCGTTCAATCCGCCCAGGCCGTGGACCTCACCACCCAACGTCAATATTACGATGAAGCCAAGCGCGCCCTGGCCAAGGGCGACACCGGCCCGTACATGCAATACAGCCAGGCGCTGGCCGACTACCCGCTCACGCCTTACCTCGCCTACGACGAACTGACCGCCCGCCTGAAAACCGCGAGCAACCAGGAGATCGAGCAGTTCCTTGCCAAAAACGGCGACCTGCCCCAGGCCAACTGGATGAAGCTGCGCTGGTTGCGCTGGCTGGCCGAACGCGGCGACTGGCAGACCTTTGAAAAGTACTACGACCCCAAGCTCAATTTCGTCGAACTGGACTGCCTGCACGGCCAATACCAACTCACTCACAACCTGAAAGCCGAAGGCTACAAGACCGCCGAAAAACTGTGGATGACCGGCAAATCCCAACCCGCCGCCTGTGATGTCACCTTCGGCCAGTGGGCGGCCGACGGCCAACTCACCGAACAGAAAATCTGGGACCGCGCCAAACTCGCCGCCGAAGCGCGCAACTACGCCCTGGCCAACAGCCTGGTGAAGACCCTGCCGACCCTCGGCGCCCAAGGCCGCCTGATGGTGGACGTGGCGCAAAAACCCGACATGCTCAGCGACCCATCACGCTTCCAGCCAGCCACCGAGGCCATGTCGGACGCCGTGGGCCTGGGCCTGCGTCGCCTGGCACGCCAGGACCCGGACAAGGCCATGGCTATGCTCGACGGCTATGCCAGCAGCATGCACTTCTCCCGTGACGAAAAAGTGTCGATCGCCCGCGAAATCGGGCTGACCCTGGCCAAACGCTTCGACCCACGCGCCCTTGAGGTGATGACCAAATACGACCCGGAACTGCGCGACAACACCGTCTCCGAGTGGCGCCTGCGCCTGCTGCTGCGCCTGGCGCGCTGGGAAGATGCCTACCAGTTGACCCGCAAACTCCCACAAGACCTGGCCACCACCAACCGCTGGCGCTACTGGCAGGCCCGCAGCCTGGAACTGGCCGAGCCGAAAAACCCGCAAGCCCTGGTGCTCTATAAGAACCTGTCGCGGGAGCGGGATTTCTATGGGTTCCTCGCCGCCGATCGCTCCAAGGCGCCTTATCAGTTGAATAACAAGCCGCTGCTGATGAGCCAGGCGCTGATCAACAAGGTGCGCAACACCCCAGGCGTGCGTCGTGCCCTGGAGTTCTACGCCCGTGGTCAAGTGGTCGATGGCCGCCGCGAGTGGTACCACGTCAGCCGCCACTTCAATCGTGACGAAATGGTGGCCCAGGCCAAGCTGGCCTACGACATGAAGTGGTATTTCCCGGCGATTCGTACCATCAGCCAGGCGCAATACTGGGACGACCTGGACATCCGCTTTCCCATGGCTCACCGCGACACCCTGGTACGTGAAGCCAAAGTTCGCGGCCTGCATTCCAGTTGGGTGTTTGCCATCACCCGCCAGGAAAGCGCCTTTATGGACGATGCCCGCTCCGGCGTCGGTGCCAGCGGCCTGATGCAACTGATGCCCGGCACCGCCAAAGAGACAGCGCGCAAATTCAGCATCCCCCTGGCCTCCCCGGCCCAGGTGCTGGACCCGGATAAAAACATCCAGCTCGGTGCCGCGTACCTGAGCCAGGTGCACAGCCAGTTCAACGGCAACCGTGTCCTCGCCTCCGCCGCCTATAACGCCGGGCCCGGCCGTGTGCGCCAATGGCTGCGCGGTGCCGATCATCTGAGTTTCGACGTGTGGGTGGAAAGCATCCCCTTCGACGAAACCCGCCAGTACGTGCAAAACGTGCTGTCTTATTCGGTGATCTACGGGCAGAAGCTCAACTCGCCACAGCCGTTGGTGGATTGGCATGAGCGCTACTTTGATGATCAGTAATACAAGCCGCTTCAAGCGACAAGGTTGAAGCTTCAAGCTGAGTGCAAATGCCCGCATTATTTTGCGGGCATTTTTTATGGTGGGGAAAGTGGGCGTTAAACGCCGTCCTGCGCCCCATCACTGAACTGCAACGCTGCCAACCGCGCGTACAGTGGATTGCTTGCAATCAACTGTTGATGCGTGCCCACCGCCACCAGCTTGCCCTGGTCCATCACGGCAATGCGATCGGCATGTTTTACTGTGGCCAGGCGATGGGCGATGACCAAGGTGGTGCGCCCCTGCATCAGTTGCGGCAGGGCCTGTTGGATCAAATGCTCGCTCTGGGCATCCAGGGCGCTGGTGGCTTCGTCCAGCAGCAGGATGGGGGCGTCCACCAGCAACGCGCGGGCGATGGCCAGGCGTTGACGTTGGCCGCCGGAGAGGCCGAGCCCGCCGTCGCCCAGGTGAGTCTGGTAGCCCTGGGGCATTTGCAGGATGAAGTCATGGGCATGGGCAATGCGCGCGGCGGCCTCAACCTGGTCACGGGTGGCGGCCGGGTTGCCATAACGGATGTTGTCTTCAACGCTGCCGAAAAACAGCGCCGGGCTCTGGGACACCAGGGCGAAGTGGCGGCGCAGGTCCATCGGGTCGAGCTCGGTCAGCGGGTGGCCTTCAAGCAGAATGCGCCCCTGCCGGGGGTCGTAAAAGCGCAGTAACAGGTCAAAGAGCGTCGATTTGCCCGCGCCCGACGGCCCCACCAGCGCCAGGGTTTCACCGGGGTTAATGGTCAGGTTCAAACCGTCGATGGCGTAACTGTCCGGGCGTGAGGGATAGCAAAAGCGCAGGTCCTGCAACTCTATACGGCCGCTGACGCGCGCCGGCAAACGAACAGCATCGGTGGCGGGTGCCTGGATTTCGTTGGTCGACTGCAACAGCTCACCGATCCGTTCTGCCGCACCGGCAGCGCGTTGCAGTTCGCCGAGCACTTCGCTCAGGGTGCCGACGGCACTGCCGACGATCAGGCTGTAAAACACAAACGCCGCCAGTTCCCCGCCGGAAATGCGCCCACTGATAACGTCCATACCGCCGACCCACAACATTACCCCCACGGCACCCAGCACCAGCATGATCACCAGGGTGATCAGCCAGGCACGTTGCGCAATGCGTTTACGCGCGGTGGCAAACGCCTCCTCCACAGTTACAGCAAAACGCTGCTCGTCCTGCACCTGGTGGTTATAGGCCTGCACGGTCTTGATCTGGCCGAGGGTCTCGGACACGTAGCTGCCCACATCGGCGATCCGGTCCTGGCTCAGACGCGACAGGCTGCGCACACGGCGACCAAAAATCAGGATCGGCGCCAGCACCAACGGCAGGGCCACCACCACGATGCTGGTGAGTTTGGGGTTGGTGACGAACAACAGCACAATCCCGCCGATCACCATCAAGGCGTTGCGCAGGAACAACGACAGCGACGAGCCGATCACCGATTGCAGCAAGGTGGTGTCGGTGGTCAGCCGCGACTGGATTTCCGAGCTGCGGTTGTTTTCATAGAAACCTGGATGCAGGTAGATCAGGTGGTTGAACACCTGGCGACGAATGTCTGCCACCACCCGTTCGCCGATCCAGGACACCAGGTAGAAGCGCGCAAAGGTGCCCACCGCCAGGCCCAACACCAACACCATGAACAGGCCGATGGACTGATTAAGCAAGTGCGGCGACTGGGTCATGAAGCCCTGATCCACCAGCAGGCGAATGCCCTGGCCCATGGACAAGGTGATGCCGGCGGTGACGATCAGCGCCAACAAGGCGCCCAGCGCCTGCCAGCGGTAGGGCGCGATAAAGCGGCTGGCCAGGCGAATGGCGCGGCGTTGACGGGTTGAGAACATAGCGGGCATCACCGAAGAGGAATCTGTCCCTCTACATGGGGGGAACTCCGGCGAATAACAATGAGTCAGGTTAATTATGCCCACCGATACGGCCCCCTAGAGGCTATCGGTCTAACGGCCGGCTGGAAATTCGCAGCGGTTTCTGGTGGACTGGCTGTTCGAACCGGTGACCTGGCAAGGAGTTGTCACAGCCCGGTCACGCGGGGGTTTTAAAGTAGGTACACAACCTGATGAGGAGACAGGCCATGACCTTGCAAAACAGCAGCGATGCCAAAATTGAAGTAATCCGCCAACCGCAGCACTTGCCTTGCTCCGTCATCGACGCCCAAGGCCACGAGGTGCAGATTACCGAAGAGATGATCCAGCAGGCGTGCCGCGAGCTGGAAGAAAAATTGGTCAAGCCTGCCCGGCAAGGCTGAAGCGCCAGAGCTTTTTTAGTCCCGGCCGCCATGGCCGGGCTTTTTATGCCGGTCAGATCAGTTCTGCCCCCAGGGCTGCGACGATCTGCGACAGCGCGGCAGACTCACCATTGATCCGCACCTTTAAACCCTCGATCTCGCGACGCGCGGGGTAATGCTTGCGCAGCAGGTCAAAGGCCTTACGCTGCTCGTCCACGCTGCCGACCAGGCTGCGGCGAAAATCCGCATCATCCCGGCGCGGGTCGTACACGCTGCGACACAAGGTGGCCAACGCCCAGACCGGATCGGTTTCGGCATTGAGGTGCACCTCAGCCAACCACAGCGGCGGCAGCAGATCACTTAACTGAATACTCGGTGGCTGCCCCAGGTGCGCACAGAACGCCTGATAAATCTGCGCCGTGCCACGCTGGCGGCCTTCCAGGCTGTAACCGGCGATATGCGGCGTGGCCAGCACGCACAGGTCGGCGAGGTCGACATCCACCTCGGGCTCGCCTTCCCATACGTCCAGCACCGCCTGCAGGTCGTCGCGCGCCAGCAGCACCTCGCGTAGCGCGGCGTTATCCACCACCGGGCCACGGCTGGCGTTGATCAGCCAGGTGCCGGGCTTGAGCTGTTCCAGGCGTTGGCGGTCGAACAAATGCCAGGTGGAACCGTTGCCGGACTTGGTCAACGGCGTGTGCAAACTGATCACATCGCACTGCTCGATGATCTGCGCCAGGCTCACGTAATCGCCGTCTTCGGCGATCTGCCGGGGCGGGTCGCACACCAGCACCTTCCAGCCCAGCCCCTTGAGCACCTTGACCAACCGCCCGCCCACTTCACCGGCACCGACGATGCCGTAGGTGCGCTGAGTCAGGTCAGCGCCTTCGATCTCGGCCAGGGTCTGCAGGCTGCCCAGCACGTAGTCCACCACACCACGGGCGTTGCAACCCGGGGCGCTGGCCCAACTGATGCCGGCCTGCTTGAAGTAGTCCAGGTCCAGGTGGTCGGTGCCGATGGTGCAGGTGCCGACGAAACGCACGTTTGTGCCTTCCAGCAACGCACGGTTGACGTTGGTCACCGAGCGCACCAACAGCACGTCGGCCTGCTCGACCGTGGCGCGGTCGAGCGAACGGCCGGGCACCCGGCGAATCTCGCCAAAACCTTGGAAGAATGCATCGAGCAGCGGGATATTTTCGTCGGCAACAATCAGCATGGCAGGCTCCTTTGGCGGACCGGCAGTGTACAGGGATCGCGGCCGTCGCTTACAAATCGCTAACACAGGTTTTTTCCTGACCGTTGCGTCAACGCGTAGAATCCGCCGTCCTTGTGCCTCTCTCTATTGGACATTCGTACGTGAACACTGCCACTGCCCCCCTCACCCGCCCCGCCCGAATCAGCCGGGAAGTGGGCGGCCTGATGACGCTGGCGCTGCCGATCATGATCGGCCAACTGGCGACCACCTTGATGAGCTTTGTCGATGCGGTGATGGCCGGTCGCGTCAGCCCGCAGGACCTGGCGGCAGTGGGCCTGGGCAACTCGATCTGGATCCCGGTGTACCTGTTGATGAGCGGCACCCTGCTGGCCACCACGCCGAAGGTCGCCCAGCGCTACGGCGCGGGGCAGTACGCTGACATCGGGCCGCTGGTACGTCAGTCCTTGTGGCTGGCCGTGGTGGTTGGCATCACCGGCGCCGTGCTGCTGCTCTGCGCCGAACCGATCCTGCACGCAATGCAGGTTGAGCCGGACCTGATCGCCCCCACCATGGGCTACCTGCACGGCATCGCCGCCGGGATGCCGGCCATTGCGCTGTACTACGTATTTCGCTGTTTCAGTGAAGGCCTGGGCCGTACGCTGCCCAGCATGGCCATGGGCCTGTGTGGATTGGCGCTCAATATTCCGCTGAACTACATCTTCATCTACGGCCACCTGGGCCTGCCGGCCATGGGCGGCGTGGGCTGCGGCTGGGCCACGGCGATTGCGATGTGGGTGATGATGCTCGGCATGGCCGGCTGGACGCGTTTTGGGCCGGCCTACCAGAGCAGCGAACTGTTCAAACGCTTTGACTGGCCGCAATGGGCGGTGATCAAGCGCGTGCTGGGGATTGGCCTGCCGATCGGCATCGCGATCTTTGCCGAGTCGAGCATCTTTGCGGTCATTGCCCTGTTGCTGGGCAGTCTGGGCGCCACGGTGGTATCCGGGCATCAGATCGCGCTGAACGTCAGCTCGCTGGTGTTCATGATCCCCTATTCGCTGAGCATGGCCGTCACCGTGCGTGTCGGCCAGGCCCTGGGGCGTGGCGAGGCCCGGCAAGCGCGCTTCGCCGCCGGCGTCGGCATGGGCACCGCCCTGGCGTACGCCTGCCTGTCGTGCAGCCTGATGCTGTTGTTGCGCGAGCAGATCGCGGCGATCTACACCCCCGACCCGGTGGTGATCCACCTGGCGTCGACGCTGATCGTGTTTTCCGCACTGTTCCAGTTCTCGGACTCGATCCAGGTCACCGCCGCCGGCGCCTTGCGCGGCTACCAGGACACGCGGGTGACCATGGTGCTGACCCTGTTTGCCTACTGGGGCGTGGGCCTGCCGGTGGGCTATGCCCTGGGGCTGACCGACTGGCTCGGCGAGCCAAGCGGCCCGAGCGGGTTATGGCAGGGGCTGATCGTGGGCCTGAGCTGCGCGGCAGGGATGTTGCTGGTGCGCCTGGCGCGCAGTGCACGCTGGCGCATTCGGGCCGACAAGGCGCAGGCTTAATCGGCTTTCTTGCGGATCCAGTACAGGAAGGTGCCGGCCTGTTCCTGCTGGTCCACCAGTTCGTGGTCAAGAAACACGCAGAACTTGGGGATATCGCGGCGGGTCGAGGGGTCGGTCGCGATGACCTTGAGCAAGCCGCCCGCGGGCAGGTCACGGATGTGCTGATGCAGCATCATCACCGGCTCCGGGCAGTTGAGGCCGGTGGCGTCGAGGGTGCCGTCGACGGGCAGGTCAAGACTCATACTTCACTCCTAAAACTAACGCGCTCTCCTGGGAGCGGCGGTGCGACTTGCCCGCGATGGGCAAGCGTTGGACAGTTATACCGCTATCGCAGGCAAGCCAGCGCCCACATTTGAACTCAGCGGCTTTTGGATTTCTTTACGTCGATTAACCGACGCAAATGGCACGTCACTTCCTCGCGGTCGTGGTACAGCTGCTTGCAGCCGATCTCCACGCGAATGCCGCGTGCCTTGAAGCCCTCTTCAATGCGTTCCAGCAGGCGCTTGACTTCGGCATAACGCTGCTTCATCGGCAGCTTCAGGTTCACCACCGCTTCGCGGCAATGGCCCTCGCCGATCCAGGTCTCCAGCAACGCGGCGTTGCGCGCCGGTTTCTCGACGATGTCACACACCATCCAGTCCACCGGTTGCTTGGGCACGAACGTGAAGCCGTCGGCCATCAAGTGTTGCACCAGGCCAGTGTCCATCAGGCTTTCGGCCATAGGGCCGTTGTCGATGGCGGTCACCAGCATGCCACGGTTGACCAGTTGCCAGGTCCACCCGCCCGGCGCGGCGCCGAGGTCGACGCCGGTCATGTCGCCGTGCAGGCGCTCGTCCCACTGGTCGCGGGGGATAAAGTGGTGCCAGGCCTCTTCCAGCTTCAGGGTCGAGCGGCTCGGCGCTTCACGCGGGAACTTCAAACGGGGGATGCCCATCGGCCACATCGCCGAGTTGTTCGACTCGGCCAGGCCCATAAACACTTCGCGGCCGCTCTTAAAGGTCAGCAGCAGGCGCGGCTTGCTCGCATCGTCGACCAATTTGCCGGCGTTGAGCAGGGCTTTGCGCAGGTGCACTTCAAATTTTTTGCAGAAGTTCGACAGTTCCTTGCCGTCGTTGGTGTCGACCATTTCCAGCCACAGGCTGCCGCAGACCGGGAATTCGCGCAGGTGAGCGAGGATCACGCTGATGCGGTCGGTTTCCGGCAGGTCGATAAACACCCCGCGCGCCCACTGCCTTGGGAAGATCAGCTCGGCAAAGCGTTGGCCGTGCATCAGGCGCGCGGCGCCGTCTTCTTCGGTGCAGACAAATTCGGCGCAGGCGCTGCCGGTCTTGGCCTTGGCGTAGCCGGAAACGTTCAGGCGCGCGGCGTGTTCCGCGATCTCGGAACAGACTTCGCCTTCAAAACCCGGGCGGCAGTGCATAAAAAGGGTGTTCATCGACTCTCCTGGTGACTCAACCGGCCTTGCGCTATCGCAATGCCTGTCATGAAAACGCGCGCATGATAGCCGAGTTCGGAACCTTGGACTTGCCCATAGAGTCCAGTTATTAGCCTGCTAATGAAAACAGCGCTAGCTTTAAAGCTCTGTTCGTCCCGTCAGGTCCGTAGCCGTGCGGACCATAAGGAGTCGCGTCATGTCCTCGCTTGATAGCCTGAAAACCCTTAAGACCCTGGAAATAGACAGCAAAACCTACCACTACTTCAGCCTGCCCGAAGCCGCCAAGAGCCTGGGCGACCTGGACAAGCTGCCGATGTCGCTCAAGGTGCTGCTGGAAAACCTGCTGCGCTGGGAAGACAACAAGACCGTCACCGGCGCCGACCTCAAGGCCATTGCCGCCTGGCTCAAAGAGCGCCAGTCCGACCGCGAGATCCAGTACCGCCCTGCCCGTGTATTGATGCAAGACTTTACCGGTGTGCCCGCCGTGGTCGACCTGGCCGCCATGCGCGCCGCCATGGCCAAGGCCGGGGGCGACCCGCAGCGCATCAACCCACTGTCGCCGGTGGATCTGGTGATCGACCACTCGGTGATGGTCGACAAGTTCGGCAATGCCGACGCCTTCGAGCAAAACGTCGACATCGAAATGCAGCGCAACGGCGAACGCTATGCCTTCCTGCGCTGGGGCCAGAGCGCCTTCGACAACTTCAGCGTGGTACCGCCGGGCACCGGCATCTGCCACCAGGTCAACCTGGAATACCTGGGTCGCACCGTGTGGACCAAAGACGAAGACGGCCGCACCTATGCGTTCCCCGACACCCTGGTGGGCACCGACTCCCACACCACCATGATCAATGGCCTGGGCGTGCTCGGCTGGGGCGTGGGCGGGATCGAAGCGGAAGCGGCGATGCTTGGCCAGCCGGTGTCGATGCTGATCCCGCAAGTGATCGGCTTCAAGCTCACCGGCAAACTCAAAGAAGGCATCACCGCCACCGACCTGGTGCTGACCGTGACGCAAATGCTGCGCAAAAAAGGCGTGGTGGGTAAGTTCGTCGAGTTCTACGGCGACGGCCTGGCCGATCTGCCCCTGGCGGACCGCGCCACCATCGCCAACATGGCCCCGGAATATGGCGCCACCTGCGGCTTTTTTCCGGTGGATGATGTAACCCTGGACTACCTGCGCCTGTCCGGCCGCCCGAGCGAAACCGTGAAGCTGGTGGAGGCCTACACCAAGGCCCAGGGCCTGTGGCGCAACGCCGGCCAGGAGCCGGTGTTCAGCGACAGCCTGGCCCTGGACATGGGCAGCGTCGAAGCCAGCCTCGCCGGGCCGAAACGCCCCCAGGACCGCGTGGCCCTGCCGAACGTCGGCCAAGCCTTCAGCGACTTCCTCGACCTGCAATTCAAACCCACCAACAAAGAAGAAGGCCGCCTGGAAAGCGAAGGCGGCGGCGGTGTGGCGGTGGGCAACGCGGACTTGGTGGGCGAAGCGGATTACGAGTACGAAGGCAGCACTTATCGCCTGAAAAACGGCGCGGTGGTCATCGCCGCGATCACCTCCTGCACCAACACCTCCAACCCCAGCGTGATGATGGCGGCCGGGCTGCTGGCCAAAAAAGCCGTGGAAAAAGGCCTGACCCGCAAGCCCTGGGTCAAAAGCTCCCTGGCGCCCGGCTCCAAGGTGGTCACCGACTATTACAACGCCGCCGGCCTGACCCACTACCTGGACGCACTCGGCTTCGACCTTGTGGGTTATGGCTGCACCACCTGCATCGGCAACTCCGGCCCGCTGCCTGAGCCGATTGAAAAAGCCATCCAGAAAGCCGACCTCACCGTGGCCTCGGTGCTATCCGGCAACCGTAACTTCGAAGGCCGCGTGCACCCTTTGGTGAAAACCAACTGGCTGGCCTCGCCGCCGCTGGTGGTGGCGTACGCCCTGGCCGGCACCGTGCGTATCGATATCAGCAGCGAGCCGTTGGGTAACGACAAGGACGGCAAACCGGTGTACCTCAAGGACATCTGGCCGAGCAGCCAGGAGATTGCCGACGCGGTGGCCCAAGTCAGCACCGGCATGTTCCACAAGGAATACGCCGAGGTATTCGCCGGCGACGAGCAGTGGCAGGCCATTGAAGTCCCCCAGGCCGCGACCTATGTGTGGCAGAAAGACTCCACCTACATCCAGCACCCGCCGTTCTTCGACGACATTGGCGGGCCGCTGCCGGTGATCGAAGACGTCAAGGCCGCCAGCGTCCTGGCGCTGCTCGGGGATTCGGTGACCACCGACCACATCTCTCCTGCCGGCAATATCAAGACCGACAGCCCCGCCGGCCACTACCTGCGCGAGCAGGGCGTAGAACCGCGCGACTTCAACTCTTACGGCTCACGCCGGGGCAACCACGAAGTGATGATGCGCGGCACCTTCGCCAATATCCGCATCCGTAATGAAATGCTCGGCGGCGAGGAAGGCGGCAACACGCTGTATATCCCCACGGGCGAGAAGATGGCGATTTACGATGCGGCCATGAAATACCAGGCGTCGGGCACGCCGCTGGTGGTGATCGCCGGGCAAGAGTACGGCACCGGCTCAAGCCGCGACTGGGCGGCCAAAGGCACTAACCTGCTGGGGGTCAAGGCGGTGATCGCCGAAAGCTTCGAGCGCATTCACCGCTCCAACCTGGTGGGCATGGGCGTGCTGCCGTTGCAGTTCAAGCTGGATCAGAACCGCAAGACGCTCAAACTCACCGGCGAAGAGAAAATCGACATCCTCGGCCTGACCGACGTTGAGATCGTGCCGCGGATGAACCTGACGCTGGTGATTACGCGGGAGGATGGCAGCCGCGAGAAGGTGGAGGTGCTGTGCCGGATCGACACGCTCAATGAAGTGGAATACTTCAAAGCCGGCGGCATCCTTCACTATGTGCTGCGTCAGTTGATCGCCGCTTAAGAACACAGGCGAACACGTGTGGGAGAGGGCTTGCCTCTCCCACCGTTTGACCCTGTTGTACCTGTCGGATCAGCCGAACAGCCATTTCCACAGCAGCACCAGTACCACAACCGCCAACACCGGCCGCGCAATGCGGTAGGCCTTGGGGTGCTTGCGCTTCCACTGCTTGACCACACCGCTGAACTTGTCGCTGAAGGTCTTGCTCCAGGCATAGGCCTGGTTGATGCCACCTACGCGTTCGTCGTCCAGGTTCTGCGGCGCCGTGGCGCGACCCAATTGCTTGCTGACCCAACGGTTGACGCGGGTCATGAACGGGTTGCTCAAGGGGCGTTCAATGTCACAGAACAGGATCACGCGGGTGTGCTCGGTTTCGTTCTTCACCCAGTGCACATAGGTTTCGTCGAACATCACGTCGTCACCGTCGCGCCAGGCGTATTCCTGGCCATCGACGAAAATGCGGCAGGCGTCGGAGTTGGGCGTGGACAGCCCCAGGTGATAGCGCAGCGAGCCGGCAAACGGGTCACGGTGCGGGTTGAGGTGGCTGCCGCCGGGCAACAGCGCAAACATCGCGCCCTTGACGTTGGGAATGCCGCTCACCAGTGCCACGGTTTTGGGGCACAGCGCCTCGGCCGACGGCAACGGTTTGTCGTACCACTTGAGGTAAAAACGTTTCCAGCCCTTCTTGAAGAACGAACCAAACCCGGCGTCGTTGTTCTTTTCAGCGGCACGGATGTAACCCTCGTCGAACAGGCGCATGGCTTCTTCGCGGATCACTTCCCAGTTGTCCTTGAGCACATCCAGTTCCGGAAACTTGCTGCGGTCCAGGTAAGGTTTGGACGGCACCGCGGAGAACAGGTACATCAAGGCGTTATAGGGGGCGAACAGCGCCGAGTGGTTCACAAACTGGCGCAACATCGGTAAACGGGCCTTGCCGCGCAGGTGTACATACAGGGTGCTGCCGATAAACAACAGCAACACCGACAACTTGGCGGCCAACGAAAAGGTCATGCAGCAACTCCTGGAAATACGCGCCTGGCCAACCACTTCCCGTCACGGGGAAACCAGACATAGCAGCCGGCCATGATAAACAGTTGGGCCATTATGCAGAAGGCCCAGGGTACCGGGGCTGACACACATCAACCCCAAATGCCCATCAGGCCTGGTTTTCCTGGTCGGTAAACAAATCGCTGAACAGCATGCTCGACAGGTAACGCTCACCGGAATCCGGCAGGACGACCACAATGGTCTTGCCTTGCATTTCCGGCTTCTCGGCCAGCCGCACAGCCACCGCCATCGCCGCGCCGCAGGAAATACCGCACAAAATCCCCTCTTCCTGCATCAGGCGCCGGGCCATGGCCTTGGACTCGTCGTCAGTCACCAACTCCACACGATCGACCATCGACAAATCGAGGTTTTTCGGGACAAAACCCGCGCCGATGCCCTGGATCTTGTGCGGGCTGGGCTTGATCTCTTCACCGGCCAGTGCCTGGGTGATCACCGGCGATGTGGCGGGCTCGACGGCCACCGACAGAATCGGCTTGCCGGCGATGTTCTTGATGTAGCGCGACACACCGGTGATGGTGCCGCCGGTGCCGACGCCCGCGACCAGCACGTCCACGGCTCCGTCGGTGTCGTTCCAGATCTCCGGGCCGGTGGTTTTTTCGTGGATCGCAGGGTTTGCCGGGTTTTCGAACTGGCCCGGCATAAAGTAGCTGGCCGGGTCGCCGGCGACGATTTCAGCGGCTTTCTCGATGGCCCCCTTCATGCCTTTGGCAGGCTCGGTCAGCACCAGCTCAGCGCCAAGTGCCTTAAGCACCTTGCGTCGCTCAATACTCATGGACGCCGGCATGGTCAGCAGCAGCTTGTAACCACGGGCGGCGGCGACGAACGCCAGGCCAATCCCGGTGTTGCCCGAGGTGGGCTCGACAATGGTCATGCCCGGCTTGAGTTTGCCGCTGCTTTCCGCGTCCCAGATCATGTTCGCGCCAATGCGGCACTTCACCGAGTACCCAGGGTTACGCCCTTCGATCTTGGCCAGGATGGTCACGCCGCGCGGCGCGATACGGTTGATCTGAACCAGGGGCGTGTTACCGATGGAGTGCGCGTTGTCTGCAAAAATGCGGCTCATGACGGGTCCTATTGGGCGGTTTTCAGAAAGATTCCAAGGGTATGCCTCGTGCCGCAAAGCGTCCAGTCGAAGGAACGTTGCGCCTGTCGCGGCAGTCCACCTCACTATATGGACCGAGCTATATGGACCGAGGACCCTTCCCATGAAACGTCGCTACAGTTGGCCACTCTTGACCATCGCCGGATTGCTGGTGGTTTTGGTTGCCTTGAACATCGCCCTGCCCTACCTGGTGCGTAACTACCTCAACGACAAGCTCGCCGAGATGGGCGATTACCGGGGCCACGTGACCGACGTGGACCTGGCGCTGTGGCGTGGCGCTTACAGGATCAATGGCCTTGAGATCATCAAGGTCGACGGCAAGGTGCCCGTACCGTTCGTCAACGCACCGCTGATCGACCTCGCGGTGAGCTGGCACGCTCTATGGTACGACCACGCCGTGGTGGCCAAAGTGCGATTTATCCGGCCCGAGGTGAACTTCGTCGACGGCGGCGCCAACAAGCAGGCGTCCCAGACCGGTAAAGGCACCGACTGGCGAGAGCAATTGAGCAAACTGGCACCCATCACCCTCGATGAGGTGCGCATCGAAGAGGGCAAGATCGCCTTCCACAACTTCAGCTCCAAACCCGTGGTGAAGATCGACGCGACCGACGTCAACGCCAGCTTCTACAACCTGACCAATGTGGTCGACGTCAAAGGCAAGCGCGACGCGCGGTTCGACGGCAAGGCCCTGTTACAAGGCCAGGCGCCGGTGGAAGCCAGCGCAACGTTTGACCCGCTGAGCAACTTCGAGAATTTCGAATTCCGCCTGCGCGCCAAAGACCTGCAGCTCAAGCGCATGAACGACTTTGCCTCGGCCTACGGCAAGTTCGACTTCAAGGCGGGCACCGGCGATGTGGTGATCGAAGCCCAGGCCGAGAAAGGCCAGTTGACCGGTTACATCAAGCCCTTGCTGCGCGACGTCGAGGTGTTCGACTGGAAACAGGACGTCGAAAACCAGGACAAAAATATCTTCCGTTCGATCTGGGAAGCGGTGGTCGGCACCAGCGAAACCGTGCTGAAAAACCAGCGTAAAAACCAGTTCGCCACCCGCGTGGAACTCAGCGGCAGCGTGCATCAGCAGGATGTCAGCGCGTTTTCGGCGTTCCTGGCGATCCTGCGCAATGGCTTTATCCAGGCCTTCAACGCGCGCTATGAACAACCCAAGCCGTCGGCGGACTGAGCCTGACCGCCCATTCAGAGACTGAATAACCCGTCTGCGTTCACAGTCGCCGGGGGCGCGCGGTATAGTCCGGGCATTGATGAATTCGAGGAAACACCGATGAAGTTCGAAGGCACCCAGGCCTACGTTGCAACCGACGACCTGAAACTGGCCGTGAATGCCGCCATTACCCTGGAGCGACCACTGCTGGTCAAGGGCGAGCCCGGCACCGGCAAGACCATGCTCGCCGAGCAACTGGCCGAATCCTTCGGTGCCAAGCTGATCACCTGGCACATCAAGTCCACCACCAAGGCCCACCAGGGCCTGTACGAGTACGATGCGGTCAGCCGCCTGCGCGACTCGCAACTGGGCGTGGACAAAGTGCATGACGTGCGCAATTACCTGAAGAAAGGCAAGCTGTGGGAAGCGTTCGAGTCCGAAGAGCGGGTGATCCTGCTGATCGATGAAATCGACAAGGCCGATATCGAATTCCCCAACGACCTGTTGCAGGAACTCGACAAGATGGAGTTCTACGTCTACGAAATCGACGAGACCATCAAGGCCAAGAAACGCCCGATCATCATCATTACCTCCAACAACGAAAAAGAGCTGCCGGACGCGTTTCTGCGCCGCTGCTTCTTCCACTACATCGCCTTTCCCGACCGCACCACCCTGCAGAAAATCGTTGATGTGCACTACCCCGACATCAAGAAAGACCTGGTCAGCGAAGCACTGGACGTGTTCTTCGACGTGCGTAAAGTGCCGGGCCTGAAGAAAAAACCGTCCACCTCCGAGCTGGTCGACTGGCTCAAGCTGCTGATGGCCGACAACATCGGCGAAGCGGTGCTGCGCGAGCGCGACCCCACCAAAGCCATCCCGCCCCTGGCCGGTGCTCTGGTCAAGAACGAGCAGGACGTGCAGTTGCTGGAGCGTCTGGCGTTCATGAGCCGTCGCGGTAACCGCTGATGCTGCTCAACCTGTTCAATGAGATGCGCGCGGCCAAGGTGCCGGTCTCGGTGCGCGAGCTGCTCGACCTGATCAACGCGCTCAAGCAGCGCGTGACCTTCGCCGACATGGACGAGTTTTACTACCTGGCCCGCGCGATCCTGGTCAAGGACGAGCGGCATTTCGACAAGTTCGACCGCGCGTTCGCCGCCTATTTCAATGGCCTGGAAAAGCTCGACGACCACTTGCAGGCGCTGATCCCCGAAGACTGGCTGCGCAAGGAATTCGAACGCTCGCTGACCGACGAGGAGCGCGCGCAGATCCAATCCCTCGGCGGCCTGGACAAGCTCATCGAGGAATTCAAGAAACGCCTGGAAGAACAGAAAGAACGCCATGCCGGCGGTAACAAATGGATCGGCACCGGCGGCACCAGCCCGTTCGGCTCCGGCGGCTACAACCCGGAAGGCATTCGCGTCGGTGACGCCGGCAAGCGCCAGGGCAAGGCCGTAAAAGTCTGGGACCAGCGCGAGTACAAGAACCTCGACGACCAGGTTGAATTGGGCACACGCAATATCAAGATCGCCCTGCGCCGCCTGCGCAAATTCGCGCGCCAGGGCGCGGCCGACGAACTGGACATCGACGGCACCATCGACCACACCGCCCGCGATGCCGGGTTATTGAACATCCAGATGCGCCCGGAGCGGCGCAACACCATCAAGCTGTTGCTGCTGTTCGATATCGGCGGTTCGATGGACGCCCACGTGAAAATCTGCGAAGAGCTGTTCTCAGCCTGCAAGACCGAGTTCAAGCACCTGGAGTATTTCTACTTCCACAACTTCGTGTACGAATCGGTGTGGAAGAACAACCAGCGCCGCACTTCCGAACGCACCTCCACCCAGGACCTGCTGCACAAATACGGCGCCGACTACAAAGTGATCTTTATCGGCGATGCGTCGATGGCGCCGTATGAAATCACCCAGGCCGGCGGCAGCGTCGAACACTGGAACGAGGAGCCGGGGTACGTATGGATGCAGCGCTTCATGGCCAAGTACAAGAAGCTGATCTGGATAAATCCGTACCCGAAGGACACCTGGGGCTATACGGCATCGACCGCGATCGTGCGGGAACTGGTGGAGGATCAGATGTATCCGCTGACCCTGCGCGGGCTTGAGGAAGGGATGCGCTTCCTGTCGAAGTAAGCCTGGCGTCCAATTCAATAAAAACCCACTGTGGGAGGGGCCAGCCCCTTCCCACCTTGGCACCTCGGTGTATTTCAGGCGGTGCTCAGCCGCTGCAAATATTCGACATGCTGCCGATGCGCCGTCTCCTGCACCACAGGCGCCAGCCGCACTGTCTCCCCCGGCAGACACTGCGCCAGCCGCGCCAGCGCCAATGGCGTCAACGCGCCCAGGCGCGGGTAGCCGCCGATGGTCTGCCGGTCATTGAGCAACACAATCGGCTGCCCATCCGGCGGCACCTGGATCGCGCCCAATGGAATCCCTTCGGAAATCAGCGACGGCCCCTGGTACTGCAGCGGCGTGCCGAGCAGGCGCATGCCCATGCGGTCGGCGCGGCTGTCCAGGGACCAGTCGGTGTTGAACGCATCGAACAGGCTCTGGCCGCTGAACTGCCCGATCTGCGCCCCGACAATCACCTCAAGGGGCGCCTTGGCAGGCAATGTCGGCTGGCTTAACACCTTCATCGCCCCGCCTGTGCCCAGGTAAGCCAGGAGCCCGCCTTCGGCCAACGCTTTGCCGAAGCCGTCCGGCCCGCCCAACCCCTCGCGCACCACCGTCGCGCAACTGCCCAGCACATCCGGCGCCTCGAACCCGCCCGGTGCGGCCAGGTAAGCGCGCGCGCCATTGAACGGCTGGGTAAAGCGCAACCGCTGGCCCTTTTGCAGGATAAAACTGCGCCCAGGGCTGATCGCGCGCTCGTCGATATACGCGCCCAGATCGGCACCGGCCAACGCCAGCAGGCAATACGCCTCGGCCTGCACGGTAAAGCCGCCCAGGGTGATCTCCACCACCGGCGCGTCCAATGCGTTGCCCAGCAACCAGTTGGCCCACGACATCGACACCCAATCAAGCGCACCGCCCTGGGTCACGCCCAGGTGGCGTACGCCAAAACGACCGGCGTCCTGCAACAGGCACAAAGGCGTGCTGGCCTCGATGATCAAGCGACTCATGCCTGTGCCTCCAACGGCGTGTCATCACCACCCAGATTGATAAATTCGGCGTGCTCGACGGGTTCAAAGCGCACGGTGTCGCCAGGTTGCATCAAGCTGTAACCGTCGCGCTGGCGGTCGAAGAGTGTGGCCGGGGTGCGGCCGATGAGGTTCCAGCCGCCCGGGGAAACCACCGGGTATGCGGCGGTTTGCCGCTCGGCGATGCCGACACTGCCGGCCGCCACGCGTTTGCGCGGGGTATTGAGGCGCGGTGTGGCCAGGCATTCGTCCACCAGCCCCATAAAGGCAAAGCCGGGGGCGAAACCGAGGGCGAACACCTGATATTCGTGGGCGCTGTGGCGGCGGATCACATCGTCCACCGTCAAGCCGCTGCGCTGGCTGAGCAAGGTCAGCTCGGGGCCGACGCTCAGGTCGTACCACACCGGCAGCACGTGGCACTGGCCGCTGCCCTGGGCCTGGGGATGCAGGTCGGTCAGCGCTTGGTCGATCAGCGCCCGCGCCTGGGCCGGGGTCAACGCGGTGAGGTCGTAATGCACCATCAAGGTGGTGTACGACGGCACCAGGTCCACCAGCGCCGCGCCGAACCCGTTGCGCAGGCGCTGGGTGGCGGCGAGCATCCAGGGCATATTGGCTTCGGCGATCACGTCGAACAGACGCACCATCAAGCAATCGATGGCCACCACTTCGATACGTGGCTTCATGCGAGTTTCAACGCCTCGCGAATACGCTGCACGGCCGCGACCGAGCTGGCGTTATCGCCATGCACACACAAGGTATGCGCGTGCAGTACCAGCGGGCTGCCGTCACTGGCGGTCAGCGCTTCGCCGCGGGACAGGGTCAGGGCCTGCTTCAGAATGGTCTCGGCTTCGTGATGCACCGCGCCCGGCAACTGGCGGGACACCAGGTGGCCTTTGCTGTCGTAGGCGCGGTCAGCGAAGGCTTCGAACCACAAGGTCACGCCATATTCATCGCCCAGGGCCTGGGCCGCGCTGTTGTCCCGGGTGGCCAGCAGCATCAGCGGCAGGTCGCCATAAGCGGCCACGGCCTGGATCACCGCGCGCAGTTGGGTGGGGTTGGCCATCATGACGTTGTACATCGCACCGTGGGGTTTGACGTAGCTGACCCGCCCGCCCTGAGCCCGGCAGATGCCGTCGAGGGCGCCGATCTGGTAGTGCAGCAGGTCCTGGATTTCCTGGGGGGTGTAGGCCATGGAGCGACGGCCGAAGCCTTGCAGGTCTTGATACGCAGGGTGCGCGCCCACTTTTACGCCATGCTTGAGCGCCAGGCTGACGGTCTTGCGCATGATGCTCGGGTCACCGGCATGGAAGCCGCAGGCTACGTTGGCGCAATCGATGAACGGCATGACTTCGGCATCCAGACCCATAGTCCAGTTGCCAAAGCTTTCGCCGATGTCGCAATTGAGTAGAAGGCGGCTCACGTCGCTCGCTCCTGTAGGCATTGTTTTTGTAGCGTGGGATTTTTTACGCAGAACTCGCAACTTGTCCTGCCACCCAACGGCGCTTATCGTGGAATGGTCCGATTTTTGGCGTTTGCCGCGTGCCGCGTCCAACTAATAAAAACCGATCCATGCATAAGAAAAAGTTGATCCCATGAATTTGAAGTTCCTCGAAACCTTCGTCTGGGTGGCCAAGCTCAAAAGTTTTCGCCTGACCGCCGAAAAACTGTTCACCACCCAGGCCTCGATCTCCAGCCGCATTGCCGTGCTGGAGGGCGAACTGGGGGTTAAGCTGTTTCTGCGTGATTCACGCGGCGTGAGCCTGACCCCGGAAGGCGTGAAGGTGCTCGATTACGCCGAGCAGATGATGGCGACCATGCAGGATTTGAAGCAGTCCCTGGAGACCACCAGCAGCAAAGTCGGGCGTATTCGCATCGGCGCGATGGACACGGTGATCCACACGTGGCTCAGCCCATTGGTGGCCGAATTGATGGACCATTTCCCGCTGGTTGAAATCGAATTGGTCGCCGATACCGCGCTCAACCTCAGCGATCAGCTGCAAAAAGGCTTCCTCGACCTGATCCTGCAAACCGACCTGCTGCGCCTCGAAACCGTGCGCAGCCTGGAACTGGGCAGCCACCCCATGGCCTGGATCGTGGCCAACCAGTCCATCTACCACCGCGATTATGCATCCCTCGCTGAACTGGCCCAGGAACGCATCATCACCTACTCGAAAAACTCCCACCCGCACCAGGATGTACTGAGCCTGATGCAGGCCAACGGCGTCGCCGCGCCACGGATGAACTGCGTGAATTCGGTGTCGGCGATCACGCGATTGCTGCGCGACGGGTTTGGGATTGGCGCCCTGCCACCGGTGCTGGTCAGCGAAGAACTGGCCCGGGGGGAATTGGTGATGCTGCCGATGGCGCAGCGCTTGCCGAATTTGCAGGTGGTGGTGTCGTGGCGCGTGGGGGTGGAGCTGGTGGAGGAGATTGTGGGGCTGTGCCAGAAGGTGGTGGCGCGGTACGCCAAGGAAGTCGGCGAAGAGCGGATGGTGCTGCCTCCCCTGGCGAAACCCGATTAAAACTGTGGGAGGGGCTTGCCCCCTCCCACATTGGGGGTCCTTAGAGGCCTTTGAGGTCACGCTCTTCGATCGGCCGGCTCTGGCGCATGCGCTTGCCGCCCAACACGATCCAGTCGATCAGGCGGAACAGGCATTCGATGCCGAACGACAACAGCATCGCCCCGCCCAGGCCCCAGCCCATGGCCTCGGGGGTCAGCAGGATCTGGTAGCTGTAGCCGTTCCAGGTTTCCTGGCGGATATCCGGGTCGGCAGCCACCGCCACCTGCAGGGCGCGGATGTACCACGGGCCCTGCATGGCCTGGAATTGTTTATCCAGGGCCACTTGCCGATCGAGCATTGCGCCCAGGCTGTTGGCATCGCTCTGGAACACCGGGTCATCGCTGGCGCGGTAGTGCGCCACCAGCGCCTGCAAGTCGCCCTTGAAGAACTGTTGCGCGGTGGATTCAAACCCACGCAGGCCGGTCTGGGCCTCGATCAAGTGGGCTTCGACGCGCTTGGCGTAATCGTTGATAAACCCCGGCACCTGCACACCGACCAACAGGCCAATAGCAAACAGCACCAACCGCAGATAGCTGAGCAACATGGTCGATATCCCTACTCGGTAATGCCCTGGCTGACGCATTCACCGCGTCGCCACAGGCTCCATTGGCCCGGTTCGTAGCGGGTCCAGTTTTCATTGTCGGTCAATGGCTCGGTGGCGATCACCGTCACCACGTCATTGGGGGTGGTTTCGGCCTGAAAATCGACGATCACGTCGACATCTTTCAAGCGCGCGGGGCCAAAGGGCGCGCGGCGGGTGATCTGTGCCAGTTTGGTCGAGCAGTAGCAAAACAGCCAGTCGCCGTCGCTGAGCAGGCAATTGAACACACCTTTGCTGCGGTATTCGGCGCAGGCGGCGATCAGGTCTGGCAGCATGCGCTCAATGTCCACCGGCTCGGGAAACGCTTCACGCACGCGGTTGAGCAAATCACAGAACGCCGCTTCGCTGTCGGTATCGCCCACCGGCCGATAGAAGGTGGCGCGGGGGGTGAAATCCGCCAGTTGGCCGTTATGCGCAAAACACCAGTTGCGCCCCCACAGTTCGCGCACGAACGGGTGAGTATTGGCCAGGCTCACCTTGCCCACGTTGGCCTGGCGGATATGGCCGATCACCACTTCACTTTTGATGGGGTAACGCTGCACCAGCAGCGCGACTTCCGACTCGCTGCTGGCCGCCGGGTCCTGGAACAGACGCAGGCCACGGCCTTCGTAGAACGCGATGCCCCAACCGTCGCGGTGGGGGCCGGTGCGCCCACCGCGCTGCATCAGCCCGGTAAAGCTGAACACGATATCGGTGGGGACGTTGGCACTCATGCCCAATAATTCACACATGCCAGGGCTCTCGCTGCAACGTTAAAGGCGCGGTTCGACCCGCATGCCGCTGACGGGCGCCGGGCGACGAAATGGCTCGTCGTCTTCGTCTTGCTCAGGCTCGGCAGCCAGGGCGGCATCGACGGCGGCCTTGCGCGCCTGGCGCGCCTTGGCCGCACGCTCGATGGGCCAGCGGATCAACACAATCACCAGGTACACGCCAAAGGCGATCATCGTGTACATGAACAAATCGGAAATGGCGCGCCAGGCGTTATTGCCGACCTTGAGCACCAGGTCCATGGCGGTGATGGCCACGGCCGGCGCGAACTGAGTCTTGACCGGGTCAACGATGGTCGGGCTGAACAGCAGCACCGCCATCAGCAGTTGCAGCGGCTCGCGCAGCCACCGCCAGATCCAGCGGGTCATGCGCCACCACACCAACAGGCAGCCCAAAGCGGCGAAGGCGTAAAGGCCCCAAGCGGTCAGATAGTCGTTCTCGGTCATGGTGTCCATGGCAAGGCTGGCAAAGAGGCGGCTATGATAACGGCTTTTGCGTGTCGCGGCTGCAATGCCTGCCACCGTCCGCCAGACAGAGAGTGATCCATGCCTATATCCAACGCCCCGATCGCCCGCAAGGCCCCTGGCCCAGACCCTTACGCCTGGCTGCAGGAGCGTGACACGAGCGAAGTGCTCGAGTACCTCAAGGCCGAAAATGCCTGGCAGGAGGCGCAGCTTGCCGACCAGGCCGCGTTGCGCGAAACCCTGTTCGAAGAGATCAAGGGCCGCATCCTCGAGACCGACCTGTCGCTGCCCTCGCCATGGGGCCCGTACCTGTATTACACGCGCACCACCGCCGGTGACGAATATGCCCGCCACTACCGCTGCCGCCGCCCGGCCGATGACAGCAACCAGGTCGACGAGAGCAGCGAAGAGCTGCTGCTGGACCCGAACGAACTGGCCAACGGCGGCTTTTTCTCCCTCGGAGCGTTCAGCATCAGCCCCGATCACCAGCGCCTGGCCTACAGCCTGGACACCAGCGGCGATGAGATCTACACCCTGTTCGTGAAGGAATTGGCCAGCGGCAAGGTCAGCGAACTGGAGTTCCAGGACTGCGACGGCAGCATGACCTGGGCCAATGACAGCCTGACCCTGTTTTTCGGCGAACTGGACGACACCCATCGCCCGCACAAACTGTATCGCTATCGCCTGGATGGCACTGCGGCGCAGGAAGTGTTCCACGAGCCCGACGGCCGTTTCTTCCTGCACTGCTACCGTTCCAGCTCCGAGCGCCAGTTGCTGCTGGCTCTGGGCAGCAAGACCACCAGCGAAGTCTGGGCCCTGGATGCCGACCAGCCACACCTGGCCTTCACCTGCCTGGCGCCTCGGGTCGAGGACCACGAGTACGATGTCGACCACGGCCAGTTGAATGGCGCATGGACCTGGTTTATCCGCAGCAACCGCGACGGCATCAACTATGCACTGTTCGTGGCTACCGACATTGGCGATGTGCCCACCGAAGACGAGTGGCAAAACCTGATCCCCCACAGCGATGAGGTGATGCTCGACGGTGTGAGCCTCAATACCGGCGCCATGACCCTGAGCCTGCGCATCGGTGGCCTGCCGGTGATCGAAGTGCACCCGGAAGGTGGGACGGCGTACCGCGTGGAATTGCCCGACGCCGCCTACAGCCTCTACGTGCAAAACAGCCTGGAGTTTGTCAGCGACAGGATCCGCCTGCGCTACGAAGCCCTGAACCGCCCGGCCCAGGTGCGTCAGCTGGAACTGGCCAGCGGCGCGCAACAGGTGCTCAAGGAAACCCCGGTGCTGGGCGTGTTCAACGCTGACGATTACGTCAGTCAGCGCCTCTGGGCGACGTCCGCCGATGGCACCCAGGTGCCGATCAGCCTGGTGGTCAAGCGCGACCACGTCGGAAAACCGACGCCGTTGTACCTGTATGGCTACGGTGCCTACGGTTCGAGCCTGGACCCCTGGTTCTCCCATGCGCGCCTGAGCCTGCTCGAACGTGGCGTGGCGTTCGCCATTGCGCATGTGCGCGGCGGCGGCGAGCTGGGTGAAGCCTGGTACCGCAACGGCAAGCAGGAACACAAACAGAACACCTTCAGCGACTTTATCGCCTGCGCCGAACACCTGATCGCCAACGGCCTGACCACCTCCAAACAGCTGGCGATCAGCGGCGGCAGCGCCGGTGGCCTGTTGATCGGCGCGGTGCTCAATCAGCGCCCGGAGCTGTTCCAGGCGGCGATTGCCGAAGTGCCGTTCGTCGACGTGCTCAACACCATGCTCGATCCGGAGCTGCCGCTGACCATCACCGAGTACGACGAGTGGGGCAACCCCGAAGACCCTGAGGTGTATGCACGCATCAAGGCCTACGCGCCGTACGAAAACGTTCGGGCCCAGGCTTACCCGCACCTGCTGGTGATCGCCGGCTACAACGACAGCCGCGTGCAGTACTGGGAAGCGGCCAAGTGGGTGGCCAAGCTGCGGGACACCAAGACCGACGACAACCTGCTGCTGCTCAAGACCGAACTGGGCGCCGGCCACGGCGGAATGAGCGGCCGTTACCAGGGATTACGTGACGTAGCACTCGAATATGCATTTGTGTTCAAGGCACTGGGCTTGATTTAGGAACTTAGTGCGGCGGTTTTGTCTGAACACAGGACCGCCTACTGATTGATGGACCAAGATTGCAGCCATGGCACTACCGACTTTGATGAACACCGAAATCCGCGACATGCTCATGGACTGCGGCTTGTTCGATCCCTTGTTGCCGGAAGACTTTCACGTCGCCGCCGGCTATTTCAACATCAGCAGCATCGCCCGCGATGAGACGATCTTCCTTGAAGGCGATGCCGGCACGTTCATGTGCATCATCCACAGCGGCCAGGTGGCGGTGCAGAAGACCAGTCACGACGGCCGGCGCGTAACCATCGCCACCCTGCGCAGCGGCCGGGCCTTTGGCGAGATGGCGGTGCTCGACGGTGAGCGGCGCTCCGCCAGTTGCGTGGCCGCCAGTGATTGCGTGCTGTTGAACCTGGGCAAGGACTCCCTGGAAAAGCTGCTCAACGAAGCGCCGCGGGTGGCGGCCAAGATCATCCGCGCGATTGCGATTGCCTTGTCCAAGCGCCTGCGCATGGCCGATGGGCAGTTGCTGGCGCAGCAGGTTTAACCGCCAGGCGTCTTCGGCTTGCCGTCGTTCTGCTGCAGGCCGGGCACCGTCTGGTCCTTGGGCGGCGTGGGCAACACGATGGGGGCAAGGGGCGGCGAACCGTTGGTCTTGGGCAATGCCGGCGGGGTGACTTGCGGGTACAGCGTCGGCGTTGGCGTGCCCGGCGCGCCGGCGGTTGGCGCGGGGGCGACCGGTACGGTTTGCAACTCCTGAGCCTGCGCTGCACCGCAGGCGAGCGCGCTCAACACAATGACCGTTAGAATGCTGCACTTCATCGATGGCTCCATGGCCTGACCGGAATGTCGTAAGGCTACTCCCAACCGCGCAAGAATGCCCTTCCCAATGAGATTTCCATGAAACGTTTCGTTCTGCTCGACACCACCCCGATCCCCGACAACGGCGGTGCCTTGTGCCTGTTCGAATACGGTGAAGATTTTGTCATCAAGATCCAGGGCGGTGACGGCGGCCAGTTGATGAATACGCGCATGCACGGCTCCGAAGATGCGCTGGCCGAAATCCCCTGCCGTAAGGTCGCTGGCCGCCCGGGTTCACGGGTGCTGATCGGCGGCCTGGGCATGGGTTTTACCCTGGCTTCGGCGCTCAAGCATTTGGGCAAGACCGCCGAAGTCGTGGTGGCCGAACTGGTGCCGGGCGTCGTGGAGTGGAACCGTGGACCGCTGGGGGAGAAAGCCGGGCGCCCGCTGCTGGACCCGCGCACCGTGATCCGCATGGAAGACGTGGCCAAGGTGCTGCAGGCCGAGCCCCAGGGATTTGACGCGATCATGCTCGACGTCGACAACGGCCCCGAAGGCCTCACGCAAAAAGCCAACAGCTGGCTGTACTCCGCCGGTGGCCTGGCCGCCTGCGCCAAGGCCCTGCGACCCAAGGGCGTGCTGGCCGTGTGGTCGGCCAGCGCCGACAAGCTGTTCAGCGACAAACTGCGCAAAGCCGGTTTCAAGGCCGAAGAGGTGCAGGTGTTTGCCCATGGCAACAAGGGCACGCGGCACACCATCTGGATTGCGGAGAAGCTCAAGGGCTGAGCCCCCGCCTCCAGGCCCCGGATCAGATCGCGTCAGTTGCGGGATTTGCGGTAGTCGATCACGTACGGCACTTTTTTGTCGAAGGTCTTTTCCAGCTCACTGTGGTCCAGTTGGGTCATGCCGCCCAGTTGATGGGCGCTGAAACCACTGTCGCCCACCGGTGCGCCCGGCGCCAGGCTGACCATGTGCCTGGCGACCGCTTCAATCGCAGCCTTGTAGCCACTTTTCTTGTTGAGGTTGTACGCCCCAAGGTCGATCTGGGTGCGCAGCCAGTTACCCCAGTAAAACTCCAGAAACTCCGGCGCAATGTCCCCTCCCTCCGGCTTGCCATAGGCGGCCTTGCGCGTGAAATACACCAGGCTGCGCAAGGTGTCGTCCTGCAGGTTCTTGAACCCCAGGTGGGCCGGCAGTTGCGCGGGCGGCAGGGTCTGGCCCCGGTTGTCCTTGAGCCAGACCTTGCGGGCAGCCTGCATGCGCTGCCAGAAGGTGGCAAGGTCCGGGCTGTTGCTGAAGTCATCGGTGACTTTGACCCACATCTTCAACTGCGGGCCGGCGCCGGGGGTTTCCCACAGGGTGGTGAAGCTGTGATGACCGTCGGTCAGGTACAACTGGCCGCCGGGGCCGACCACTACGGTTTTCATGTCTTCTGGGTGCGTGCCCACCGGGTCCTGGCAGGTGAAGCTGGAAGGCTGGCGCAGATCAGCGTGTTTGGGCACCTTGTCGGCAGCGCCCTGGCCATTGGTTTCGCAGTACTCATCGAAGGCTTTGGCCGGTTTCTCGGCGAACAGGCCGAGGCTGTAGTAGATCTGGTCAAAACCCACCACCGCCTGGGTCGGGTGCAATTGTTCGAGGGTGACCTCGATCACCTGCCCGGGCCCGGGTGTGGAAAACGCCTGGGCTTGAGTCGCCAGGGCGCCGACGAGCAGTGCAGCGGTCCATGTGTACCAACGCATAGGTTTCGGATCCTTGTGAAATGAATGAAGCGATACTACAAACGTGCGCCGACGGCTAGAATCAACGCTATCCGTGAACCACCAAACAGCCAGGAGCCATGATGAGCTCGACCAACCCGCCCTCCCACACCGCCAAGCTGGACCGCATCCTCGCCGATGCCCAGCGCGACCGGGAAATGGGCTACCGCGACAAAGCCCTGAAAATGTACCCCCACGTGTGCGGCCGCTGCGCCCGTGAATTCGCCGGCAAGCGCTTGAGCGAACTCACCGTACACCACCGCAACCACAACCATGATGACAACCCCCAGGACGGTTCCAACTGGGAATTGCTGTGCCTGTATTGCCACGACAACGAACACTCGCGCTACACCGACCAACAGTACTTCGGCGAAGGCTCCACCAGCAGCCCGACCATTGCCAAGGCCACGCACAACCCGTTCGCGGCGTTGGCGGGGTTGATGAAAAAAGACAGCTGAAAGCCGCACGTTGAAAGCTGCAAGAAAAAGCCACTCGGCTTTTAACTTGCAGCTTGCCGCTTATAGCTATAATGCTGCCTTTTTTGAAGGCACCTCCGTGGGCAATAAACGCTACAGCTGCATCGGTCTGTATAACCCCAAATCCCCGGAAAACGTCGGTTCGGTCATGCGTGCCGCCGGCTGCTACGGCGTGGCCTCGGTGTTCTACACCGGCGTGCGTTACGAGCGCGCGCGGGATTTCATCACCGATACCAAGAAAGTCCACCACGACATTCCGCTGATCGGCATCGACGACCTGAAAAAAATCCTGCCCCTGGGCTGCATTCCGGTCGCGGTGGAACTGGTCGAAGGCGCCCGCCCGCTGCCCGAATACACCCACCCCGACCGCGCGCTGTATATCTTTGGCCCCGAAGACGGCTCCCTGGATAAAGACATTCGTGACTGGTGCGAAGACGTGGTGTACATCCCCACCACCGGGTGCATGAACCTCGCCGCCACCGTCAACGTGGTGCTCTACGACCGCCTGGCCAAGGGCAATAACACCCGCTCGGGCCCCAAGTACTGATTTTTTGGGAACATCCGGCGCCTGCGGGCAGTCAGCTATTTACACTTGCCCTTGTTGGAGACTGAATCATGAGCGACAGCAAAACCGTGCGACCTGTCATCGAACACACCCCGTTCCAGAGCCAACCCACGCAGAACGTGCACGGCTGGGAACGCATCGGCTCGGTGGCCGGTGGCGTGATGATGGTGGGCAAAGGCCTGCGCCGGGGCGGGATTTTCGGTTTGATTCAGGTGGCGATCGGCGGTGTGGCGCTGGCACGCGGGTTTACCGGTCACAGCACACTTAAAGACAAGCTGGAACAGGGTCGCCAGGAAATGAACAGCGTGCGCACCAAGATCGAACGCGCGGGCCTGGAGTTGAAGAACCTCAAGACCCAGGCGGAAGTGGCCGCCGAAAAAGCCGTGAAGACCCCGAGCTGATCCCGGCGCTTTTCCAGCGTTTGGCTCAGCGCAGCAGTTTGCTGTCGAGCACCACCGACGGCTCGCCGATGATGCTGTCGGCGAGCTGTACAAACGCCTTGGTGGTGATGCTGTCGGCGCGCATCACCGCCTGCGCCAGATCATCGATCGAGCGCTTGTTGTGGGTTTTCACGCGGATCTCGCGGTCCAGCTCCTGCATCACCACCACCGCCCGCGACACGGTTGCGCCGCTGACGTGCTCGCCGCGCAGGGTGGTCACGTCCTTGCCTTCCTTGATCAACTGCGCCTGAATCGTCTGATAGCGCTCATCGGTAATGCCGCCGGCGCGACGCAGCAGTTCGATGGCGTAGTACTCGCCCAACCCTTCGCTGATCCAGTCACTGGTGTCGTGGTCGTTGAAACGGCCAATCGCCTGCACCACTTCACGAATCAACGGGCTGCCGCCGTTTTCGCTGACCAGCGGCGTGCGGCTGTTAAGGTAGATCGAATCTCGCGCCGAAAACGCGCCACGGCGCATCGGGTCGCTGGCTCCCACCACCAGCAACTTGCTCGGATGGCGCGGGAATGCGGCTTCCACTTGCGGCCAGACGAACGTCAGCAATGTCAGTACATCCATACGGCGCATGGCCTGGCCTTTGGGCGAGGCCACAGTGACTTCGGTTTCGCCCAGGCGCACGCGACGGCTGCCGAGGGTGCCGGCGAGCATCCAGCCGGTGGGCCGGTCGAACAGGCGTGACACGTTGTCGATACGAAATTTTTGCTTGCCGATGCGCGGCCAGGCGGTTTCGACGCTTTTCCAGCCGGCTGGCAATTCAAAGACCAAACGCGAGACCAGCTCAACGCCGTCCTGTTGATCGAGGCGCGCGGCGGGCACCAGCTCTTCGCCCCGAAACAATGCCCAACTCGGGGTCATCCGCGCTTCATACGTGCCCGGCCTGCGCATCTGGGTCAGGCGCACGCGGTAGGTCAGGCTGGCCTTGTCGGCACTGGGTTGCCACACACCCCGATGGCCGCTGACCTTCCACTGGCCGTCGGCCTTGAAGTCGCTGTAGCTCGCGTCGGGGCCCAGGTCGAAGTCCAGGCTGCGCACCGCCGCGCCCTGGGACAGGCTCACGCGCACTTCTGCCTGCTCGCTCAGGGGCAACAGCTTGACGTGATAGTCCAGGTCGACTTTCTTCGCGCACCATGCCGGCAGACTCAGCGCCATCAGCACCAGGCCCGCGGCCAGCCGGGTTCCCCGCCTCATACACACTCCTCTCTCAGCCCGCGCGGAAGATCAGGTAATCCTCCCAGTCGTCTTCGGGCACGCTGCCTTCGCTGAGCATGCGCCCGGACTGGGAAATGCGTTCATGGTGCACGGCGTCACGGTCGCCGCAGACCAGGTGATGCCACAACGGCAAGTCCTTGCGCTCACTGACCAAGCGGTAGCCGCAGGTCGGCGGCAGCCATTTGAACTGGTCGGCCTGCCCCGGCGTGAGCTGGATGCAGTCCGGCACCGAGGCGCGGCGGTTGGGGTAATCGGTGCACTGGCAGGTTTTGAGGTCGAGCAGTTTGCAGGCAATTCGCGTGTAATAGACGCTGTTGTCCTCTTCGTCCTCAAGCTTTTGCAGGCAGCACAGGCCACAGCCGTCGCACAACGATTCCCACTCCTCCTGGTCGAGTTGTTCAAGGGTTTTGCGTATCCAGAAAGGTTCGACTTTGGCGGCCATGGCTCTACATCAGTATCGGTAGGTTAAAAGGCCGCCAGTCTAGTACCCACGGCGCCTGGAACCAAGCGCTTGCGACCTGCGGTGTTGCAAGACTTGTCAGTCTGGCGGGCGCGCAGTAGTTTTGAGCACCGCATTGACGCTCAGGAACTGCCCATGACACGTGTTGCCGACTATCCGATCCACCCGCAATTCACCGACCGCTGGTCGCCTCGTGCCTTTACCGGCGAGAACATCCCGCAGGACACCCTGCTGAGTTTCTTTGAGGCCGCACGCTGGGCGCCGTCGGCATACAACTCGCAACCCTGGCGTTTTCTGTACGCGCGTCGCGACACGCCGGACTGGGAACGTTTCCTGGGCCTGCTCAATGAATTCAACCGTGGGTGGGCGCAACATGCGTCGGCCCTGGTGATCATCGCGTCGAAAACCGACTTCGTCGCCCCCGGCGCCACCGAAGAAACCCCGGCGCTGTGGCACACCTTCGACACCGGTTCCGCCTGGGGCCACCTGGCGCTGCAAGCCAGCCTCAGCGGCTGGTACACCCACGGCATGGCCGGTTTCGATCAGGCGTTGACGCGCAAAGAGCTGAAAATACCGGAAGGCTATGCCCTGCATGCCGCCGTGGCGATCGGCAAGCTGGGTGACAAGTCGACCTTGCCGGAGTACCTGCAAGGTCGTGAAATGCCGAGCCCACGCAAGCCGCTGAGCGAGCTGGTGTCGGAAGGCGATTTCAGCCTGTAAACCGCCAGTGGGCACCCTGCCGTTGGATGACGGCAGGGTCCGGCGTCAAGGCTGCGGGGCAATCAGCGCGGCGAAGTCCTTGCGCAATTTCGCGGCGTGGCGCTGGTACACGTCGATCACGCCCTCCACCATGAACTCACCGGGCATGCCGTTCATATCGACCGGGTAGACCTTGTTGTCTTTCTGCGAGTACATGAAGTTCTTCAGTTGCAGGTCATTGTGGTAAATGTCCTTGGCTTCCATTTGCGCCAGGGCGTCGTCCAGCAACGGGCGCACCGAGGGCGGCAGGCTGCCCTTTTCGAACTTGCTCAGGTCCACGCCATCGATCTTGCCCATTTTTATGTATTTGCGGCCCTCCTCCACGCGCAGCTCGGCAAAGCCTTCGCCGTAGTATTTGTTGAGGTTGACCACCTCCATGTCCCGGCGGCCTTCGGCGCTCGTCCAGCGCGTAGGTCCGAAGTCCTTGTAGACGCTTTTTCCGTCAAGACTTTCATAAACAGTGCCCTCGGCGCCTGCGCCAATCTCACGTCCAAGGTCAGCTTTGACCGACACGGGCTCGACCACGTCCGCGGCGGCCGGAAGGTGAGTCAATTGGCCATCCACCGCACGGGCGCCCGGCGTGAAGTCGTCCATCGGGCGCCCATAGAGGCGCATGGTTTGCGTATCCAGCGGATACCATTGGCCGCTGTGCAGCACGGCACCGCCTTCCACCTGCTCCCCGGCGACCTTGAACGTGCCCGTTGCCGCCTCGCCATGGGTTTTGCTGGCAGCCTTGAGTAAGTCATAGCGACCCGCCGCGCCGCGCAGTTGGTTGAATTGCCGGGTTACCCTGGCCGCCGCATGGCGGGCACCGCGCAGTGCCGACCTGGCGCCGCCAGCCAGCAGATCGCCCATACCGCTCAAGGGGTTAAAGGCCTCGACCAGGGTGGCCCCGACAAACCTCGCCGCCTTGGCCGCGTGGCGCGCCGTCGACAGTGCTGCGCCGAGCACTTTGCCGGCGTGCGCCGCTTTGCCCGCGCCAAGGGTAAGCAGCCCGACGGCGTCCACCGCGAGGTCGAACACGCCCTGGCCAACGTTGCCCTTCTTGAAATTGACGATGGCCGAGCGCAACGGGATGAGGTTCAGGAAAAACTGGCCGATCGCTTCGTTTCGGGCACTGTCCTGGTCATAGGACGTGATACCCCGCGCCTCTTTCAACAGGTCGTCGTTCTTCAGGTCCAGCGACTTCACGAACAGGTCGGCAATCGCCTGACTGCGCGGGGAGTTGAAGCTGTCGGGCAACGCCGCGCCCTGCGCTTGTTCGACAAAACGCTGCGCCAGGCCAGGCGCAGGCTCGAACACCACGGTCCGGGCGAGGATGTTCGCCTCGCGTGTCTGCAGCTTGTCGTCGGTATAGGGCGCTGTGCGGCGGCGCAACAGGTAGTTTTCTTTCTCGATGGTGCCCCGGCGCGTGTCGAGGGTGTAGAGGTTGACCTGCCCATTGCGCGTTGCCTTGATCTCCAGGGTATGGCCCCTGACATGCAGGGCCGGCGGGGTGAACAGATCGCCGGCAATTTTGTATTGGTTGGTATGGAAGAACTCCAGCTTGCCGAACTCCAGGTTCTTGCGGTCTTCCAACGGCAGTGTGGCGATCAACTGCCTGACCTTGCCCTGGTGCCCCTCTTCCTGGGCGCGGATAGCCCCGTCGAAGGCGCTCTTGAACGCGTCGGCCACCCCCAGCTTGCCCCTTTCGTAAAGGCTGCAAAATGCAGTGATGGGAAGGCGGCTGTCGTTACTGACCCAATGTTCCTCGGCCTTCAGCTTGCCGCCCTCCATGACGATGTCCAGCATCGACCGCGCGCCCGGATGCAGCCCTGGCCGTCCCGTTTTGAGCCTGGCTTTCTGAATGCTTTTGACCTCGAAAAGGCGAGGATCCAGATCAGGAAAGGCCGCCGAGAGCTGGGCCAGCGCCAACGCCCTACGGCTCGGAATTTGCGTTTGCAGCAAGGTAGTGGTGGTTTTCAGGGCGCTGAGCTGATGGTTGTACGCGGCCCGCACACGCTCCATCTCGGTCACCGAGGGCGTCTCGGCAGCGCTGCGCAGCACGCCGTTGACGACGCCCCAGTCCCGGAGTGCGTCATGGTTGATCGCCTGGCCCAGGGCTGGGTCGCTCTTGAGCTGCTCGGCGGCCAGCAGGATCTGCGCATAGCCCATGGCGAGCGTACGGCCAGGGGTCTGCGCTTCGATCCTGGCCACCGCCATCGCCAGTTGCGCCCACATCACGCTGCCATAGGTCACACCGGCCGGGAGGTCTTTGACCAGATACTGCGGTGCCGTCCGCGCCAGCAGCAGGTACGCCCCCAGCCTGGCGGTGCGTGCGCTGACCCGGCCTTGCTCAAGTAAATGCTTGCCCAACCCGTCAATCACCGCCGAGGCCGGTTGCCCCCAGTATTGACTGCTCGCCAGATCGAACCCGGCAATGTGATTGCGCGTGGGGGCCGCCTGATCGTGGGGATCGAGGCCCAGGTGCAGGGCGGTCAACACATAGTCGTCGCCCGCGCCGGGTGTCGGCACGCCGCCCAGCCGGGTCTGAAGCACTTCGCCCAACGCCTGGGCCTTGGGCGAAGCGAGCAATTTCTCCAGGGCGAGCATTGGGTCCGCGAGGTCGGCGTCGGACACCGAACTGCCGCTGAGCAGGTAGCCCAGGGTGCCGGTGCCGCCTTCGGGCAGCGGCAGCCCCGGCACCTGGCGGGTGCTGCTGTGCAAGAAATTGACGAGGCTGTCCTGGTCCTGGCCGGGCATCGCCAGTGGCCAACCCAACGCGCCGCTGAAATTGCCCAGGGGGTGAATCTGCGCCTGCCTGGCGGTTGAGTCCTTGAGGTCGATCAACGCCTCCAGGGTCGTGGGCGGCGTCAGGCCCCAGCCGCGCAGATAAGCGTCCAGGCTGATCAACCGGTTGGCGGGTAAAGGCGGTTGCGGGGGATAGGACGAGTCTTCGCACACGTACATCAGCGTGCTTTTAAGGCGCGCGGCCAGCGTCGCTTCCATCTGCGCCCTGACCGCTGGCAAGGACGACGACGCCTCGGCACGTACCTGTGCGGGGAGCGTCTGCACGATGTGCTGGAGCCGGTCGACCAGAGTCCGTCGGTTGCACTGGTCGCCCAACGCCGTTTTCAACGCCGATATCTGGCGGGGTGCAGGCGAGTCGCTGGCGACGGACCTGGGCGTTTCGTCAAGCGGGGTGAGCGAATGGGGAAGCGCCAAAGGGCGCATATAAAGCGGGGGCGCAATGAGAGAGGTCATGAGCGTGCCTGTCCTTAGTCAAATGAATGTCCTTCAAGGCGCCTGTGCAGACGCCTTGCGGGCACTGGGTGGAACGACCGGGCAAGGCAGTTCCAACTTGACTATGAGGCGATGTGTATCGGCGCCCGGTTGCCGGGCGCCCACCTCAGTAACCGCGTTCGAAGCTCACTTCGCCGCGCAAGGCATGCCCGGCTTGATAGGCGCGCACGTTTTGCACAAATAACTCCACCATCATCGACGGCGAGGTCGGTGCCGAGCTGTGACCGGTCAGCAGCAGGCCCCACGCGGTCCAGAACGGATGACGCTGAGGCAAAGGTTCCTGGCGGCACACATCAATCACCGCGCCGGCCAGGTGCCCTTCTTTCAAGGCCTCCACGAGATCGGCATCCACCACTGCCACGCCGCGCCCGACGTTGATAAACAGGCCGGTGGGCTTGAACTGCTTGAACAGCGCCGCGTCGTACAGGTCATGGGTATTGGGTGTGTTGGGCAGCAGATTGATCACATAGTCGACTTCCCCCACCAACCGACCCAGTTGATCGAGCCCGGCCACTTCGATAAACGGCGCTTGCTCACGTGCGGTACTGGCGATGCCATACAGCTTGACGCCAAACGGCACGAGGAACTCGGCGACGCTCTGGCCGATGTCACCGGTGCCGACGATCAGCGCCTTGCGCCCCGCCAGGCTTTGGCCGGTGCGGTTGTCCCACTTGCGCTCGACCTGGCTGACCAGCCGCGCCAGCACTTCACGTTCGTGGCCCAGCATGTAGGTGAGGACAAACTCGGCCATGACCTGGCCGTAAATACCCACCGCGCGGGTCAGGCGGTAGTCGCGGGGCAAGCCTTCGGCCAACAGCGGCGTGATGCCGGCCCAGGTCGATTGCAGCCACTGCGGGCTGTGGCCCTGGCGCAACAGGGTGGCCAGCAGGTCCGGTTGGCCCAGCCATACCGGGCAATCGGCGGCCAGGCGTGACAGCTCGGCCGAGTCGCCGCTGGTCAGTACTTCAAGGTCGGGAGCGGCTTCTTTGAGCAGTTGGGCGTAGAGCGGGTGATCCTGTTCAGCAATCAGAACACGCATGGTTCAAACCTTTCAAAAACAGTGCAGACGGCCGCCCGCTTCCTTACGGCCACCGCCCGCCAATACGATTTCATTGAAGCAGGTGCCCCAGGCAGGGCACCGGTCGCTTACATCGGGTCGTTGCGACGCAGCAGCTCTTCGGGCAAGTGCTCGATGTACTCGTCCTCGGCCGGCGGCATTTGCAGGTGATAGCCCTGGGTGTCGAGGTTTTCCAGGACCACCACGATGTCTTCGCGCGACAGCTTGCGCTCGGGCGTGAGCACCATATCGAATGCGTGGTGCGGCTTGCCGAAGGCAGCCATCAAGGGCTCCGGCACGCGCTCCAGGGCATCGCTTTTGAGCACGTAGAGGTACATGCCGTCTTTTTTCAGGCTGCGATAGATGGAGCAAATACGTTTCAAGGCTGTTCTCCGGCAGTGGCCAGGCTGTCGAGCAGCGCCTGGCCCATCAACTCGCGGCGCCAGCCACGCAGCGAGTCTGGCAATTGGTAAGGCCCATCGGGGTAGCCACTTTTGACCAGGGCTTCGAGGGTTTTCTTGCGCAGCATCAGCTCCGGCGCCATGTCCAGGCGCTCGGCGAACGTCTGGCCCAGGGCGCGCAGTTGCTTGATCAGCGCCGCGGCGTCCACCGGCAGCGGCTCAGCCACGGCCGGCGGCCATTGGTCCATGGGCACGCTGGCGGCACGTTTGATCAGGTCCAGCAGGAACTGGCCATCCTGACGCACGGTGCGCGGGTGCATGTCTTCGATCTTGCCCAGGGCGGCGAGGTTGTCCGGCTGCGATTTGGCCAGCGGCCACAACGAGTGCTCGCGCACGATACGGTTACGCGGCAGGTCGCGGGCGCGGGCTTGCTGTTCGCGCCAGGCGCACAGTTCACGCAGCACCGCGAGTTGCGCGCGGGACAGTTTCCACGCCAGCTTGGCGTCGCGGTACACCTCGTAAGGGTCGATTTCGCGGCGCAGGTTGGCCACCAGTTCGGCGCCGTCCTCCAGCACCCAGGCGTATTTGTCGTCACTCAGTTGCGGGCGAAGACGGATGTAGACCTCGGCCAAATGCACCGCGTCTTCGGCGGCATAGCTGATTTGCGTCTCGGACAATGGCCGCTGCAGCCAGTCCGAGCGGGTCTCGCCCTTGGGCAATTCGATGTCGAGCACCGCTTGCACCAGGCGCGAATAGCCCATGGAGAACCCGAGGTTCAAGTACGCCGCCGCCAATTGGGTGTCGAACAACGGCACCGGCAGGCTGCCGGTCAGGCGCAGCAAGACTTCGAGGTCTTCACTGCAGGCGTGCACCACCTTGATCACGGCCGGGTTTTCCAGCAGCGCAGCCAGCGGTTGCCAGTTGTCGATGGTCAGGGGGTCGATCAGGTAAGCGCGTACGCCATCACCGATCTGGATCAGCCCGGCAATGGGATAAAAGGTGTCGACCCGCATGAATTCGGTGTCGAGGGCGACGAATGGCAACTGCTGCCATTCGGCGCAGTGCTGGCCGAGGCTATCGTTGTCGCAGATCCAGTGAATATCGATGGCCACACGGCTCTCCCTTGAAGAATGGCGCGCAGTATATATCGCGAACGGGGCTAGCGAGCATCCGCAGTGCACAGGCAACCATGAAAACTCAGACAGGAGGCGAGGAATAGTCCGACAGGCGGGCGTTATCCTCTCTTACGCAGAACATAGACCCGCCACAGCGCGGAGCCCGGAATGAATTCCTGATGATTCAGGACCTTGAAGCCCGCCTGGCGAAACTCGTCCTCCACCGCCGTGCGCGAGTTGACCGAGACGATCACCGTGTCGCGGCTGACCCGGTGAAACTCGCGCAGCAACGCCAGCCGCCCTTCACCGCTGGGGACATGGCGAAACAACTCCAGGCAGAAGATGCAGTCGACCGCATTCGCCGACAAGCCGATATCAAACGCAGAGCCCTGGAAGGTCTTGACCCGTTTGAGCAGTGCCGCCGGGTGGTGGGTACGGGCGTGATCGAGCATGGCCTGGGAATTGTCCGAGGCCAGGATCACGCGGTTGATATGCTCGGCCAACACCGGCCAGAACCGCCCCGACCCGCAGGCCAGGTCCAGGATCAGGCCCGGCTCGCCGGCGACTTTCAACGCCTGGCGCACCAACCATTCGTCGCGCCACGACGCCAGACGGCGACGCAGCCCAGGCGGGCGCGTGTCGCCGCAGACCCTGGCGTGTTCACGGTCACAGCGTTCGGCGTATTCGATCTCGATAGACGATGGAGGTTGTGGCGACATCATGGGCTCATAGGGGGTAAACGACCTTGGTTGGCAGCTTAACCACCCCAACGTGAAAAAAAGGTAGAAGCCTTCCCCCCTTCAATCGACTCAGGCCTGATGCAGGTACCAACGCCAATCCTGCTCACCCACCTGGCCCATGAACTGACGGTACTCGGCGCGCTTCACCGCCAGGTACACCCCAAGAAACTCACTGCCGAACGTCTCACGGGCCCAGTTCGAAGCTTCCAGCGCGCGCAACGTGGTGAGCCAATCGGTGGGCAGTAATTGCTTGGCCTGGGCGTAGCCGTTGCCTTCGACCGGGGCGCCGGGGTCGCGCTGTTCGCGAATGCCCCGGTGGATGCCGGCAAGGATCGCGGCGGCGGCCAGGTAGGGGTTGGCGTCCGCACCACAGATGCGGTGTTCGATATGCCGGGAATGGGCCGGGCCACCGGGCACGCGCAGGCTGACGGTACGGTTGTCCACGCCCCAGGTGGCCGCCAACGGCGCATAGCTGTTGGTTTGGAAGCGCCGATAAGAGTTGGCGTTGGGGCAGAACATCAACAGCGAGTCGAGCAACGTGCTGAGCATGCCGCCCACCGCATGGCGCAACAGCGGTGTACCGTCGCCGGCCTCGCTGGCGAACAGGTTGTTGCCGTGGGCATCGGCCAGGCTCACGTGCATATGCATGCCGGTGCCCGCCAGGTCATCGAATGGCTTGGCCATAAAGCAGGCAGTCATTGCGTGTTTATGCGCCACGCCCTTGACCAGCCGCTTGTAGCGCACCGCTTCGTCCATGGCTTGCAGGGCGTCGGCGCGATGCTCCAGGGTGATTTCCACCTGGCCTGGGGCGTATTCCGAGATCGCCGTGCGCGCGGGGATGCCCTGCAGTTTGCAGGCGCTGTAGAGGTCGGCGAGGAACGGTTCGATCTGCTCCAGTTCGCGCAGGCCGTAGACCTGGGTCGCGCGCGGGCGGCCGCCATCCACGTCCCGCGCCGGTTGCGGGCGCCCGTTGCTGTCGGGTTTCTGGTCCAGCAGGTAAAACTCAAGCTCAGCGGCCATCACCGGGAAATAGCCGTCGGCCTTGAGCCCATCGATGACCCTGGCGAGCAAATGCCGGGGGTCGGCCACGGTGGCGGGCAGGCCTTCGGTGGGGTGCATGCTGACCTGCACCGCCGCCGTCGGGATCAGGCGCCACGGCATACGCTGCAGACTGCCGCTGATCGGGTAGGCGCGGCAGTCAATATCGCCGACCTCCCAGACCAGCCCGGAGTTTTCCACGTCATCGCCATTGATGGTCAGGCCGAGGATGGTGCTGGGCAACGGGCGGCCGCTTTCATACAGCGCCAACAGCTCATCGCGGTGCAGCAACTTGCCGCGTGGTACGCCGTTATTGTCGAGGATAAACAGCTCGAACATCTCGATGTCCGGGTGTTGCTCAAGAAACGACTGGGCTTCGTGCAGGCTGGCAAAAACACTCATAGGGGGTCTCATACGTTTGCTTCAGGCAGGCGCGCAGGCGCCGCCGGGCAGATGCGCACAGGTGCGCGTCATCCATGGAGTCGATCAACGTAGGAGAGAGGTATCTGGCGGGCGCGCGTGCCGACAGTGAAACAGCGCCCAGAACGCCAGCGTGGACGGCAGTGTCGCAAGGTGAGTGGCGGCGGAACCGTCCATGGGCGAATCACGATGAGGGAGATCCGCCCAGCGTCACACGCCTGCGTAAGCACTTAAATTCACCGATTACGGAGTAGGGTTGCAGCCCCGCTAAACATTCATCGCGCCTTGCCACCCTGCCCCACGCTGGAAATAATGGCCGCCCCACCATGCCCCAAGGACTCGACCGCATGAAAGCTCCGCTAGCCCTGTGTGTATTGGCAACCCTGGCCACCAGCGCCCTGGCCGACACCGCCCCCTCGCGCCTGGACGAAGTGCTGCAGCGCGGCACCCTGAGCGTGTGCACCACCGGCGACTACACGCCTTACACCAAGTTGCGCGCCGACGGCCGTTATGAAGGCATCGACATTGCCATGGCCGAGTCCCTGGCCAAGAGCCTCAACGCCAACATCACCTGGGTGCCCACCACCTGGAAAACCCTGATGCCAGACTTCGTTGCTCAGCGCTGCGACATCGCCGTGGGCGGTATTTCGGTGTCGCTGGAGCGGCAGAAGAAGGCCTTTTTCAGCCAGTCCCTGGGGGTCGACGGCAAGATCCCGCTGGTGCGCTGCGCCGACGTGCAGCGCTACCAGACCGTCGAGCAGATCAACAAGCCCGAGGTGCGCGTGATCGAACCGGCAGGCGGCACCAACGAGGTGTTTGCCCGCGCCCACCTGGGTCAGGCGCAGATCCGCCTGCACGACAACGTCACCATTTTCGACGAACTGCTCGCCGGCAAGGCCGACGTGATGATCACCGACGCCAGTGAAGCGCGTTACCAACAAAAACAGAAGCCAGGGCTGTGTGCGGTCAACCCTGAGCGGCAGATGCAGTACAGCGAAAAAGCGTTTTTGCTGCCCCGCGATGACGTGGCGTGGAAGAGCTATGTCGACCAGTGGTTGCACCTGAGTGTGGCGACCGGCGCGTACCAGGGCATCGTTGATCAATGGTTGGCGGCGCCCTGAGCCAGAGCCGTCTACGCTGTGGTCACACCGACAAGAACGAGGGATAGACCATGAAGGCAATGCTGCGAATCACCTGGCTGCTGCTGTTGTGTTTCGGCCAGGTGCAGGTTGCAACGGCTCACGAAGAAGACGCCCAGGCGGCCAAGGCCTTGCTGCAAAAAGCCCTGGCCTACTACCAGGAAAATGGCGACAAGGCGTTTGCCGCGTTCAGCCGCCAGGGTGACTTTATCGACAAGGACCGCTATGTGTTCGTGGTCGACACCAAAGGCGTGCTGCTGGCCAGCGGCGGGCCGTCCTCCGCGCTGATCGGCCGGGACGTGAGCGAGGTACTGGGGCAGGATCTGCGCCAGTCCTTTGCGGACGCGCTCAAAGTGCCTGAAGACCAGGGCATGCAGCAGGCCGATTACCGCTGGCAGAACTGGAACGACGGCAAGGTCGAGCACAAGCACGTGTTTTACCAGCGGGTCGGCGAGCGCATCCTCGCGGTGGGGTACTACCTGCCACGGGCCACCCCGGAACAGGCGCGGGCCCTGCGCAAGAAGGCAGTCAACGCGCTGGTCAAGGATGAAGCCGGCACGCTCAAGGCCATCAACTCATTGCAGGGCGGCTTCCTGCAGGATGACCTGTATGTGTTCGTGGTGGACCTGAACACCCATCGCTACGTGGCCCATGGCACCAATCTGCGGTTGATCAACACCGACTTCAGCAAGGTCAAGGACCCGGACGGCAAACCGGTGGGCGAGCCGATCCTCAAACTCATGGCCGAACAGGATCAGGGCGAATACAAGTACCGCTGGAAAAACCCGGTGACCGGCAATGTCGAGAACAAGCACGCCTATATCCGCAAGGCGGGGCATTTCATGGTAGCCGTGGGGTATTACAGCCCGTAATCCAGGCCTTGGAATACGAGCGACTGTGGGCGCTGACTTGACAGCGGCGGGCCAGCGCCCACAGGTTGATCGTCATCGTTTCAGTTAGTCAGTCTTTTCTGCACGACCGCGCAAGGTCCGGTTGGGCATCGCTATCGCCGCCGCCAACCCCAGCAACGACACCGCCGCACTGACCATCAGCAAATGCCGGAACGTCACCGCCAACTCGCCGCGCAGCGCATCCTGAGCCGGCCCGGGGGCGGCGTTGAGGCCGTCCAGGAGCACGTTGCCGGAACTGCCTTCGGCCACCAGCGCACCGCTGGCCAGGTGGGCGAAGCTGGAGTCCTGCAACAGCGCCAGCAGCAACGCCGACATACACGCCACCCCCACCGCGCCGCCCAGTGAGCGGAACAGGTTGGTGGTGCTGGTAGCCACGCCGATATCGCGTTGCTCCACAGCGTTTTGCGCCCCCACCAGGGAGGTGGGGAATTGCATGCCGGCAGCGATCCCGCACAGCAGCATGAACAGGGCGGTGAGCAGCACGTCCTGGGGCGCACTGAAGGCCATGCCCAGAATCGCCAGCGGGCTCAATATGGCGCCGCCCAGGATCATCGGTTTATAACGCCCGGTCACCGAGGTCATGCGCCCGGCGGTATACGCGCCCATCGGCAGGCCCATCGCCAGGGGCAGCAAGTGCAAGGCAGCGCTGTCGGCTCCGCCGCCGGTCACCGTCTGAAAGCGCAGCGGCATGAGGACCGTGAGGGAAATCGCCTGGAAACTGGTGAAAAAAATCGTGCACCAGCACAGCACCGCACTGCGATTGGCGAACAGGTGCATCGGCAGCAAGGGCTCCGGCGCGCGGCGTTCGTGCCACACAAACAGCGTCAGGGCCACCAGTGCACAGGCCAATAGGCCCAGCACCTGGCTGTCACGCCATTGATGGCCCTGGCCGATTTCGGTGATGCCCAGTAACAAGGCGGTGAGGCCGATGATCATCAGCACCGTGCCGAGGTAATCAATGATCGGCTTGCGTTGCGGCGTCGGCAGCCCCACCAGGGTGCGATGGGCCACGTACCAGGCGCCGGCCCCCAGCGGCAGGTTGATCAGGAACACCCAGCGCCAGGACAGGTACTCGGTCATGTAACCGCCCAACACCGGCCCAGCCACGCTCGCCACCGCGTACATGCTGCTGAAATACCCCTGATAACGCCCTCGTTCGCGGGGCGGAATGATGTCGCCGATAATCGCCTGGCTCACCGAGATCATGCCGCCGGCGCCGATGCCCTGCAGCACCCGCGCCAGCACCAGTTGCTCCATGCTCTGGGCCATGCCGCAAAACAGCGAGGCCACGGTGAACAGGCCCATGCCGATCAGCATCATCGGCCGGCGCCCGTACAGGTCGCCGAGTTTGCCGTAGATCGGCACCGCCACGGTCATCGCCACCATGTAGCCGGAGATCACCCAGGCCAGCAGGTTGACGTCATGAAACTGTGCGGAAATGGCAGGCATGGACACGGCGACGATGGTCTGGTCCAGGGCGCCAAGGAAGATCGCCATCATCAGCGAGGCGAGAATACTGCGCACCGCAGGCAACGGCGGCGCGGGTTGATTGAGCTGAGTCACGGCAGAACCTTCGAGCAGGGCCCGTGGAAACAGGCAGCCCACGGGAATGCTCGATACGATAGCAGGCTATTCGATAGCTTCGTAAGGAAGTCCGACGTAATTTTCCGCGATGGTTTTACGCCCGGCTTCGGAATCAATGAAGTACTCCAGCTCGCTCTGGGCAATGCGCTGGCTGAAGCCGTCGGCCTCCGGGAACTGGTGCAGCATCGAGGTCATCCACCAGGAAAACCGCTCGGCCTTCCACACACGCCGCAGGCAGATCGCGGAATAGCGTTCGAGCAGATCCACCCTGCCCTCGCCATAGACCTTGAGCAAAATCCGAAACAGCGTACTGACGTCGCTGGCCGCCAGGTTCAAGCCCTTGGCCCCGGTGGGCGGCACGATGTGCGCCGCATCGCCGAGCAGGAACAGGCGCCCGTACTGCATGGGCTCCACAACAAAACTGCGCAGTGGCGCGATGCTTTTTTCGATCGACGGGCCGGTCACCAACCGCTCGGCCAGCGCGCTGGGCAGGCGGGTTTTCAGCTCGTCCCAGAAGCGCGCATCCGACCATTCGTCCAGCGGCTCTTCGGCGGGCACTTGCAGGTAATAGCGACTGCGGGTCGGCGAACGCATGCTGCACAGGGCGAAGCCTCGCGGGTGTTTGGCGTACACCAGTTCTTCATGCACCGGCGGGGTGTCGGCGAGAATGCCGAGCCAGCCGAAGGGGTAAACGCGCTCGAAGATCTTCAACGACTCCGCCGGGATCGACTGGCGTGCCACGCCGTGGAAGCCATCACAACCGGCGATGTAGTCGCACTCCAGGCGAAACGCCTGGCCCTGATGCTCGAAGGTCAACCAGGGCTGATCACTTTTGAGGTCGTGGGGCTGCACCTGGCTGGCTTCGTACAGGGTGGTGGCGCCAGCGGCCGCGCGGGCGGCCATCAGGTCGCGAGTGACTTCGGTCTGGCCGTAGACCATCACCGATTGGCCGCCGGTCAGGGCCTTGAGGTCGATGTGGGTGAGTTGGCCATTGAGCGCCAGTTCGAAGCCGTCGTGCACCAGGCCTTCGGCGTCCATGCGCTGGCTCACACCGGCCTCGCGCAGCAGGTCGACCATGCCTTGCTCCAACACCCCGGCGCGGATGCGGCCTTGCACGTACTCGGCACTCTGGCGCTCGAGAATGAGGGTCTGGATGCCGGCGTTGTGCAGCAGTTGACCGAGCAACAGTCCCGAGGGACCGGCGCCGATAATGGCGACTTGGGTATTCAGCGTTTTCATTATTTTTATCGCCCGCAAGTTCCACTCGAACAGATTGAGTGAAAGAGTTGTCATTGATCGTGTGGCTGACATTTTTCACTTGAGTGCGCGCCATAAGAAGGTGAAAACTGCGCCAAAGCCTGCGCTTTTTGCCAATTTGGGCGATTACCGAACCACTTTCCTGAGTATCGGATTGAAACCATGACCAATACCGCGATTCCGGTCTTCAAGCTTTACGGTGAAAGCCAGCAATGGCCGACCCCCGATTTGTTGCACTGCGAAACCATTTCCCGGCGCAGTCGGGAGTACCAGTGGGAAATCCAGCCCCACCGGCACGCGGATCTTTGCCAGCTGCTGTACGTGCACAAAGGCCAGGCACAGCTGGAAATCGAAGGCCAGCGCACCACCCTCAATGAGGCGACCTTGCAGGTACTGCCGCCGTTGTGCGTGCACGGTTTTCGGTTTTCTGAAGACGTCGAAGGCTACGTGGTGACCCTGTCGGCACCGCTGGTCAGCCATTTACAGGCGCAGTTGGGCGCGGCGGCGGGCGGTTTGCAGAGTTTGGGCAGTTACCCGGCGGGCAAGGACAGCGACTACCTCAACAGTCAGTTCGCGCGTTTGCAGGATGAATACGCCGACGCGCAACCGGCACGGGACATGATGATGCACGCGCTGGTCAGCGTGCTGCTGGTGTGGATCAGCCGCCAGGCCATCCAGCGCCGCCATCCACGCGCGCCACGGGGCCGCGAGTATTTCCGGCGCTTTACCCAACTGGTCGAACAGCATTACCGCGAGCACCCCAAGATCGAGGACCTGGCCCACAAGCTGGGGATCTCGGTTTCACACTTGAACGGGACGTGTCGGGAGCTGGGCGGGCAGCCGGCGTTGCAGATCATGCATGACCGTCAGTTGCTGGAAGCCAAGCGCCTGCTGACCTACACCAGCATGACCATCAATGAAATGTCGGAGGTGTTGGGCTTTTCCGACCCGACCAACTTCTCTCGACTGTTTCGCCGACGGGTCGGGTTCTCACCCAAGGCGTTTCGCGAGCAACTCAAGGGCGATTGAGGGCGGCACAGAATGTTCCTGGCTGCCTTCGCGGTTACCTGAGTGCGCTGAAACTGCCGGTGTGAGGCACGCATTGGTCTTGATGGCAGCTGATCGCAAAGGTCGGCTGCATACGGGTCATTTCCACCCGGTAGGCCGCGGTCCCATAGAGGGCGCTGGCCAAGGCGCACAGGGCGAAAATCATCAGGTACTTTCTGGTTTTGATGTTCATGGCACAGACCTCTGAACGGATCTACACGGTGCTGTTTAAAGCATAGGTCAGTCAGGGCAAGTTGCCATTATTGGGCGACATTCAACCGGGTGATGTCGCCCTAAAGACCGACGTCCCACGCCGGCTCCGGCGGGAACCTCACCACCAGAAAATCCAGCAGGCTGCGCAGCGCCGACGGCATGTGCTTGCGCGAGGCATACACCGCGTAAATGCTCATCTGCCGGGGCTCGGCGTGGGGCAGCAGGCGCACCAGGTCGCCACGGCGGATGTGCTCACCGGCCTGATAACTGGGCAACATCGCCACCCCGGCGCCGGCCAGTGTCACGTGCAGCAACGTACTGGCTTCATTGGAGGTGATGTTGCCGTGCACCGGCACCGAGACCTGCTCGCCGTTTTCCTCGAAATGCCACAGGCTTCGGCCGAAGTAGGAGTGGGTCAGGCAGTTGTGCGCAGCCAGGTCTTCGGCTTTGTGCGGCGCCGGGTGCTCCAATAGATACGCCGGCGCGGCGCAGATTACGGAGCGACAGACGGTGAGGCGTCGGGCGATCAGGTTCGGGTCCAGGTCATTACTGGTACGGATGGCCAGGTCGATGCGCTCATCCACCAGGTTCACGGTGCGGTCGAGCATTTGCAGGTCGACCGTGACCAACGGGTAGCGCGTGACGTACTCGGCAATGGCCCCGGCCAATTGCGCCTGGCCAAACGAGGTGCTGGCGCTCAGGCGCAGCAGGCCACGGGGCGCATCATCGGGCTCGCTGACGGCGGCCTGCATATCGCCGCACAGTTCCAGCAGTTGTCGGCAACGCGGCAGGGTTTCGCTGCCGGCGGCCGTGAGGCTGAGCTTGCGCGTGGTGCGGTGCATCAAGCGCGCGCCGACCCAGTCTTCCAATTCGGCCAGGTAACGCGATACCACCGGACGCGACAGGTCCAGATGGTCGGCGGCGGCGGACTGGCTACCCAGGTCGACCACGGTGACAAATACGCGCATTGCTTGAAGACGGTCCATGATCTGCCCGATTTTAGAAACAAACTATGTCCCAGCATCGCATTTTTAGTCGTGTTTGGTGCAACTAAGCTCTGTGCATCCTTTGAACCGATTGCTGGAGTTGCCCGATGTTGTCCACCCTCAAGCGCCTGACCCTGGCCACCGCCGCCCTGGCCTTTACCGCCCATGCGGCCGCGGCCGACCTGACCCTGGACGTGTACAACCCAGGCGAGGCAGCGATCTTCCCGGTCACTTCGGTGCTGGTCAGCGGCGCCAAAGACGCGATCCTGGTGGACGCGCAGTTCGGCAAGGGCCAGGCCGAGCAACTGGTGCAAAAGATCCGCGCCAGCGGCAAGCACCTGACCACCATCTACATCAGCCACGGCGACCCGGACTACTACTTCGGCCTCGACACCCTGACCGCTGCCTTTCCGGACGCCAAGGTAGTCGCGCCGCAACCGGTGATCGACCATATCAACGCCACCGTGGCCGGCAAACTGGCGTTCTGGGGTCCGAAAATGGGCGCCGACAAACCGGCTAAAACCATCGTGCCGCAACCGCTGCAGGGCCATAGCCTGATGCTGGAAGGCCAACAACTGGACGTGATCGGCCTGGACGGCCCGCAGCCTGATCGCAGCTTTGTGTGGATCCCGTCGATCAAGGCCGTGGTTGGCGGCGTAGTGGTCGCAGAAAACATCCACCTGTGGATGGCCGACACCCAGAGTGCGCAATCTCATAAAGACTGGCTGGCCACCCTGCAACGCATCGAAACCCTGAAACCACGCACCGTGATCCCCGGCCACTACCTGGGCAGCCCCAGCCTTGCGTCGGTGAAATTCACCGCCGACTACATCAAGGCTTTCGACAGCGAGACCGCCAAGGCGAAGGACTCCGCCGCGCTGATCGCCGCCATGAAACAGCGTTACCCCACCCTTGCCGACGAAAGCTCGCTGGAACTGAGCGCCAAAGTCGCCAAGGGCGAAATGAAGTGGTGAAACCGTTCATCCCTTAACCGTACTGGAGAACAGCATGAGCAAGATCGCAATCATTGGGGCTACCGGCCGTGCAGGTAGCCAATTGCTGGAAGAGGCCTTGCGTCGTGGGCACAGCGTTGTGGCCATTGCACGCAACACCGACGCACTGGCCGCGCGCCCAGGCGTCACCGTCAAACGCGTCGACGCGCTGGACGCCGAGGCACTGCAACAGGCCATCAGCGGCAGCGACGTGGTGATCAGTGCGGCACACTTTGCCACCCTGCCCGCCAGCGCCGTGATCGGCCCGGTGAAAAAAGCCGCGGTGAAACGCTTGCTGGTGGTGGGCGGTGCCGGTTCGCTGCTGCTGCCAGATGGCGGACGTGTGATCGACAGCGCAGGTTTCCCCGAGGCATACAAAGTGGAAGCCAGCGCAGGCGCGGCATTCCTCGACGCGCTGCGCCAGGAGAAGGAACTGGATTGGACCTTCCTCTCGCCATCGGCCTTGTTCGATGGCACCCAACGCACCGGTCAATTCCGCCTGGGCCAGGATGATTTGCTGGTCAGCAGCGACGGAACCAGTTCAATCAGCTTTGCCGACTACGCCATTGCCATGCTCGATGAAGTGGAAACACCGAAGCACTCGCGCCAGCGTTTCACCGTCGGTTACTGAGACAAGCCGGTCACCACAATTGATGGCTTGGCATACTGCGGCCGCCCATGCATGAGCGGATTCTGACGGACTTTTTGTGCTGAGCGGGCTTGTTGTGGTGAGCAGGCTTGCCCCGCGCTGGGGCGCGAAGCGGCCCTGAAACCAGGCACTGCGGTTCACCTGGATAAGTGCGGTGAGCTTCGCAGCCCAGCGCGGGACAAGCCGCTCACCACACTAAGCCCCGCTCAGAACTCAGCTGCGTTCATCACATTCAGGGCTGTTGCGCTTGGCTCACCAGCCAGTCCATCAACGCTTCAAGCTCCACCGACGGTTGGCTGCCCGGTGGGTACACCAGGAAGTAGCCCTTCCCGGTCGGTACCCGCAGATCAAACGGCATTACCAGCCGGCCCGCCTTCACATCCTCGCCAATCAACGCACTGTCGCCCATGGCAACTCCCGAGCCCTGAGCGGCCACGTTCATGGCCAGATCCAGCGTTTCAAAATGGTGCCCCTGGCTGAGGTTGCCCAACCGCGTATCCGCCGCCGTGAGCCATCGCGCCCAATCGCGCTCGTCACGCGTGGGGTGCAGCAGCACTTGGTGCTGCAAATCCTCGGGTACGTGCAACCCCTTGAGCAGCGCCGGTGCGCAGATCGGGGTGAGGGATTCATCGAACAAATGCCGCGCCTCGGCCGGCTGCTCGGCGATAGGCGCGTAGATCACCGCCGCATCGAAGGGCTCGCGGCGAAAATCCACGCCATAGGCCACGGTGGTGGTGAGTTCCACCGGCACATCCGGGCGCTCCTTTTGCCACTGCATCAGACGCGGCAGCAGCCAGCGCATCACGCAGGTAGAGGCTTTGAGTTGCAGGGTCTGGCGGCGGCGGCCGATCTGCTCCACCGCCTCCCCGAGCAGGCCAAACACCTGCTGCGTGCGCAGCGACCATTCGCCGCCCTCTTCGGTCAGGCTCAAGCCCCGCGCCTGACGATGAAACAGCGCATAACCCAAGTGCTGTTCCAGACCGGCGATCTGTCGGCTCACGGCGCCCTGGGTGATGTGCAATTGCTCGGCGGCGCGGGTGAAGTTGCAGCACTGGGCCGTGACCCAGAAGGTGTGCAGTGCAGGCAGTGGCGGAAGGCGTTTCATTGGAGCGCAGCCATGACGTGGGGACATGGCGAGTATGACTTTTTATCGATTGTTGCCGCTATGGGCCTGCCGTTCCAATACCGCCTCGAATTCATCACAAGAGCGACCTGTATGGCGACCTGCGGCGAAGTGTTGGTCAACCTCCTGGAAGGCTACGGCGTGGACCAGGTGTTCGGCATCCCCGGCGTGCACACCGTGGAGCTGTACCGCGGCCTGGCCCGCTCGTGTATCCGTCACGTCACCCCGCGCCACGAGCAAGGCGCCGGGTTTATGGCCGACGGCTATGCACGTACCAGCGGCAAGCCGGGCGTGTGTTTCATCATCACCGGTCCCGGCATGACCAATATCACCACGGCCATGGGCCAGGCCTACGCCGACTCGATCCACATGCTGGTGATTTCCAGCGTGCAGTCGCGCAGCCAGTTGGGCGGCGGGCGCGGCAAGCTGCATGAGCTGCCGAACCAGAGCGCGATGATCGCGGGCGTCGCGGCGTTTTCCCACACGTTGATGTCGGCGGCAGAATTGCCCGGTGTACTGGCGCGCGCATTCGCGCTGTTCCAGGCGGGCCGGCCACGCCCGGTGCATATTGAAATCCCCCTGGATGTGCTGGTGGAAAACGCCGACGCCGTGCTCGCCAGCGCGCCGGTCAGCGTTGCGCGTGCCGGTGCTGCGCCGGCGGCAATCAAGCAGATGAGCCAGTTACTGGCTGCGGCCAGGCGCCCGTTGATCCTGGCCGGTGGCGGTGCCATCGATGCCGCGCCCGCGTTGACCCGCCTCGCCGAAACCCTCGGCGCGCCAGTGGCCCTGACCATCAATGCCAAAGGCCTGCTGCCCGCCGCGCATCCGCTGCTGATCGGCTCGACCCAGTCCCTGGTCGCCAGCCGCGCGCTGGTGGCCGAAGCCGACGTGGTGCTGGCGATCGGCACGGAGCTGGCGGAAACCGATTACGACGTGACCTTCGCCGGCGGGTTCGAGATTCCCGGCGCGCTGCTGCGCGTTGATATCGACCCGGACCAGACCGTGCGCAACTACCCGCCCCACCTCGCCCTGGTGGCCGACGCACAGATCGCCGCCGACGCGCTGCTGAGCGAACTGAACCGCCACCCCTTGCCTACGCGCAGCGATGACTGGGGCAGCCAACGCGTCGCCCGTCTGTGGGCCGAACTGACGCCCACTTGGGACGCCGCCACCCGCGCGCACACCCTGTTTCTGCGCAACGTTTTGCAGACGTTGCCCGCTGCAGTCATCGTCGGCGACTCCACCCAGCCGGTGTACAGCGCCAACCTGACCCTGAACCTCGACCACCCACGCCGCTGGTTCAACTCATCCACCGGCTACGGCACCCTGGGTTACGCCCTGCCCGCCGCCATCGGCGCCTGGCTGGGGCGCGGCGATGGCCAGCCGGTGGTGTGCCTGATCGGCGACGGCGGGCTGCAATTCACCCTGCCGGAACTGGCCAGTGCGGTGGAGGCACGCACGCCGGTGATCGTGCTGCTGTGGAATAACCACGGCTATGAAGAGATCAAGCGATACATGCTCAACCGCGCCATCGAACCGGTTGGCGTCGACATCTATACCCCGGACTTTATCGGCGTGGCCAAGGCGCTGGGCTGCGCCGCCGAACGCATCAACGGAATTGACGATTTACCTGTGGCATTGCGCTCGGCGGCGGATCGTCACGGGCCAACCTTGATTGAAATCGACCAACAGCTGTGGATGAGAGAGGTGGCGGTATGAACGATGCAGTGAACGGTGTGTATATCAATGGTGCATGGCGTGCCGGCCATGAAGTGCTGGAGGTGATCAACCCAGCGACTGAAGCTTGCCTGGCGCTGGTCAGCGTCGGCGACGCCAGGGATGTAACCCAGGCGGTGGACGCTGCCAGCCACGCGTTTATCGACTGGTCGAAAAGTACCGGCCGCGACCGTGGCGCTCTGCTGCGCAGGATCGCCAGTGGCGTGAGTGCCAGGCGCGAATCGCTGATGCAATTGCAGGCGCGCAACAACGGCAAGCCGCTGTTTGAAGCGGCCATTGATGTGGACGATGTGATCGCCACCTTTGAGTATTACGCGGCTGTCGCCGAGGCCATGGACGCCACGCAGGACGCCGCGGTCGCGCTGCCCGATGAGGGCTTCAGCGCGCGCCTGCGCCGCGAACCGTGCGGCGTGGTCGGGCTGATCGTGCCGTGGAATTTCCCCATGGTCACCACCGCCTGGAAGCTCGCCCCGGCCCTCGCCGCCGGGTGTTGCGTGGTGCTCAAGCCGTCGGAAGTCACGCCTTTGGCGGAGCTGCAATTGGCGCGGATCATTGCCGATGCCGGCTTGCCGGACGGCGTGTTCAACCTGGTCTGCGGCACGGGCCTGGCGGTGGGCGCACCGCTGGCGGCGGATCGACGCATAGCCAAAATCTCCTTCACCGGCAGTAACGCGGTGGGCGTGCAGGTGATGCAACGCGCGGCCGAAACCATCAAGGGCGTGAGCCTGGAGCTGGGCGGTAAATCCTCGCTGTTGGTGCTGGCGGACGCCGACCTCGAACTGGCGGTGGAACTGGCGTGTGGCGGTGGCTTTTTCAACGCGGGGCAGATGTGTTCAGCCACCAGCCGCGTGCTGGTGGCCGACAGCCTGGCGGACGAATTCATGCAACGCTTGCAGACGCGGGCGCAAGGCATACGTGTGGCAGATGCCTTTGCTGAAGACGTGGAGATGGGCGCGTTGATCAACCGCGCGCAGTATCAACGGGTGTTGGGGCATATCAGGCGCGGCATCGAGGACGGCGCGCGGTTGCTGTGTGGTGGCGAGCGTCCGGCTGATCTGCCGAAGGGCTACTTTATTCGCCCCACGGTGTTTACCGACGTGCCGCTGGACAGTGCGTTATGGAACGAGGAAATTTTTGGGCCGGTGTTGTGTGTACGGCGCTTTGCCACTGAGCAAGAGGCCGTTGCCCTGGCCAACGACAGCGATTTTGGTCTGGTCGCCAGTGTGGTCAGCCGCAATCTGGACACCGCAGAACGGGTGGCCAATGCCTTGCAGGTGGGGATGGTGTGGATCAATGCGCCGCAGGTGATCTTCCCGCAGGCGGCATGGGGCGGTTACAAACAGAGCAGCATCGGGCGGGAACTGGGGCCTTGGGGGTTGGCGGCGTTTCAGGAGATCAAGCATGTGATCCGATCCAACTGACGCTTGAGGCGCCGCCGGTTGATCGGCGGCGTGTCGGCATCTGCAATTTTTAGATAGCCCCAACGACTTTCTCATTTGCCCCGCGCGCCCGCCCATGGCCTGATTCGCCCTTGTTCACTCAAGGCAGGCCCATGGAAAACGTTCAGGCAAAACCCGCCACCGCCGTTTGGCTGATGATCAGTGTGGTGCTGGTCGCGCTCAACCTGCGCCCTTCGATGGCGGCGGTGGGCCCTTTGTTGTCGTCGATTCGCGCTGAAGTACCGTTGAGTTTCAGCAGCGCGGCCTTACTGACCATGCTGCCGGTCATGGCCATGGGCCTGGCGATGTTCTTTGGCATGGGCCTGGCCAAGCGCATTGGCGAGCACCGCAGCATCGTGCTGTCGCTGGGGGTCATTGGCGTGGCAACGCTGTCGCGCCTGTTTCTTGATTCGGCCCTGGAGCTGATCGTCAGCGCCATTGCGGCGGGTATCGGTATCGCGCTGATCCAGGCGTTGATGCCGGCGCTGATCAAGTCGCGCTTCAGCGCCAACGTGTCGCTGTTCATGGGCCTGTACGTCACGGCGATCATGGGCGGCGCCGCGCTGGCCGCGTCGTTCTCACCCTTTGTGCAACTACACACCGGCAGTTGGCGCATCGGCCTGGCGATCTGGGCCGGGCTGGCGCTGCTGGCGTTGCTGGTCTGGTACGCCCAGCGTTCGGCGCTGCCGCCCTTGCCCCACACTGCTTCCAGTGCGCAGGTGTGGTTTTTCGGCAACGGCCGCGCGTGGCTGCTGGCGCTGTTTTTTGGCCTGGGGACCGCGTCCTACACCTGTGTATTGGCGTGGCTGGCGCCGTACTACGTCGAGCAGGGTTGGAGCGAACAGAACGCCGGGTTGCTGCTGGGGTTTCTCACGGCGATGGAAGTGGTGTCCGGCCTGGTCACGCCCGCCATCGCCAACCGTCGCCAGGATAAACGCGGGGTGGTGGCGGTGTTGCTGGTGCTGATCATCGTCGGCTTCTGTGGGCTGATCCTGAGCCCGCAGCACCTGAGCCTGCTGTGGCCGTGCCTGCTGGGGCTGGGCATTGGCGGGCTGTTCCCGATGAGCCTGATCCTGTCCCTCGATCACCTGGACAACCCGCGTCGCGCGGGCAGCCTGACGGCGTTCGTGCAAGGCGTCGGTTACCTGATTGCGGGCCTGTCGCCGCTGATCACCGGGATGATCCGCGACTACCTGGGCAGTTTCGAGTGGGCCTGGTGGGCGCTGACGGCGATCGTCGTGGTGATGCTGCTGATCGTCACACGCTTCAACCCCAGGCACTACGCGCAACATATCCGTTGAAGTCGTGTTGCAAACAGTATTTGTCCCACGGCTAACATAGAAACGCCCTACAGCGCTTTCTATTGGTACGTACGTTCCGTTAAGCTTTTGCGCGGTTGTGTACTGAGTTCGGTACAGCGGGTTTACGGATGGAATGGATGCTAAACAGTAACTTGCTCAGAAAGCTCGATATGCAGGACTTGATGGTGTTTATCGCCGTCTATGACCAGAGCAGCGTTACCGAGGTGTCAGAAACGCTGTTCGTCAGCCAGTCCACCGTCAGCTACAGCTTGAAGAAGCTGCGCACCAGTTTTGAAGACGAGTTGTTTATCAACACGCGGGCGGGCATGCGTCCTACCTACAAGGCCACGACCATGTACGGTCATGTGCAGAAGATCCTCGAAAGCATCAACCTGTGCCACGCCGGTGGCCAGGCGTTCGATCCGACGCACAAGGCGGTAACCTTCAATGTGTGCGCCCCGGAATATTTCGAACAGTTGATTCTGCCGCGCCTGCTGCACACCTTCGACCGCGCCGACCTGCCGGTGATCGTCAATGTACAGAAGCTGGAAACCGACATTCCCGCCGAGGACCTGCGCGAAGGCCGTTTGGACCTGGTGATTTGTTTCGGCCCGCACTTTCACCGCGCCCACAAAGACTTCAAGACCCAGATGCTGCTGGAGGATGACCTGGTGTGCGTGTTCGACCGGCGTGCCGCACCCCGTGAGCCGGCGTTCAGCCTGCAATCGTTCGTCGAGCGTCGCCACGTATTCCCCACGCCATGGACCTCCGACACCAACATGATCGACGGCTGGCTGGCGCGCCAGGCCCGCAAGCGCCAGGTGATCGCCCGCGCTAACAGCTACAGCGCCGCGTTGAAGATGATCACCGGTACCGACTTCATCGTCACCCTGCCCCGCCGCGTGCAAAAACTGCTGGCGCCGGCGCCGACCTTCGGCCACTGCGAGGCCCCCAATGGGTTGCCGGGTTTCACCCTGGACATGCAGTGGAACGAAACCAGTGAACAGGACAGCGCCAATACCTGGTTTCGCGAACAGGTGGTGAAAGTGTGCGCAGATCAGGGGTTGCTATAGCGCTCAGCCAATGGCGACTTTGCTGTAGGCATCGCGGTCCATGTCGCGCAGCTCAACGCTCAGTTGCACCTTTACGTCATCGGGCCATGGGCCAAGGTCTTGCAACACCGTCAGCAGGCTTTCCGACAGCTGCTTCTTGACCTGCGGCGAACGCCCGCTGAGCAGTGCCAGACGCACCGCGACAAAACCACGTTGATCCAGGCTGGTGCCCACACGGAATCGCTCGACTTTCACCGCACGGCTTTTGATATCAAACTCGGCGCCGAACTGACCGGAGGCCACCAGCGCATGATTGAGGCGCAACAGAGCCTTGTCGGCGTCCAGTTGCGTCAGGTTGGCGGTGTATTCCAGGTGCAGATGCGGCATGGGTAGCTCCGAGCTTGTTGTAGGAAGATTCTCGAATATATAGCGTCAGGCCTTCGTCCCCAAGCCTCGATCACTCATAAAGGCTTCCAACCGCGAACGCACCCACCGCTCGGCCGGGTCGGTGTCGACGTGGCTGAGCCAGACCATCGACAAATCCAGCGTCGGGGTTTCGAACGGGAACGGCTCACAGAACAGCTGGCCCGACACCGCCATGGCTTCGGCGGTGTAATCCGGCAGGCTGGCGATCAGGTCGGTCCCGGCCAGCAAGGCGGGCAATGCGCTGTACTGCGGCACGGACAGCACCACATGACGCTTGCGACCGATCTCGGCCAGCCACTCATCGGCAAACCCCGACACGTTGGCCGTGTGGGACACCAATACATGGGGCCGCGAGCAGTATTCATCGAGGGTCAGCGGCGTGTCGGAGGCATCGGCGCGCAACAGCCGTGGACGAATATGGCGCAACAATTTGCGCTTGGCATTCGCCGGCAGGCCACGGGTCTGGGTGATGCCCACGGTGATATCGCCGGACGCCAGCAGGTCGGGAATGCGCCAGTAATCCACATGCTGCACCACGAACACCACCTGCGGCGCCTCCTGGCGCAACGCGCGCAGCAAGGGTGGCAGCAGGCCAAACTCGACGTCGTCGGACAGGCCGATGCGAAAGGTCATGGTGCTGATGGACGGGTCGAAATCATGGGTCAGGCTCAGGGCCGACGACAGCGAATCCAAGGCCGGCGACAGGTGCTGGATGATCTCTTCGGCACGCGCCGTGGGCTCCATGCGATGGCCGACGCGAATGAACAGTGGGTCGTTGAACAAGGTACGCAGACGGTTGAGCGCCGAGCTGATGGTGGGCTGGCCAAGAAACAATTTCTCGGCCACCCGTGTCACGTTGCGCTCGAGCATCAGTGCTTCGAAGACCACCATCAGGTTGATGTCGGCCTTGCGTAATTCATTGCGATTCATCGGCGCCTGCCCTTAGCCCAAGACAGCCCGCAGTGTAGAAAGCGCGACGGACGGCGTCTATGCGCCTATCTGCTGATAGGCCCGATTCGCGAATCGGGGTTGCACTTCAAGGCTTGAGCGGAAACTCCTGATCGCGCTCCGAAAGCTCTGTACCGTCGTCCGGATGCTTCCAGGTCTGGGGTTTTTCTTCTTCGCGCTGCCGCGCGGGCTGCTCGTGCTCCGACTCATCCGAGCGTTTGTGTTCGTTGCCCATCGCCACCTCCCATCCGTAAACATTGGTCACACCTTCCAGCATAGAACAGGCGCGACAACTTGCTGAAATCAACGATTCATAGCCGTCAAGCATGAATAAAACTAAATTTTTCACTTATCATTTCTAAATGTGTCAGCCACTATCTTCAGTCTTACGTGAAATAAGCACTTTAAAAAGAAAGCTGGAGACACAAAACCATGACAAGCCCTTCCCGGCCCGCCTCTGCCCGCTCCAAGATTGGCGCGGTTTTCCGTGTCACTTCGGGCAACTTCCTCGAACAGTTTGATTTCTTCCTGTTCGGCTTCTACGCCACCTACATCGCAGCTGCGTTCTTCCCCGCCGCCAATGAGTTCGCATCCTTAATGATGACCTTCGCCGTGTTCGGCGCCGGCTTCCTGATGCGTCCACTGGGGGCGGTGATTCTGGGTGCCTACATCGATGACGTCGGTCGCCGCAAAGGCCTGATCGTGACCCTGTCGATCATGGCCAGCGGCACGCTGTTGATCGTGCTGGTGCCGGGTTATCACACCATTGGCCTGTGGGCACCGTTGCTGGTGCTGCTCGGTCGCCTGTTGCAGGGCTTCTCGGCCGGCGCGGAACTGGGCGGTGTGTCGGTGTACCTGGCCGAAATGGCCACGCCGGGCCGCAAAGGGTTCTACACCAGCTGGCAGTCGGGCAGCCAGCAGATCTCGATCGTGGTCGCAGCGGCACTGGGCTATGGCCTGAACGTGTGGATGGAACCGGCCGTGGTTGCCGACTGGGGCTGGCGCATTCCGTTCGCCGTGGGTTGCGTGATCATTCCGTTCATCTTTGTGTTGCGTCGCAACCTGCAGGAAACCGAAGAGTTCGCCAACCGCAAGCATCGCCCCACCATGCGCGAAGTCATGGCGACCCTGGTGAAAAACTGGACGGTGGTCATCGGCGGCATGCTGATGGTGGCCATGACCACCACCGCGTTCTACCTGATCACCGTGTACGCACCGACCTTCGGCAAGACCGTACTGCAACTGAGCACCTCCGACGCCTTGCTGGTGACCTTGCTGGTGGCGGTGTCGAACTTTGTCTGGCTGCCGATCGGCGGCACCTTGAGCGACCGCTTCGGCCGCAAGCCGGTGCTGATCGCGATGACCGCGCTGACGGTTCTCACGGCTTATCCAGCGTTGTCCTACGTGGTTAACGCGCCCAGCTTTGCGCATATGCTGGAAACCCTGCTGTGGTTCTCCTTCCTGTATGGCATGTACAACGGCGCGATGATCCCGGCGCTTACTGAAATCATGCCGGTGGAAGTGCGCGTGGCGGGCTTCTCCCTGGCTTACAGCCTGGCGACTGCGGTGTTTGGTGGCTTCACCCCGGCCATTTCCACCTGGTTCATTCACATCACCGAAGACAAAGCCTCGCCGGCCTACTGGATGATGTTCGCTGCGGTGTGCGCGCTGTGTTCGACACTGGCCTTGTATCGCCGCGCCAATACCCGTGGGCAGGTCATGCAGGAGGCCGTGTGATGAAGCCGCTGTTCTACGCCCTGACGGCCGCGGCCCTCGGCGCCCTGGCGCTGACGGCTCAGGCCGAAGAACTCAAGGTCATGACTTCCGGGGGCTTCACCGCTGCGTATAACGTGCTTGGCCCGCAGTATGCCAAGCACAGTGGCGATACCCTCCAGACCACCCTCGGGCCGTCGATGGGCAAAGCGCCGGAAGCGATTCCCAACCGCTTGGCCCGTGGTGAACATGCCGATGTGGTGATCATGGTTGGCTACGCCCTGGACGACCTGATCAAACAAGGCAAGGTCGACCCTGCGTCCCGCGTGGAACTGGCGGACTCGCGTATCGGCCTGGTGGTCAAGGCTGGCGCAGTGAAGCCGTCCATCAGCACCGATGCCGCGCTGAAGGCCGTGCTGAGCAAAGCCAAATCGGTGGCGTATTCGGACAGTGCCAGCGGCGTGTATGTGGAGAAAGAGTTGTTCAAGAAACTCGGCATGCCGGCCAAGGGCACGATGATTGAACGTATCCCGGTGGCTTCGGTGGTTGCCAACGGTGACTACGAAGTCGGTTTGCAGCAGGTGGCGGAATTGTTACCCGTGCCAGGCGTGACCTATGTGGGCAAGATTCCCGAAGATGTGCAATCGGTGACGCGCTTTGCGGCGGGTATCCCGGTCAACGCCGAGCACCCGCAGCAGGCCCAGGCCTTGCTGCAGTTCCTGGCTTCCCCCGAGGCGCAACCGGTGGTGCAAGCCACCGGCCTGGACTCGGTGTCACGCTGACCGAAACCCCTCTCCTACCCCCACCGCTTCAACGCCAGCGCCGCAGGTGGCCATGCCCGCCTGCGGCGCACTCGTCCGAACTCACTACAGCTGAAACCGCGCCACTGCGTCATTGAGCGCAACCGCCAGCCGTGCCAGTTCCTGGCTTGAACCATTGATCTGCCCGGCGCCGGACGACGATTGCGCCGACAGGTCACGAATGTTCACGATGTTGCGGTCGACTTCCTTGGCCACCTGGGCTTGCTCCTCGGCCGCACTGGCGATGACCAGGTTGCGCTGGTGGATCTGGTCGATGGAGTCGGTGATCTGGCTCAACGCACCCCCGGCCCCTTCGGCCAAGGTCAAGGTCTCGGTGGCGCGCTGGGTGCTCGACTGCATCGAGGTCAGGGCGTCGTTGGAGCCGGTGCGCATGGCGGTGACCATCTGGTCGATCTCCAGGGTCGATTGCTGGGTACGATGGGCCAGCGCTCGCACTTCATCGGCCACCACCGCAAAACCGCGCCCGGACTCACCGGCGCGCGCCGCTTCGATGGCGGCGTTGAGTGCCAGCAAGTTGGTCTGCTCAGCAATGGAGCGAATCACGTCGAGCACCTTGCCGATATCCCGCGATTGTTCAGCCAGGTTCTGCACCAGGGTGGAGGTCTCGCCGATGTTGCTGCTCAGGCCCTGAATCGCGCTGACGGTTTCACCCACACGGTGCTGACCTTCGCGCGCAGTCTCATTGGAAAGGCGGGTGGACTCGGAGGTGGACATCGCATTGCGCGCCACTTCTTCGGCAGCCGACGTCATCTCGTTGACCGCCGTCGCCGCCTGCTCGATTTCCGCCGTCTGCTGTTGCAGGCTGCGGCTGCTCTGATCGGTAATGCCATTGAGGTCGGTGGCGGAAGCGGCCATTTGCGCCGCCGATTGACGAATCAATTGCAAGGTACTGCGCAAGCTGCCCTGCATGGATTGCAGCGCCACGAGTAAACGGGTGACCTCATCATTGCCGCTCACTTCCACACTCTGGGTCAGGTCGCCCCGCGCAACGTTCTCCGCCGCGCGCATCGCCTGGCCCAATGGCCCCACGATGCTGCGCGTCAGCAACCAGGCCAGCGCGACCGTACTCAAACCCGCCAGGATCACAAAACCAAAGACCATGGTGCGTGACTGGCTGTACTGCAACTCCGCCGTCTGGCCTTGCCGGTTGACTTGGGCGTTGTAGTAGTCGGCCAGTGCATTGAGCTGGGCGCCGGAGCCATCGACCACGGTTTTCATGTCCACCAGCAACAACTTGTTGAGCTCGGCGCTCTGCTGCTTGTCGGCCAGCACGAAGGACTGCGCCAGACCTTGTTGGTACTGGCGCAACGAGCCCTGGAACTGGTCATAGAGCGCGCGTACCTCCGGCGTGTCGATTACCGCATCGAGGTCAGCCAACCGCTTCGTCAAGTCCTGGCTGCGGGTGTCCATCTGGCTGCGGTACTGCGGCAGGCTTGCGGGGTTGGGGTCCAGTGCCATACGCAGAGAAATCGTGCGAATGCGCAGCATGATTTCGCGGATATCCGCCACCAGCCGAATCTTGGGCACCAGCCCGCTTTCCACCTGCACCGCACTGGCACGGATGCTTGCCATATTCGACAGCGCAAAAAAACCCAGCAGGGCCACGAGCAAAGCAATCAAGGCAAAACCCAAACCCGCGCGGCGGGCGATGGACAGGCTGCGAAGGGACATTTAGCAGGGCACTCTTATTGAGGGATACGACATCGCATGACAGCATTTCGGCCGCGCGGGTAAGGACTTTAGGGAAACAGCGCTCAATAAAAAGCCTGCTGAACCGTGAGGTGCGCAGGCTGTTCAGTGACAAGGACTTTCACAGATCCATACAGGCGGGTTCAGTCGACTACTGACACGTCCCACCCTTGTGATGCGACCCCGTCCCGCCCACGGGGTGAGTGCCTTTGGGGCAGCCCATTGCCAACATCGGGCTCGCGACCAATACCATGAGCACAACCACCATCGATAGCTTCTTCATAACCCCCCCTCCGTGGCCATCACGACACGTGATATCACAACGATATCACGCGCGGATGGAGTTTAGCGATTGCGGCGGCCTCAGTCTCATCAAGGCATTCGTTGGACTCGATCCGGCACTGCACCAACCGCCTTTATGATCACTTGCCTGTCTCCCCTGCCAAAGCGCTCTGCTCACAAGCGCCCACTTGCGGTACCAACTGGATATCCACGCGCCGGTTAGCGGTACGCCCGGCCTCGGTCTCATTGCTGGCGATCGGCTGATTGGCCGCCAGGCCCTGCACCGCAAAACAGCTGTCGGCAATGTCGCCCATCTGCTGCATCCAGTCGCGCACAGCGGAGGCGCGGGCGTGGGACAGGGCCTGGTTCTGCTCCAGAACCCCGGTCGCGTCGGTATGCCCGGCGATCACGATAAGCCAGCCCGGCTGGGCCTTGATGCCGACCAGGGCGTTGATCAGTACCTTGGTCGAGCCTGGCTTAAGGATTGCGCTGCCGGCGTCAAACAGCGACAGGCTGTCCAATCGCACGGGTTCGGGCATGCGGGGCGCGCGGTCCTGATTTGTCAGCCATGTCCGCCAACCGAGTCCAGCGAGCAAGACAACGACCATCGTCCCGGCAAACAGCCATAAGGTCACACGCCGCTGGGGTGGCGGCACCTCGGGAGGTGGCAAAATGACCACTTGAGGCGCCAATGTCGGAGCCATCACTCTGACAGGTGCCAGCACCTTCGTACTTGATACGTGGCTTTGCTCAAGACGCTGGATCAGACAGCCCAGTTGGTGGCGCAGAGCCTGCAATCTCAGCAGAAGATCAGCGCCCTGCGTAAGCAAACGCGCCTGTAAATGTGCCAGCTCAATGTCCAGTTGAGACAGCGCCGGCACACTGTGGGCAGTCACCGCCATGGTGCGCAGCAACACCTGCATTTGATCGAGCAACCACTCCAGCAGATCCAGGCGCGCCGAGGCGGTCGGCGGCCACAGCCGCGGCCACTCGCGGCTCAGGGCCTCCAGCAACACCACGCCTTGGGCGATGCCCTCAGGTCCATGGCGCTGACCACGTGCCAAGGTGTAAAAACAGGCGGTTTGAAAGTCGGCGCCATTTTGTTGGAACAGCGCCAGACAGCTTTGCTCCACCGCCGCCCAATCCACATCCGGGCAGGCAGGATGGCCGAGTTTGGCCAACTCCTCGCGCAATCGCGTAAATTCACTGAAGCCGCGCGGATCACCGCCGACTCGGATACGCACCTCAAACAACGCCGTCATCGGGCTTCCCTTGCATTATGGGTTCAGGGCTTGGTCAGGTAGTGCTGTCGCTTCAAGTGACGCACCAGCACCTTGCCTTCGGGCGACACGCGGGTGCCGAAGCTCACGTGCTGCCCGTCCTTAAGTTGCGCGTCCAAGACATACTCCAAATGCCCCGGCAACATCTGCGGCCGCAACTCAATGGCCACCGCCGCCAGCCGCGGTTCGTACTTGAGCAACGTGGCGGTCATGGTGCCGACCAAGCTCTGGGCCGAGGCGGGCAACCCTTGCAGGATCAGGCTCATATCCGGCAGCCCGTAATCGGGCAGATGACTGAGTGCACCCGCGCGGCTGTTGAGGATGCGCTGCAGGTTGTCCAGCACCGACAGGGCGTGCTGGTCCTCTTCGCTGACGCGATGCAAGTCCAACTCACCGTCGAAATTCTGCAGCAGCATTTCGTACAGCGAGCAGTTGTACTCGGTCATGGTTCAGTCCTTGGCCAAGGGCCGCAGGGTCAAGCGGTTATCCCCCAACTCGATGACCCGCGCCCGGTCCGGGTCCAGGTCATCGCGGGTCAACGTGAGGCGCCAGGTGTTCGATTGGGTATCGGGGCTGCGGAACAACGCCACCACCGTGACGAACTGCGCGTCCTTGTCCATTGGCACGTTCAACTGGGCGCCTTCCTCGGGTTTCACCACCACCGAGCGTTTGTCGAGCAATGCGCTCGCCAACAGTTGATCGTCATCGCCGAGCAAACCGTCGTAGGTCGCCTGCTCCGCCGCTTTGGTGTCGCGCAGTTGGTATACCCGCACCAGCGTCGGCACCGACAAGGCGCGACTGTCCGTGGCATCGGTGTTCAGTGCGGTGCGCGCACTGAAATCCAGGTGCAGGGTTTTGACCTGCTTGTAAAAGATCGCCCTGGCGGTGGAGGCCGTACCATCCGCGACGGTCTGGACCAGGCCACACCCGCCGAGCGCCGCAAACATCACCAGACTAAAAACGATACGCAACATGCTGTGTTTCCCTGTTGTGGGGATTAATCGAAAGGCCTCTGTAGCGGCCCAGGTTGATCGTGAGCGTGTCGTGCTCTGCCGCCTGCCAGGCAGCGCCGCCCAGGCCCAGCACGCCGGTCATACCGAGCCGGATGGGCGCGTGCCCCAGCACCGGTACCGGCAGGCTGTGCACCGGCAGTGACAACTGCAAGGTGGCCGTGCAGCGCCACCCCAGGTACACGCGCAGCAGCACCAGCAAATCATTGTGCAACTGCGCACCGGGCAACCAGCCCTCGGCCTCCTGCGGATCGTCTGTATGCAGCCTCAAGCGCAGTTGACTGTTGGCATCAAACCCGGCGCTGCCCAGCGGCGTGCCCTGGGACAAGCGCACCGGGCGCGCGGCACACAGCGCGGCAGGTTGCTCCAACGCAATTTTTTGCGGCCAACGCGCAGTGACCTGCGCCTGGGTGTTGGGCGCCAGCAACTTGACCAACGCGGTGATGCCTTCGGCATTGCGCGTGGGCAGGCGCATCACACTGAGCAGTGCCAGAAAACGCGAGACCGGCGTAGCGATCTGCTGCGCCGTACCGCGAATCCCCAGGCCGATCAGGCCCAACAGGCATTGCGAGGTGGCATCGGTGCCGCCCGCTTCGAACGTCGCCGGGTAGGAATATTTGCGCCAGACCCGGTAGAACTGGGTGAAGATCCGGTGGTTGAAAATATCCAGGAAGGCTTCCAACGCTTCATGCCCTTCCCGGCGCTGCGCGATGTCATCCAGAAATGCCGTCGGCATCGGCGAGTCGACCCCGTACAACCCGAGCAGACGCGTGCGTACCGTGGCCGGGCGCTGCGGGTGAGCGTCATCGGTTTCAATCGCCTTCAGTTCACTGGTCGGAAAGCCCATGCCCGGATCGGGCCGAAAGCGCACGGCGTCATCGGCCGGGTGCGCGGTACTGCCCAAGGGCGGGTGATCGGGCAAAGCCTGTTCCAGCAACTGGCAAAAGCGGTACAGGTTGGCCTCGGCCACTCGGCCCTGCAGGGCGTCGAGCAGACCGCCAGCTTTCAGCCGGGAATACGCTGACTGTGGTTCTCGTTCCATCGCAGGCACTTTCCAGTAGGTTGCAGGATCAGCGTGAGCTGGGTGTACAAATGAATGTCGGCATACAAGGCGAAGAAGCGATTGAGCATTTCGCCGAACAGGCTGATGTCGCCCTCCCCCGGGAAGCCATTGGCATCCAGGGTGATTTCGATATCCACTCCGCGCAGCACAAAGCCTTTCTCGAAGCGCTGCACCAGGTGATGACGCACCTCGACAATCGCTGCCAGACGCCGGCGATTCAGCTCGCTGCCGGTCCAGTCGTACAGCGCCAAGGTGCCGCGCAGCACCTCGGCGTTGTCGAGCATCGAGAGGAAATTCGAACCCAGGTGACTGAGTACTCGCCAGTGAAAACGATCGCGGTTCGGTGGGTAACACGGCAAGGTCGGCGCACACAGGTTGCGCACGCGCAAACCGAACTGGGTGGACTGCACCAGCGTATCGAGCAAGGTGCTTTGCAGCGCCTTGCGCGGCAACTGGCCGTGGGTGCCGGTCAAGCGTAACGACAGGTTTTCACACTCATGCAGGCGGTCCTTGTCGAAGCCTTCGCCGCCCAGGATCAGCCAGGTGTCATGCAAACCATTCGCTGCGCGCTTCAGGCGCGTGTGGAAGTAGCGTTCCGGCGCCTCGTCACGCAGCATGCCGCCCTTGTGGCGAAAGCTGGTGAAGGGCACGTAGTCCTGACGTTCGACGTTCTTCGACGCGGTGACCCGGTCCACCGAATAAATTTCGGTATGGCCGTCCTGCAAACGCATGGGGCGCAACAGGTAGTCGGTTTGCAAGGGCGCCAGGGTCAGCGGGTCGGACTCCAGCGAGAACAAATTGATTACGGGAACGGCGTGCAAACGGATGTGCTCGCAGCTCAAGTCGAAGTTGGCCGGCCAGGGTTCACGCAACACCACTTCCAGTTCGAACCAGGCGGTACAGGGCTTGATCTGCAACTGCTCCAAGCCACACAAAGTGACGAACATGAATTTTTCACGGAAGCTGAAATACTCCAGCAGCAACTGATAACCGCTGAAGGCACTGTCACCCTTGGGCCACAGCCGGTCCTCATCGGCAAAGCCCTTGGGCGCGAAATGCCCGGTCAGTGGCTGGCGTTCGGTCTGGCCGGGCCTGCGTACATACATCGCTTGCACATTCAGGGTCAGCGCTTGATGCAAGGCACTGGCCAACGGCGCATCGGCATTCAGGTACAGAGGTAAACAGCTGAGGTCGATCAGGCTCCAATCCGTCAACGCACCGCAGGCAAAGCGCAGGCGCAGCACTGAGCGACCATCCATTTCATGACCGCGCCCCACCGACTCCAGCGCCAACGGCCGCAGGGTCACGTCCTGGGTGGTGGTGTAACGGCAGCGGGTGCGTTGCGGCCCGATGGGTTGCGACAGCACCTCAAAACCCTGGGCGATCAACTCGCTGCGCTTCATCTGCGCAAGGTCGGGCATCAGTTCAACCACCGACAGCGACGGAATGGTGCGCAGGTAATGCGGCCACAGCAGACTGACCAAGCCTTCGGTCAGCTCCGGCAGGTCATCGTCGAGTTTTTCCCGCAGGCGCCCCATCAGGAAGGCAAAGCCCTCGAACAGGCGCTCCACATAGGGATCCTGCGCCCCAGGTTTGTCCAGGTTGAGCTGCGCGGCTCGATCCGGAAACGCGTCCGCGAACTCCTTGCCGGCCTCGCGCAGGTAGCGCATTTCGGCATCGAAGTAGCGCAGTGTCAGATTGTCCATGCTCACAGAAAGAATCCTGATGTAAGAGGGTTAGCCACAGAGCACTGCGGCGCGTACCGGATCGATGGCCACCAATGCCGACAGCAGCGCTTCCATGCGCCGCGCCAGGGTGGGTTTGTCGGCGTCATTGCGCTGGGCTTTGACCCGCAACAGCTTGAGCAGGCGCGCCTTGACCTCGAAGTTCAGCTCGGGCTCCCACTCGGCCAGGGCCTGGCGTTGTGCAGTGGCGTCCAGCTCTGCCAACAGGTGGATGGCCAGATCGCTTTTGGCATACTGCTCGGCCACGCGCGCCATCAGCAGGCGCAGCAGCCAGCGTTGGCGCCCGGTATGGATACCGGGGCGTGCGGCCAGCCAGGCCAGCGCCTGGTCCACGCCGTCGCTGTCGGCCTGGGCGACTGCCTCGTCCTCCAGGGACAGGATGTCGGTATCGCCGGTCGACGGCGCCATTGAAGGTACGGGTAACCATTGCCGGGGTTGGTTGCCGCTGACGTGCTGGGCAATCCACTCGCGGGTGGTCTCATCGGCGAAGGCGCTACCGTCGCTCCAACACAGCACCTCCAGGCCCGGCAGGCGCTCAAGGAACATGCCCAGGTCACGCTTGGCGATATCGGCCCAGCGATCCTGCGGCGCGGGTTGTTTGCTCAGCGCCTGATACAGGTACCACTGCAAGTCCAGCCAGAAATGGTTCACACCCTCGGCATAGATCCGCTCGACCTGCTCGATCAACTCCGACCAATTCTGTTGCAGGTACAAACGTTTGAGCTGTGCCCGATAGTCGCTGCGCGGTGGCGTCAGGCGCGTGTTGTTGTGCGCGTCTTGAGGTGGAGCTTGATGCACGGTGTCCCAACGCAAGCTTTTCATCAGGCGGTGGGCCGCCAGCCAGCCCAAAGGCTGATCACGCAGGTATTCCGCCAAGGCCCGGCCACTGTCCAATAGATCGCGCCCGGACTTGACCTGCGCCGCTGGCGCCTGTGCAGTCGATTCATGGCTGGCAATATTCTGCGGCACCAAGGCGTCCATGCCACCGGACTGCGCCAATCTCGCGGACAGGGCGGCATACAGGGGTTCCAGATTTGGGCGCTGCTCCTGCGGCCACGCACCCAGCCCGCGCTCCAGCCAGGCGAGTGCTGCGGCAGTGCGCTCGGCCTCGGCCTTGACCACTTCCGGGTACAGCGACAGCGTGTCCAGCACCTTGCCCCCGGCCAACCATTCCAGGGCCATCTTGCGACTGTTGGGGCGGAGGGGCAGCACTGCGTCGGCAAAGCGTTCCACCAGCGCGGCCAGCAGGCTCAGGCCATCGGCCAGGCCGACTTCACCGTCCTTGTGCAAGCGTGCCCACAGGTAATAGGTGGCGACACGCAGGTCCTTGCAGTTGTGGATCAACAGCTTGTGCGCCAGTTGGGCCACCTGCTCGGCATCGGCGCCCGAAAGTTTGTTGACCTCTTCGCGCATGCGCTGGAAGTCATCGTCGTAGCCGGGGTCTTCGCCGACGGGGAAGTCGGTGCTGATGGGATGCAGCCAGGCTTGCCAATGGGCGGTTTGCTCGCGGGCGACGGACAATGCGTCGCGCTCGCCGAGGCAGCGGGCGATCAAGGTGCGCAGGCTCATGGGAAACTCCCGTTCTGCGCATAAGGCGTTTGGGCGGCGTTCTCACTGAGAAATATCTGCTGAGGCAACTTGAACCCCCTTAATTTGAGCAGCGCCAGCGGCCCCGCATCCAACTCAGTGCGCAGGTGCCAGATCAGGTTCAGGCCATCGGGCGCCTTGAGTACCATGCGGTAGCGACTGTCAGCATCGTCCAACGGCGTGACCCGGGCTTTCTCCAGCAAGCGAATCAGGCCCCAAGTGCCGGGGTAATCGCCGAATAACCGTTCGCCGGCCAGCACGCTGGTCCAGCTCAGGCTGACGCCGGGATAGTCACTACGCCCCGGCCAGTTGAAGCGCTGCCAGCTCTCCTTCTGATTGAAGTACTGGTGCTTGTCGCCGTTGAGGATGAAGGTGGTTTGCACCACATCGCGTACGGGTTTGCCCTGCAGTTCAAAACTCAGCCCCATACCACCATCGGTGTAGAGCACGTCGGCCAAATCACTGAGCTGGTTAATGGCAGTCAGAAATTGCGGGTTGAAGCGCAGCCCTTGGCTGTGGCGCGGGTCTGCCACCCAGCGGCTGCCCTCCTTGCGCAACACGCCACTCAGTTGCCGCTGCAAAAACTGCTCGATGCGGCCGGAGTCTGCGCGGATCATCTGGCCCAGCATCGGCAAGGACGCATCGCTGGCAGTGGCGGTGAACGGGTAGCGGCTGGCGAAAGCATCATCCCAATGGCTGACGATCGAGCGTTGCCACTGGCTGTTGATGCCCGCCGCCGACGGTTGCAAAACGCGTTGCCACGCGTGTTCCAGGGGTTGCACGAACAACGTTTGCGCCGCCCCGCCCCACTCTGCCCCCAGGCTGGCGGCCATCAGGCTGCCGTAAGCCTGAGTGTCGGTCAGGTCGATGCTGCGGCCTTGAAACACGGTTTGCGCCAGTGCCTGGGTCATCTCCAGCGGATCGGGCGCCGTGCTGATTTGCTGCAACTTCAAGCGCACCCGCGTCACGCGGGTGAGGAAAGATTGGAGACTGAGGCCATCGGCGCCGCTCTTGCCCTCCGGGCCTTTGCCCAGCAGCGCCAGCAAGGGACCAAAAGTGGCGTCCAAGGGGCTGCCGGGCAGGTGGGCCAGTTGGTCGATCAATGGCGCGTTGTCCTGCCCGATCAGCTGTTGCGCGGACTTCACAAGCGAGTCGGCCAACGCTTCGGTGCGGGTGCCCGCCTGAGCGTGATAGGCCACCGTGTTCATCAACGCAATCAGTGGGGATTGGCGCACATCACTCATCAGCGTCAGTTGGTCAATCACGTCGGCGAGGCTGCCGGCCTGCTGCCAGCGCAGGCTGTTGAGCAGTTCCAGCCAGGCACTGGCGTAGTCCTGGAAATAGCGTTCGGTGAGCCGCTCGCGGAGCTGGTCCGGGCTCAAGCGGGTGTCGATGTCGCTGGGCTTGTCGCTGAGCACCCAGTCGATTTCCTCGCGGCGGGCCGCGGCGATCGCGTCGATGGCCTGACGCACCTGACCCTCCCAGGCCTGGCGGGTGAAGACGCCCGGCACGCTGGCATCGGTGGAGAACAGGGCCAGGGCATCGGTGTCGCCCACCAATTGGTGGAGGCCCAGATCGGCGTAGTGATTGGCGGCGTCGTCGAGCAGTTGTTGGTACAGGCTGGCCTCGGCATTGCGTCGGCCCAACTGGCCGAGCAGCACCTGGCGGACCTGTGCCACCAGCCTGGGATCGGTCTCGATGCGCCAGGCGGGGTTTGCGCTCAGGTGTTCGCCGTAGAACTGCCACAGGTTGGGCGCCAGGATTTGCCAAAGCCCGGGAGATATACCTGCGCGCGACGGCTCAACGTCACTCAGGGTCTTGACCAGGAGACCGGCATCGGCTTTTTCCGGACGCGCCATCATCAGGTAAGCCTTGAGCTGGGCGTAGGCCTCTTGGGCACGTTCGGCACGCTCGGGGCTGTCCGGCGCCAGCTTGACCAGCGCGTTGAGCTGCTGGCGCAGCGTGGCGGCGGCCGGGTCGCGGATCAAGCGGTTGTTGGCCTCGACATAACGTGGCCACAACGTTTCGAGCAGTGCCTGATTTTGGCTCAAGCCGAAGCGTTGATACCACGGAGCGCCGCCCTGGACGCGATCGTCCAGGCGTGCCAGTTCGCGGACCAGTTCGTTGAGGGCCTGGAGTTGCTCGTCACCGTGCAAGGCGTATTGCAGGGCAGCAAGCGAGGTGTGTATCTGGGCGATTTGCGCGCGGTTGCTGACGAAAGACAGCAGCAGTCCAGCCCCCCACAGCACGGCCAATCCCAAGGCCAGCGCATAGGCGGTTCGGTGTGCGCCCCAGCCCAGTCGGCGGCCACTGGCAGCTTTATCGTTGAGAACGCCTTGCCAGGCCGTATTCACCGGCCAGAAGTGTTCAAGCGTGCTCTCAACAGGCGGCAGCGGCAGACTGAACCACAGGCCGCGTAACGGTACACCGCGGGAAAACTCGCCCAATAGCGGCGTCAGTATCTGGCGCCAACGGGCAATGCCCTCGGCCTGTAAATCGCGGGACAGCCGCAGGAGGAAGTCATGAGTCATGGCATCGTGCATTTGCGCCAGGCCCGCGCGGCGCAAAGGGTCGAGCAAACTATCCAGGCTGTTTTCCAAACCCGGGGAAGTGAGTCGTGATGGCAGCAGACAACCCACGGGTTGGCTATCGCGACCGTCCTGAGACCATGCACTGTCGCCGACCTGCCATAGGTGCAACGGCAGTTGCCAACGTAAAGCACTGGCCAGGTTTTGCAGGCGACGAACACCGGTGCTCATGGCGGCAGCATCGGTGCATTGGTCTTTGCTCACTGCCCAGACCACCCCATCGAGCGCACGCCTGCGACACAGGCCACGCCACTGTAAAAGCGACGCGTCTTGGGGATCCCCCTGAACGCTGCCGGCCCACAGCAGCACGGTGTTTTGGCCTTCCAGCCAACATTTCTTGGTCAGGTTCGGAGCGATGGCTTCAATTTGGGACGGTTCACCGACCACCAACAAGAGTCGGACTTTGCGCCGCCAGAAGACACCATAGCGTTCTCGAAGATAAGCACCATTGGGAACGGCACTTTGCGCAGCCTGAGCAACGTGAGGTTTAGGACGGGCCACTTGGGGGAAATCCTTTGCTTCTTCCTTACGATAGGCCGAACGCCCCAGTTCGCGGCCCAGCAAATGGTAACCCAGCAGAAACAGCACCACGATCGCCGTGGTCGCAGCGATCGCCAGCAGCCAAAAGATCTGGCGTTCGCTGCTTGGCTGGATACCCAACCAGTCCGGGTAGCGCCATACCATCACCCCCAGCGACATGCCGGCCAACAACAGCATGCCAGCCAGAACCCAGAAGCCTACAAAGCGTCGAAACTGCATTCGAGATCCCTATTTCGAAAGCGACAGCACAGGCGTCATCGCTGTGCTCCAGAGCCCTGCATCCGCGCAGCCGCCCCCGCTGAAAATAAACTGCGGCCCAGCGCCGCCTTGCATGGTGTGTGTTGCAGCGGCGATGGCCAGCCACGGTGCGGCTTTGCCTGAGTAGCCCAGCCATGTGTCCAAATCCTGAATTCCTTGGTCACGCGTCACCGACATGGGCACCGCACCCAGCACCGTGTTGATCGCCGCGTGACGTTGAGCCTCTATTCCTGCCCGCCAGACATGCCGCACCGACGTCGCATCCACCGGCCCCCAGTTCAAGGCTTGCGTCACGGCGTAGTGCAACGCTTCAGTCGATGGTTGCTGTTCAAGTTCCGGGCGATGCAGAACAGCCACGGGAGGCAAAGTCGTTTGCATCAAACGATTGCCAAGCAGCAACCCCACAACCACCTCCCCTGTTGCCTCGGGCTGCTTCGGTGCGAAGTGCACTGCAATCACCAGCAGCAGCGCCTGATCGTCGCTACGCTCATCGAGCCACTGGTCCACAGCGTGTAAACCAGACCCCTCCAAGACGACGAACTTCTGGCGGATACCCGAATCACGCCATGCTCGTTGCCACACACGGCCCCATGCACGATCCAGCAAGCCGCTCTCGACCTCCAGCAACACCGCCAACGGCGTTTCATCAGGTAACTGCTTCAATGATGGAACCAGTTCGGTAAACAACTGCCCCAGCGTGCGCAGCAACGCCGGCTCAGGATCTTCATTTACATCACCAGCCAAACGACTATGACGTAGCGTTACGCTGTCCCGCCGAGCGGGTTGCGCCTTTAGGGCTTTGACACCCCCGAGCAGCGCATCCAGCTGTGCTGCGGGGCTTTCGTCCGGTTTGCGCAAGGCGGTACGCAGACTTACGCTCAACACATCCAGAGCACGTCGCCCTTGACGGACTCTCTGCAGCAAATCGTACTCACGGGCCTCATCCCAGCCATCCGCCGCATGTTGCTTTCCGAGATACAGCAGCACCCTCGCAAAGCTCAGCACACACCAGCCCAGAAACGGGACGCCCAAGGCCCATCCCCAGAACATAAGCGGCTGCTGGCTCACCGGCGCCGTACTGAACAGCATCGCCCCCCCTGCCCCCAACAACAGGAAGAGCACCAGCAGACCCAGCCACCGCCACACGCGAGGACGGGCCGGCCGAATCGCCACGGCGGGCACCTGGCCCATCCTGACCGGCATGGCTAGCTGGCACCTGCAACAGACAGCGATGAAATCAACGTACAACCACACGCACAGGCGTGCCCTTCAAAGGCAATCGGGATACCGTTGTCACGGAAGACCGGGTGGCCCTCGGAGATTTCGGTGCGGCCATGGCCTGGGATTGGGCAGTCCACCGGGTCGCCTTCGCGGGCGACGCCGATACCGCCGAACTTCATGGTGGTGGAACCGGAGAGGACTTCGCCTTCGCCGGTTGTTTTGTCACCTACGCGGATGATGCCTTTCATGCAATACACCTTCTTAAAAGAACCAATAAACGAGCAACTTAGCACGCAAATTTTAGACTCAATAAACCCCCGACCAACACCTATCCCAAAAATTTATACACTTCACATTTAAATACTGAACTACTTGCCTACATACATCCCGAAGCACCGTCAACACCCCACTCCAAGTAAGCAACCATCCCCTCAAGGTCGTCTACTTATACTTCTCCACACGATACTTGAACAGCCGAATTTTTAGATATATTAAAAACCAATACCTCTGAACTTTTCGCCCCCTCCCAACACCTTCACCATCGTATTTTCTATAAAGACCATACATATAATAGTCGATGCAAAACTTAACTACCTTGTAGTCAATTTGATAGCGAACAAAGTGGTTCGACTTGAAAGCATCAAAAGCAAAATCCGCCTCAGGAAAGACAATCTCTATATTTTCTCTCTCGACCAAAGCAGTATTGAACTCCAGCCAACACCCCATCAACATAACTTGGACATAGCGCAAAACTACCTTCTCCGCCTACCTGACCCTGAAACAATGCGAGCCAGCCATCACAAATATCTCCCGGCATTGCCCATATTGGGCCAGACCAGAACATTGTAAAAAAAATACGTTATTAATGAGAAAGCCAGACACACTTAAGCGCATTAACCAAATCAATAGAACCATTTATTTGCACTAATTCAATGGCCCGTAACCCGGCTGGAAATTGGAAATTCCAAACCATCAATATCCGCATGGGCCCCACATACTCCCAACCCAAGAGCGGTCGGATCAACGCCACCCGAAGACACTTTCAATAGGTTGTATTTTTTTTCTATAAACACCACACCAAGCTTCGAATCATACTCTAACGCACCACCTTTAACAGCCATCTGAAAAGCAAAAGAACAAACATGCTGACCCGCTTGAATACTATAAAGCTCAACAAAATAACCAGACGAATTTTTCCTGACCTTTAAGGTATCTCGAAAGCTACTCGAGCAACTTTCTTCCGACCCAACATAAGTGCAAAAACTGCTATCTTTAGAATAATTCCCAGTCCAAGTAATGTCGAGATCAGCTTTTGGACCACCCCCGCCCAACGCTTTGGCCGAAGTAAAGAAGACAACGAGAGCGCAGGTAAACAAAAAAGACCATCCATTTTTCACTTCTATTTACCTCCCCTTAGATAACGAGCTCTTTGTCGCCCCTTTTCGTACTGCACCAACTCTGGAGTCTCCTCAATATAACGTGCCAGCGACTCCGGATCATTTCCTGAAATATAAGGCAACTGCCTAGACCATATACTTCCTTGATGATATGTAAAATCCACTGCAACGTCTCTAATCCTTTCATTCAATTCATTCCATTTCGGCGAATTTTGGCCTGCCACTGATTCGTATCTGCGTACGGCCGCAGCCTCGTATGCAGGGTACAAAACCTCCTCAAACAAAACTATTTGTTCCTGGTGAGAAATCGCCCCAAAAACATCACGATTCTGCTTTACAAAAGCTTGAGCACTTGGCCCAGAAAGTGTCGCGCCTGAAGAAAAGTTTTCCGCAGCCGCACTATCAAAACCAGCCTCAATTAGCTGTGCATAAACTTGAGACCTAGTTCGATGCCGCATATCATAACCACGTCCGAGTGTAACCCCTGACTTACCGGCAGGCCAATGCAACTTCCGACTAAAATATAAACTATCAACCAAATCATTACCTTCAGCATCAAATGTAACTTGCCCACGTCGCACGGTCAGCCGCCCCCGTTTTACTGCTGCATAAAAATTCCCCACCAAGCCGATAGCATGTAAGTGATACACCTTCCCATCTGCTGGCAAACCAACCTTATCCGCCACTTCCCCCCACCAACTTAGCTGTTTAATCCGTTCCTTCTCCGCCAACCAATTAATATGAGGAGTCGAACCACCATGACCAAGCATCTCATCCAACCCATCCCACTTCTGTGGTTTGTAATACCACTCGCTTTCGCAACAAATGATTAACTGCGAGATCGACTGAGCATGTGCAGGTATTCGAATTGCCGTTTGTATTTCCTCGGCGGTCATTTTCTTATTGCTATCACGATCAATAATGTCGTACAGCCGCTCCTTCATCGGCCCCGCGTCCCCGGCATCGGCTAACGGGCCGTAGCGCTGGAGTTGCTCATCAGTAAAGCGCTTAAGCGATCGAAGGAACGCCGCCATAAATGCAGGAGCAGAGGTATAGTCCGTGATGACAGCATAGCCTTGCCACTCCCAGGGACTGACCCATGGAGTAATGCCGACTTCCTCGCGCACCCAGCCGTTCAATAGCTTGTTGTCAGCATCGTTGAGAAGCTGATTAAGGCGATACCAGTTGTAAGCCTTGTGCCCCTCCATTGCAGGCACCGTGATTTTCTCTGCGGCAGGCAAACTATCAAGCAAGCTTTTGGGAACCAACAAATCGGTACCGCTTACCGTATCAGCCGTACTGAAGGTAGGTAGTTGTTTGGCATTGAAATGGTCTTGATGGGCCACAACGGCAGTACCCTTGGCAAGCTTCAGCCAAGTCCTACCCGTGGTGGGCAAATTCAACGCCCAGTTGCGGCAGCCTTCGATGAATTTTTCCACATCATCTTCACTGAACACCTCAAGGTGCAGCTTCTGTTCCGGCCTGTCGGCGGCATAGTCCTGGTACCACCCGATGTGGCCGATCATCTCTCCAGCCTTGATGGGCAGCGGCTCACTTAGCACATGTAAGCCGTCATACTGGGGGACACGCAGACTTTGTAGCGACTTGATATAGACGTATTGAGTGATGTGCTCCAACTTTCGAAATTTGCCCTCACCACTGACCTTGACTTGGGTTCCGGTCGGCAGCTTTTGGCCAATGGTTTTACTTTGAACCGTCGGGTCGACATGAACGTTCAAATCATTTTTGAGGCGATACTCTCCCCCTTCGACCGGCTCCAGACGGTCGAAATCAACGTACCCAAGCAACGAGCCATCCTTGTTCTGCAGGTAACTTGGCCCCGTGGAGTTTTCCAGTTTGCGGAAATCACCTTCGCCGCTGACCGTTACCTGTGCCCCTCTCGGCAGAAGATCGAGTACTTTACCTTGGTGCGCCCGATGACGAACATTCAGTCCGTACTGTTTGGGAGTCCCGGCACTTACATCTTTTGCGGTCTCCGGAACGAAACAAACTTTACTCTCCGGCCAAAAAGCGGGCCGAGCAATGGTTAAATCACCTTCGTAGGTTGCCCCGTCTTGCAGGTGCATGTACAAACTGTAGAAAAATAGACTGGGAGGAGACTCCGTTTCCCCCTCAATCTTCGGCGGCTCCAAACGGTGACGAACTAACACAAAGTTGCGGGAGTAAGGCTTCATCACATGCAGTTTATTGACAACATAAGCTGTTTTTGCTGAATTCTTATCAATATGGTAGGCCACTACCTCACCATCAGCGATACAGTGCACGCCAGTCTTATCTAAATTCTCCGAAGTACCGCTGTCAAAATGCACACCACCATGCCACAGCCCGCCCACTCCCAGTGGATATGAACCCGCCACCGCATTCGCCAACTGCGTGAGTTGTTGTAGCGGATTGCTTTTATCCTTGAGCGGGTGACTCCAATTTTTGATTGCCTCAGGTCGCAACGCGGCAGTGACCGGAGACAACAGGATAGGTTTTCCATCAGGCGTCGGATAGAAAGGCTTCTGCGAGCTCCTCGTTTGCGAGTCACTTGGGCTAAATGTATTGGTAAGCCGTTTGAAAACACCATCAGCCATGGTGCGCCCCTCCTGGTCACGAAAAGAAGTCATCCCGAGAATACCGTCGAACTCAAAGAGTCAGCGTCATACTCAGTCACCGGGGGAAGTTGTGGCATCTGCGCTACTTGTTTGGCAGCCCCTACCACGTACTCGTAGCTCGCCGACTTGACGATATAATCCCCTTCGGTACCCGATTCGATGCTGAACGGATCCAAGGTGATGTAGCTGCCGCCGGCGTTGAAGATGATTTTCTTCTTGGCGGTAATGCGGATCTCGTCCTCTGTGCTGCTGATCTCCAGCCCACGGCGTGCCATCAACTCCAGCTTGTCGTTCTGGGCCTGAATGCTTACCGCACCCTGGTTGGCGATCAGCTTGATGCCCAGCTTGCGCACAAATACGCTCAGCCCCTGCCCCACGCCCATGAACAGGCGCTTGACCACGCTGATATCGGCTTGCCCGCCGGCGTTGAGCATCAGGTGGTGCTCAGCGGCCAGTTGCAGATGGTGGCCGCTGGTCAATGCAATGCCCTGTGGGGCGCTGAGCAGCAGTACCGCCGATTGGAGTTGCTCCAGGTCTTTCTGCAGCAGGTTGAGTTGCGCCTGCACGTCCGCCGGATCGGCCTTGCTGGCTTCGGCATCCACGGAGAGGGCCTGCAACTGCTCGCCGGCCTGCTGCAACCGGCCCACGGCGGCGGTCATCTCCAGCATCGGCCCCTGCGCGCGGCGCTGGGCATCGGCACTGATAAACAGGCCTTTGCCGCCACGGATCGCGGCATGCCCATCGGTGCGCAATTCCGCACCCTCGCCGCGCGGCTGGCGCTCAGCATCCACCAAATGCCCAAGGTTGAGTTGGCTCTTACCACTGTGCTCTGTGCTGAGCTTGATGTGCTCCTGCCCGCGGGTGTCGTCCATGCGCAGTTTGTTGTTGGCCGGGGTGCGCAGTACGTTGCGCTTTTCGTTGCGCAGGGTCACGTGGTCCACATGCCGGCTGTCGTGCATGGCATGGGCGATGTAGGGACGGTCCGGGTCGCCCTGTTCGAAGGCGATGGCCACTTCGGTGCCGGCAATCAGTGGTAGATGCAGGCCGTGGGTATCGCCAGCGTAAGGCCGGGCCAGGCGTAGCCAGACGCTTTCTTCGCCGGCCTTCCAGCTGTCGCGATCGAACAGGAAGTTCACCCGGTAGCGCCCTTCGAGGTCGATATTCGCGTAGGGGTCGTTGGCCTGCGGGCTGGTAACGCGGGCCGGAACGGTGCCGGCGATTTGGGGTTTGGCTTTCAGTTCGGGGCGAAAGCACACGGTTTCTGAATAGGGGATGGCTTCAAAGGAGGCGATGAAGCTGCTGTCACGGGCGGCGGTGGTGATCAGGCCGGTGATCACTGCCCCTGGTGTAAAGGCCTGCGGCGCGCCGCCGGAGACCTTGAGCACCTGGCCCGGTGCCAGGGTGGCGCTGCTGCTCACGCCACTGAGTTGGGTCTGCCCGTTCAGATAACGTTCGTGGCGCAGGCGCGCGTAGAAGTAGCCGCTTTCACTCTGAAGGTCTTCGTCCTGATCCAGCCGATCGCCGAGGGCGGTATAGGGTTCGGCGTAGTGGTAAGCCTCGCCGTAGGTCGTTGTGGCGCCCCGGCTCTGGTCGATTTCCCCGCTCAGGTGGGCGCTGGCATCGCGATGGTGGTAAGCCCGGAAATGCACCTGCTGCTCGACTACCTGGTGCTGCGATTGCAGTTGCCACACCGCATCCTGCCCGCTGCTGCCCAGCCCGGATTGCGGCCGAAGGGGCAGCTTGACGCCGAATTGGTAGAGGCGTTGATCGTCGCAGAACTCGATCACATCGATACCCAGGCGTTCGTCGCTGGTGAAGCGGTACCAGATGCCGACCTCGGCCAGCAGGCGGGCGATAAAGGCCAGGTCGCTTTCGCCGTATTGCATGACCTGTTCGCGCCTGGGGTATTCACGCTTGAGGCTGAACAGGAAGTCCTGGCCTTCCAGTCCGTGGCGACCGCGCAGGATGCTCTCGACAATTTCCGGCACTGATTGGTGCTGGTAGATACGGAACTGCCGGCCGCGACCGAGCAGGGCCAGGCGCGGCTGCAAGGTGATCTCATAGGAGGCCTGGTCATTGGAGCCGGACTGGCGCTTGAAGCCGGTGACCACGCCATGCAGGGTGCGCAGCGGTTTGACCTCCGGTGCGCTGAAGCCTAAAGGCGGCGGTTTTAGCGGCGGGGCGTGCAGGCTGAATCTGGCGTCCTGGCCGAGCAGGCTTGCTGCGGCCAGGTCACGTTCGGTGCTGGTGAACTCGACGCGATAGGTGAAGGGCTGACTCAGGTGTTCCTGGCCTTCAAAAGCCAGCACATCGAGCCGGGCCTCGACGTTGCGTACCTTCAGCGTATGCCGACTGTGATCAAAGAAGTGTCGCAATCCACTGGACATGCTCATACCTCCAGAGCGACGGGCTGCGCCGTGTCTTGAACATCGGTGAAGTGCAGGCTGATACCGTCGTCGTCGCTGTAGCCGAGCCTCACTCCATGGGTGCGCTGCTGCGCCGCCCGACGCTCCAGCAGTTGCTGGCTGATAACCGGCAGAATTTGCTCGTTGAGCAGGCTGTCGATATTGCGCGCGCCTGAATCGGGCAAGAGGCAGGCGGCAACCAACGCATCGTTCAGGGCGTCGTCAATCCGGCACTCCAGTCCGTAATGGCGTTGCAGGCGCGTGGCGACCTGGGCCAGCTTGATCGCCACGATGCGCTTGAGTGCGTCGGCTTGCAGCGGGCGATAGATGAGGGTTTGAAAGCGTGCCAGCAATGCGGGCTGGAAGTGCTCGCGCAAGATCGGGCGCAGCCGTTGATGCAGCACGCTGTCCGGTGCATCCGGTTGTTCCTGCGCACAGGTTTGCAGCAGGTCGCTGCCAAGGTTGGAGGTCATGAGAATGACGGTGTTGCGAAAGTCGATTTCGCGTCCTTCGCCATCGCGCATGAAGCCGCGATCAAAGATTTGGTAGAACACATTCAGTACGTCGCGATGGGCCTTTTCCACCTCGTCGAGCAGCACAACGCTGTAGGGCCGTTGGCGCACGGCTTCGGTGAGCACACCGCCCTGGCCGTAACCGACATAGCCGGGCGGTGAGCCTTTTAGCTGGCTGACGGAGTGGGCTTCCTGGTACTCGGATAAGTTGAGCGTGATCAGTGATTTTTCGCCGCCGAACAGGCTGTCGGCCAGGGCCAGGGCGGTTTCGGTCTTGCCCACGCCGCTGGTACCGACCAGCAGGAACACGCCCAGCGGCGCCTTGTCATCGGTGAGGCCGGTTTTAGCCGCGCGCAGGCGCTGGGCCATGGCGCTCAGGGCCGGGGCCTGCCCGATGACACGCTCGCCCAGTTGCTGCTCCAACAACAGCAGATTGGCCTGTTCATTCTTGAGCAAACTGCCCAGTGGCACCCCGGTCCAATCGGCAATAACTTGCGCCACGCTACGCGCGTCGACATCCAGCGACAGCAGCGGCTGGTTGCCCTGGACATCGCTTAACTGCCGTTTCAACTGTGCGCAGCGTTCGCGCTGCGGCGGCTGCGCCTGACGCGCATCAATCAGTTGCAGGGCCAGGTCAAGCTCTTGCTGGTATTGCTGCTCCAGATTGATGTACTGGCGTTGCAGCTCGGCATGTTGCGCGGCAATCACTGCCAGGCGCTCATCAGCACCGTTGCCGCCAAGCTGCTGATCCTGCTCGAGGGCTTGGCGCTCCAGTTCCAGCGCTACTTGCCGGGCACTCAAGCGAATCAATACCTGCGGTTCGCAGTCCAGGCTCATGCGCACCCGGGCGCTGGCGGTGTCCAGCAGGTCGACGGCTTTGTCCGGCAGCTGGCGCCCGGTGAGGTAGCGCCGCGACAGGCTGACCGCAGCCTGCACGGCCGCATCCTGAATGTGCACGCCGTGATGGGTGGCGTAGCGCCCTTTGAGGCCGCGCAACATCAGGCTGGCACTGGCATCATCCGGTTCATCGACCTTGACCATCTGGAAGCGCCGCTCCAAGGCCGCGTCGCGCTCGAAATACTGCTTGTACTCGCTCCAGGTGGTCGCAGCGACAGTGCGCAACTCGCCACGGGCCAAGGCGGGCTTGAGCAGGTTGGCCGCGTCGGCGCCGCCAGCCTGGTTGCCGGCGCCGATCAGTGTGTGAGCTTCGTCAATGAACAACAGTATCGGTTGCTCGGATTGCTGCACGGCGTCGATCACGGTTTTCAGCCGTTGTTCGAACTCGCCTTTGACGCCTGCGCCAGCTTGCAATAATCCCAGGTCAAGGGTGCGTACGCTGACCGCTTTGAGACTGTCCGGCACCGTGCCGTGGGCGATGCTCAACGCCAGGCCTTCGACCAGTGCCGTTTTGCCAACGCCAGGCTCGCCCACCAGGAGCGGGTTATTCTTGCGCCGACGGCTGAGGATATCGATGACCTGGCGGATTTCGTCATCACGACCAAACACCGGGTCGATCTTCCCGTCCACTGCCTTTGCGGTAAGGTCCTGAGTGAATCTGTCCAGCACCGCCTGCAACGCATCATCCTTTTTCACGGCATTGGCAGGGAGCATGGACGGCTCAACCGACGACGTTGCAGGATCGTTCAACGATCCTGCCCCCTGCAGGTCGGCGCGCTCCTCGGAGGTCTGCTCCAGTAGCACCGTCAACCGCTGCAATTGAGCCTCACTGAGGCTGAGCAAGGGCCATGCGGCTTCACACACCAGCAAGCTGGGGGTTTCCATCAACGCACTCAGCAGGTGGACAGAGCGCAGGCTGTCGTTGTTGCCTTCCAGCGAGGCCCGCAACCAGGCGTTCTTGATCAGTTGCTGCAACGGTTCCGACAGCTGCGGCTTGCTCTGTACGCTACGTGGCAGACCATCGATATGCTCCAGCAGCCCGTACCACAGCGTTTCCATATCCCACTCGTAACGACGCGCGATCACGGTCAGATCACCGTCTCCCTGCCCCAGCAACTTGAGCAGCCAGTGCTCAATGGTGATGTGCGCGTGCGCACGGTTCTGGCACAGCGACGCCGCTGCACTCAATGCCTGGGCGCAGTAAGGGTTGAGACGGCGAAGCAAGCGGGTGGAATGGGCTGCCATACGGTTACATCCTTGTTCGGGGATCTGGGTGTGTCATCGATAAAACCGGCCGAGGAGTTGCAATTCGATGTGTTTGGCTGAACGCCCGCGAACGGACGCTCAGCCCAGCACACCGGGAGCAGCAGGCAAGAACCCACCTGCTGCTCCGCACGCATCAGGCGCTCTGACGTTCATTCCAGGAATCGGAGTGGATGATGTTGCCGTCCTTGTAGGTCCAGGTGACCTTCTCGTAGCGCAACTCAATCTGTTCGAGGTGGTTGTGCTTCTCTTTGCCTGGGTCTTTGACGTCGTGCATTTTCGGTGCGACTTTCACCACCTTGACGTTTTCCAGCTTGGTGATGAAGTACTCGACTTCCTGCCCGGCGTCGTCGATGCGGTACCACTTGAACTCAGCACTTTTGAGGGTTTGGCCGGTGGTCACGGCCTTGTAAAGGTAAGGGCTGGACGCGTCGATTTCCTTGGAGAACAGAAACGGGGTGTGTACCCGCGTACCGGTCAACTTGCCGGTGTTGTTGTCGGTGGGGATATACAGGCTGTGGTCCTGGGCAACGACTTCGATGCTGCCTTCGCGCTTCTGCACATCCACCGAACCTTTGATGTTTGCGCCGCCGTCATCTGTCAGCCAGAGGTAAACGGGAATTGCCATGTGAAACTCCTTTTCTCGGGAATTTAAATGTCGCTGGATGCGACAGGGGGTTGTCTGTCCGGCCCGGCGGTAGAGAGCGCGCACGCACCTGCCTCGGGTACCAGACGGATATCAACGCGGCGGTTGGCTGCACGCCCCGCCTCGGTGTCGTTATCAGTGATCGGTTGGCTCGCGCCGAAGCCCTGCACAGCAAAACAGCTGTCGGGAATGCCACCCATCTGCTGCATCCAGGCATGTACGGCGGCGGCGCGGGCATGGGATAGGCGAAGGTTGTTCTGCGGATCACCGGTGGCATCGGTATGCCCGGCGATCACGATCAGCCAGCCTGGCTGCGCCTTGATGTCGACCAGCGCCTTGATCAGGATCTTTGTCGAACCCGGCTTGAGCTGGGCGCTGCCAGTGGCGAACAGCGACAGACTGTCCAGCAGCACCGGCTTGGCAATGCGCACGGGGGCCGCAGCGGGCGCAGGTTCAACATGAGCGGCCAGTACCGCCAGCAACGGCGCACGAAGGCGTTCTGCGCGATACAGGCCCAAGCCGAATGCAGGGGGCGCGCCGTGACGGTAGTACGCGTCCAGACGCTGGGCGTCCTGACGAAGAATGGTCACAGCCTCTTCACGCCAGAGGAATTCTTTTTGCTCACGCTGGGTCGGCTGGGGAATGGCGGAATAACGCCGTAAATCATCACTGACTTGGCGTACCAGCAGGGTGTTCTGCCATGCCGAGCTTGCGAGTGCCACGGCAGCGGCAAGGGCAAACAACCACAGGGCTGCGACACTTGCGCGCTGCACAGGAGTGCGTAGCGGGCCGAGCGGGAGCAGGTTGAGTAGAGAATCCGGGAAAGGCAGAACCGCATCCTTCGATGCTGATCGGCGGTCAGTCAGCGCCACTCGACTGCACAACCATTGCCGCCACAGATTGCCCTGCGCGGCGCAGGGCAAAGCCGGTACGAGCCTGACCGCACAAACCGTCGCCAACCCTGGGGAGCGCCGAGTGGCAAGGTACGGCAGCACCGCTGCGTGCAACCAGGCCACGAGACTGTTCAGTTGTACACCGGCATGCATCCGCGCCGACTGTACGGAGGAGTCTGCGCTGTGCTGCTGCCACTGATCCAAGCTGACACAGGCACCCGCATCCCGCACAAGAACGTCAGTCCGGTCATTGACCCAAGTGAACCAAGGATTCTCGCCCTGCGAGGTTTGCAGGTAGCTCACCAGCAATAACGGCAGTGCAATGCCGCGTTTACGTACCAAAGACAATTGGTGACTGAAGGCCCGCACCTGACCGGCGAGTACAGCACCATCACTGTGCGCACCGGGATTAACGGTGAACATCACACTGAGTTGCCCACCCCAGCTTGGGCGTAACGCCAGGATCCCATCGGTGAAGGCCAGCAGTTGCTCCAGGCTTGGAACACGGATATAGCAACCTTGTTCGGTTACGCGCAAGGCCATTTGTTCGGCCGGAACCCTGCCGAACAAGCCATCCTGGCCGTCACCGCAGACCAGCACGACAGGATGGCGAAAGGCTGCCGCAGGCAGGAGTCTGTTATCAACCGATGAAACCAATGCACGGCGTTGGGCTACACGACGCCCCAACAGTACCCAGGCCCACGCAACACAAGCCACTGTGATCAACACACCCAACGCTCGCACCCACAGGCCGAGTGGAATGATGACCAGCAAAGCGAAGGTCAGAGCGCCCGCCCACAGGCAAAGGGCTCGATGCAGGTTCAAGGTCATCTCGCCCTTACCCCTGATCCGGCAAGAGCGAGGCAACAGCGTCGCTCAACAGATGATCCAATCCCCACCAGGTGGCTGTCAGCAATAAGCCCACGGCCACCATGTGGATCAGCGGTGATCGCAGCCAAGCCAAACCTGCAATGACCTCACCGCCACCCGGCTGCGTTATCAAGCTTTGACTGACGTTAAGCGGCGTGGTCCGTGCACCGAGAGCAACCAACAACTGCTCGCGCTCAGGATCACTCAGGTCACGGTAGCGTCCACGAAAGCCCAACATCAATACCCGCTGAAAGGCCGTCAGCACATGTGGATCCGGGGCGGGCTCGCGCAAGACTTCGCGCATGTCCTCATACAGAAATTCACCCGCCTGATGACGATTGAAGAACTTGGTCTGCAGCGGTCCGCTGGCCCAGGAGGCGTGCTCGTCACCTTCGGCGCAAGTGAGTACGGTCTCATCAAGTAACGCGCACTGAGCGTGACTGATGTGGTCGATGCTGCGCTGACTCAGGCCCGACACTTTCAACTGCTGCCGAACGTGCTCAACCTGCTCGACACACAGTTGCGACAGGTCCTGGCTGCGCGTCACGGAGGCGCCCTGGCGCAACTCGACCACCAGCAGGTAGGTGTCCTGCAACAGCGCATCAATATCCACAGCCGCCGCTGTGCGTTCTTTGGAGGCAGTCAGGTTCATGAGCGCAGCACCGCAAACAGTTCAAGCTTCACGTCGACCAAAGTGCTTGGCACATAGAAAGCGCATACCCCTTCGTCCAGCACCGCCTGCCCCTTGGAATGATCGAGGTCCAACGCGAAATACTGGTTCTCCAGGCGCAATGGAATCGCCGCCGGCACATGGCTGAGAGAGTGCAGTGGAACGCCGTCGAGTGCAGCGTTGACCAAGTGATTGACCTCGTCAGGCGTACCGATCTTGCACAGGCGTGGGAACTGGTCCTGCAACTGCGCGGCGGGCAATCGGCAACGCACCGACAAATAAAAATCAGCCCCCTCACGCTCGCGCAGGCGCGGGTCGTTCAGCGTGACCTGCCAGCGATTGGCGCCCTGCTCGTCCAGCTCCAGAGCAATCACCCGCGACGGCAGGCTGGCTTCCAGCAACAGGGAAATGGTGTGCATCAAAGGCGGGAACACAGTCTCCAAAGACTCGTGCCGGTAGGCTGGAATCTTGTCGACATCGTGCTCCAATGAGAACGTCAGCAGGCTGCCGGCCAGCTTTATCAGTTGCTGATAGACCTGCTCGGGGTGCCGTGCGGGAAACGCCTGAAGGTCCGACAATACCGGTTGATAGGTATTCAAGGCATTGAGCAACCAGAACAGCGACACATCGGCCACGGCAAAATCGGCCATGCGTTGGTTGCTTTCTCGGCGCATGCCCATCAGCCGTTGCCGCTTGGCCGATAACTGCGTCAACAGGTTGTCCAACTGGTTTAACAACCCGGCATGGGCAGCGAAGCTCAGCAACGGCGGCACATAGGCCGGGTCGAGGCTCCAGGCGCCCTGCCCGTCACGCACCAGTCGCGCGATCGGGCAGGTCACGTAATCAGCATTGTCATCGCGATGCAGGCGCAGGCTCAGCGCGTGCTCCATCACACCGATTGTCTGAACCTCATCCGCATAGATGTCTTGTACCTCACACCACGCCTGGCGATAGCGCATCGGGCGATCAACTCTGCCGCCCTCAAACAGGCAGTTGTTGCCATTGGCCTGCTCCAGTGGCAAGGCCAAGTGCAGCAACGCGTGGTGATCGTCATCACCCAACAGCTGCGCCAGCTCCAAGGCTGGAGGCAGGCGATCTACTTGCTCAGTGTCGATCCAGGTACCATCGGGCATGCGCGCACGCAACTGGGTCGCCTTGAGTTTGCCCAGCCGCAAAGCCTCCAGGTCAAAGCCTGCGACCTGAACACCCCAGGGGTGGGCCAGGGTCAGACGGGCGAGCTGCTCGTTGGCCCAAGCCTCCCAGCGCGCCTGCTGCTGGAATTGCTGCGGGCACAGCAGCGCCCCGGCAGCCCATAGAGGGCGATCGATTTTCATGGCATCGTTCCCTACGACTGAGTCAGGCTTTGGCCTTGGGCATCTGCGAAACCAACGACAGGTTCACGTCCATACCCTCGACCTGGAAATGAGGCACGGCGTACAACTTGATACGGAAGAATCCGGGGTTGTCCTCGATGTCTTCCACCGTCACCTTCGCATCCCGCAGCGGGTGTGAGGCCTGCAGGTCATCGCCGGGATCAGTCATTTCGGTCACCAGCCCGCCGATCCATTTATTGAGTTCCAACTCCAGCAAACGACGGTCTTTGGTGGTGCCGATGTTTTCGCGCTGGATCACCTTTAAGTAGTGAGCGATGCGCGATAACAGGAAGACGTAGGGCAAGCGGGCGTTGATGCGGCTGTTGGCGGTGGCGTCAGGGGTGTCGTACAACGCCGGTTTCTGGACCGAGTTGGCAGAAAAGAAGCACGCGTAGTCACGGTTTTTGTAATACGAGAGTGGAATGAAGCCGTGGTTGGCAAATTCGAACTCGCGAGTTTCCGGAATCATCACCTCGGAAGGGATCTTCACCTGATTGCCGGTGCCCAAGTCATACAGGTGAATCGGGAGATCCGTGACCGCACCACCGGACTGAGGCCCACGAATCTGCACACACCAACCATTGGCAATGAAGCTTTTGACCATGTTTGCAGCAAAGGAGAAGGCTGCGCTCACCCACAGGTACTTCTCGTGGTCAGGCCCTTTGACACTTTCGCCATAGTTGAAACTGCGCACAGGAGCGGTGTCCGGCCCGTAAGGCAAACGGCCCAGCACCCTTGGCGTGAGCAGACCGAGATAGCGCGCATCATCGCTCGCAGCCAAACTGTGCCACTTGATGTATTCGGCACGATCCAGATAGTTTCCAATGTCCTTGATAGCCGCGACGTCCTCCATGGTTTTCTTGCCGAAGAATGCCGGCCCGACGGAACCAATGAATGGCATATGCGCCGCGGCAGCCACCTTGGAAATATTGCGCAACAGAGTGATGTCCTGCGGCTGGTTATCGAATTCGTAGTTGGAAATGGCGGCGGCAATGGGCTCACCACCCGGCGTGTCGTACTCCTGGGTGTACGTATGCGCGTAGAGACCGCTCTGGGCAATTTCCGGCGCATCGTCAAAGTCCTGCACCAAGTGATCTTTACTGACATCCAACAACTCAATTTTCACGTTCTGACGAAAGTCGGTCTGATCAATCAGCGACTTTGTGCCACGCCAGATAGACTCAACACGTTGAAAGTCTGGATGATGCATCACCGCATCCAGTTGGCGGCTTATTTGAACATCCAAGGATGCGATGTGCTCATCCAACAGCGTCTTGTCCAGACGCTCAACTTTCTGCGACGATTCTTTGAGCACCTTCAAGAACACACTGACTGCAGCGGTGACCCGCTCATCGGCAGAAGCCTCCGACAATGCTTCCGTACACTGAAACATGTCAATATCCCCCAGTTCTGAAACCGGGCTCAAATTGATCTTACTGAACAGTGAACTGTAGACACCGCTACTTTCTTCAGACAACACAACAGCGTCGCGCGATTGCACGTTAGAGCTTTCAACAGACATTTGATAACTTCCTTTTAAGCGAACCGAGGCAGATTAACAATCGTTGCTTGGCGCCAGTGCAGCCAGCTCAGCGCGAAGCTCATCGCTCAATGCGTCATCCTTCACGATATTTTCCAGCTCGTGGCGGAAGGTGGCGTTATCCAACAAATTGGACTTGAGATCGCGCAGCAGGTTGCGCATGGCCAACAAGGCTCGCAACTGCGGGATCTGCCGTACGACTTGCTCCGGTTCGAAATCCTTCATGCGTTGAAACTTCAGTTCGACAGAGGCTTCTGAGTCGTCATGAGCCAGGGTATTGGCCACCGCAAACTTCACACCAGGAGAGAACTCAGCCATGACACTGTCGAAATTGTTTTTATTGATACTGACCTTGCTTCGCTCGGACAGCGAGCGTTGTTCTTTGCCGTTGCTGTAGTCACCCAACACCATCAGCTTAAGTGGCAGTTCAACTTTTCTTTGCGCGCCACCGGTGTGCAGGTCCAGCTTGATATTGACACGTGCTTTAGGCACTTCATTCTGAAAGCTATTCGAAGCCATGACCCATTCCTCCAGGTACTTCTTCAACAGCAGTTACTGCTGCAAAGTCAGCAAGACTGGAACCCATGTTCTCTACTGGCGCTACACAATGCACCAAAACAAAGTACATAAATTCCACTTCATGAGGTCAAAGTGCTAAAAACCGTGCACTTAAGTCCTTCATCGCCAGAATGAGACATCTCAATCAAACTTTGCTAGCCCCTGAAGCGTGATCGGGAACTTTCGACAAGCCATTGGCGAATTTTCCCACAAGCAGTCCAGATTGACTCTATTCCACTTGCTGGCTCACCAAAGGTGTCACATACGAAATGAAGCGTGGACATCAAACTGACAAAACCACTCCCCTATCGAGGGTCTTTTTATCTCTATCGAAAGATTACTCTTACACCTCTGCCAACCACTTCCGACATCTCTTTCCGAAAAAGCTCGCAATAGCAAAAAATGACGAGCCCATTTGCCCGATAAACGTTATCTATTGAGATGCTCAGGGCAAGAAGCCCACTTCTCCCTTCATCTCGTGAAGAATCAGGATCATGTCAAACGACTCATTTCCTCCCCCACTGCGTACCGCCCCCAACACGTCCCTGCGACCTCGCCAGCTCAATCGAGAGGAAGAGCGGCTGGTACGTTACTACCGCTCATTGTCGGACCAGGACCGTGAAGCAGTACGCTGTTTACTGTTTGCGGTCAGAGAAACCAGCAAGGTCCGAGCGCGCTAGCTTGCCGGACAACAGAAACGAAAAAGCCCCGTAGCTTATTCAGCTACGGGGCTTTTTCTGTGTAATGGCGGAGAGATAGGGATTCGAACCCGACCTGCACACCCCACACCCCGCTCCAGGCCGCAATTGTATTGTGTTTTGGGTGGACGGCAAGGGCAGAAACGGTCTACAGCGGCCTGAGTTTTGCCCTAAATTTGCCCTAAGACTGAGCGCGCATATGGAAGCCGCATTGCGAGACTCAATGCAAGCGTGTCATCCGCCACAATGCACAAAACCGTAGACAGTTCGAGTTCCCATGTCGTCCGATGACAAATCGGACGCAGCCTTACCGCTATCGCTGATCGCAAAACGCGGAGAGGCCGATCTGCAAGCTATTTCCAAGCAATCTGCAATCTGGCGGACCACTGCTATGCTTCGCTATTTTCGACGGAGCAGTGCACATGTCAGGGGAATACTCATTACCGGATTTGCTCGAAAGAATGTACGACAATCAGCTTGCGTTGGAAGCTGCCGTGATGGAGCTGGCCCTCCAAAGCGAGAAGCAAGGCTTAAGCGAGGTCGGTGATAACGTACGTGGTGCTCTGTTCGTGATCGGTGAAAACGCCGGCTACATCAAACAGGGCTTAGCCAAGCTCAAGGGCTCGAGTTCCGGCCAAGCCTAAGCGATCTCAGGTTTGCAGCCGGTAATCCCAACGCGAGCAGCGCAAGGTGCTCGCAGGCAGCAATCGGCCAATAGCAGACAGATCGTTCTACAGCCTCGGCGCTTTGTATCAGCCAGCAGAGCACTAGCGCAGAGAGGAAAAATACTGAGTAGGCGGTTTACCCAGTGCTTTCTTGAACATCGTGATGAATGCATTAACAGAGTCATATCCCAGGATGCCCGCCACACGTTGCACGGATACCCCCTCCGCCAAATGACTCAGTGCGATCATCAAATGCAATTGTTGACGCCAGCGTCCGAAGCTCAGCCCGGTCGTGCTTTCTACAAGCCTGGCCAGCGTTCGTTCACTGGTTGCAAGCCGAGTGGCCCACTCGCGCAACGTGGTTCGGTCGCCTGGATCTGAGAAGAGCGCATCCGCGATTTGTTTGATCTTGGGGTGGTCTGATATCGGCAAATGCAGCTCTTTCAGCGGGGCATCGGAAAGCTGCTCAAGCAGCACTGCAACCAGCCGAGCTGTCTTGCCCTCGGAATGGTAAGCAGGTTCCTGTTCAGCGAGATGCAGGACCATCTCCCGAACAAGGGGCGTAATGGCAACCGTGCAGCATTCTTCAGGCATGGCTGCCGCACCGGGCTCAACGAACAGAAAGCAGGTCCGGGCGTTTTCGGTCACTCGGCAACTGTGCGGCGTGCCGCCCGGGATCCATACGGCGTGCTGGGGAGGGACAAACCAGAGTGCATTTTGCACCTCACAGCTCACTGCGCCATGCAAAGACAGGATGAGCTGGCCTTTGCGATGATCATGCGGACGGGCACCCGAATCATTGAGGTCAGGCGCAACCTTGAGGGCAATCGCTGCCTGGGCGAAAAGGTCTGAATCGAAATCTTCCGGCGAGGAAACGACATTTTTTGAGCTTGGCATAATTTAGATATCAGGTGTCTTGATATCTATATTAGACGGTTCTGAAGTTCTCTACAGTTGTCTTCTTTTAAGAGGACAGATAAAGAATATGTCAGATACAAAAAACAAGTGGCATGCCATCGCGCTCGTCGCAGGCATTCTGCTTATCGCCGTGAACCTGCGCGTTCCCTTTACCAGCATCGCGCCCGTTTTGCCGCTGATCCAGAATGATTTTGGCTTGAGCGCCTCAGCTCTAGGCCTGCTTACTTCACTGCCATTACTTGCCTTTGCAGCCTTCTCCCCGCTCAGCGCATCGGTCGCCCGCAGGTTCGGCATCGAGCGCACGCTTTTCGCTGCACTGTTGGTCATTTCAGCGGGCATCCTGCTCCGCTCCGCAGGCAGCGCGTGGGCGTTGTACGGCGGTACGATATTGATAGGCACTGGGATCGCCCTGGGCAACGTGCTGCTGCCCGGCCTGATCAAACGCGACTTCTCGACAAAAATGGCGTCCATGACCGGCGCTTATTCCATCACGATGGGTGCAGCGGGCGCTGTCGGTTCAGCCGTAATAATTCCGCTGACCCAATCATGGGGATGGCCGATTGCCCTGAGTTTGTTGGTCGCAGCCCCGTTGTTGGCGCTGGTGGTGTGGCTGCCGCAGTTGAAAAAACACGAACACGTAAATCTGTCAGGTCCGAAACAAGCGCCAACCGTGGCCGTCTGGCGTTCGCCGCTGGCATGGCAGGTCACACTGTTCATGGGGCTGAACGCGATGCCTTTTTATGTCGCCGTCGGCTGGCTGCCGACCATTCTGATGGACCATGGCATATCCCCGGAGCAAGCAGGCACGGTACACGGCACGCTTCAACTGACCACGGCCATTCCCGGCTTGATTCTGGCGGCCACGCTTCGCCGTCTCAAAGACCAGAAACTGGCAGCCGCTACCGTCAGCCTGTTAACCGCCTCATCCCTGATCGGGCTCATTTACGCGCCAGACTACGCCATGTTGTGGGCCGCGGTCTTGGGCTTCGGCTCTGGTGCCAGCATGATGCTCGGCCTGACCTTCATCGGCTTGCGCACAAAAAATGCCGGTGACACGGCGGCACTTTCAGGAATGGCGCAGTGCGTCGGCTACCTGATGGCAGCCGCAGGCCCATTGCTACTGGGCCAACTGCACGACTGGACCGGTGGCTGGACAGCACCGCTGCTGATCACAGCCGCAATCTCCGTAGTCGGCGCATTCACCGGCATGCTGGCCGGGCGCAACGTTCAACTTGAATCTGCTGAATCATCTTCGCGAACAAGCCCAGCAATCCAGTCAGCGAATGCGCTCACAGCTGGCGATAAAAAGCGCTGATGCGGGTATAGCAGGTGCACAGGAACCGATGCGGGCTGCCAGCCAGCAAGCACTTCGACCAGTCGCCCTTCTCGCAGATGCTCGCTGACCACATTCTCAGCGAGCTGCACCAGCCCGAAGCCTTCAAGGCACATTTTGATGTAAAGCCCAGTCTCGTTGACGGCCGCTGTGCCGTTCACCGGGACTGAGATTTTTTCGGTACCACGGGCAAAGCGCATTTCACCTGCTTGCCTTGCGCGGCCCGAGAAGTAATGGATGGCCCGGTGGTGAGACAAATCTTGCGGATTTTGCGGAGTGCCGTTCTCTTCGAGATAGGCGGCAGACGCACAGGTTACCCACCGAAACCGACCGAGTGGGCGCGCAACGAGCGTTGAGTCATCGAGCTCGCCTGTACGAATAACGCAATCGACACCCTCTTGAACTAGATCAACCTGCCGATCGTTGACGCCTATCATCAGGTAGATATCCGGGTAGCGCCTGTAGAAGTCTTGCAGGTTTGGCATGACGATGAAGTGTGCAATGCCACCCGGCATATCGACACGCAAACGCCCCTGTGGCCGTTTTACGGAATCCGTCAGGCTGGTCTCTGTGTGTTCGATCAGCTCCAATATTTCCCGGCATTGCGCCAGATATTGTGCGCCCTCAGAGGTCAGGCTGACCCGACGCGTTGTTCTGTTCAGCAGGCGCACCTGCAAGTACTTCTCAAGATTTTTGACGCTGCTGGTAACTGTCGAGGCCGGCAGAGAGAGCGTCTGCGCCGCCTGGATAAAGCTTCCTGCTTCAGCCACACGTACGAAAACCTGCATCGCTTGAATACGGTCCATGACTGTTAGCAGCCTCAAAGCAGTGATCGGGTAAAGTCGTTATTATTCGTAGATATTGAATAATAAAAACAGTTTAACCATCTTTTTCCCGCAGTATCGCATTGCGTACATTGCTTCCAACGAAATTTGAAGAGGTGTACAGAAAATGGCTGAATATAACCGCAGCATTGTGCAGGCCCCGGCCGCTCCGGCCGCCCGCACCCTTATCCGCGGCGCCACTGTGCTGAGCATGGACGGTGATATCGGCAATCTGGCGCGCGGCGATATCCTTATCGAAGGCAGCACCATCACGGCCATAGGTGAAAACATCGAGGCCGGCGACGCTATGGTTATCGAGGCATCCGGCATGATTGCCATGCCCGGCATGGTCGATACGCATCGTCACTCCTGGGAGGGCCAACTGCGTCGAATCAATCCGAATGCCGAAACCCTGGAAGACTACTGCAACGCAACGCACTTCTCGTTCGCCAAATACTATCGCCCGGCTGACATGTATATCGGCAATCTACTGACTGCATTGGGGTGCATCGATGCGGGCATCACGACCGTGGTCGATAACTCGCACAACAGCCGCACCGGCGCGCACTCCGACGCCGCGGTCGAGGCGCTGCTCGATGCTGGTATCCGGTCTGTACACGCCTCCGGTGCGCCAGTTTCTGGTGAGTGGGACAAAGCCCACTGGCCCGGCAACCTGGAGCGTCTCCAGGGGAAATACGTCAAGAACGTTGACAACCCGCTGCTCTCGCTGGCGGTAATGGCGCAGCTGGAGCCTGAGCTATGGGCTGAAGCCCGGCGCTTGGGGCTGCCGATCATTACCGAATTCTTCGGCGGGGACATGGCAGCTGAGTTGGAGGGTTTGCATCGCGAGGGTCTGCTGCGCCCCGACAACATCTTCAACCACTGCACAGCGCTGCCGGACGCCGGCTGGAAAATCATTCGCGAGGCTGGCGTGCGGGTCAACGTATGCCCGCGTTCAGATGCCCACTACGGCATTGAAGATGGAATGTTCGCCATGCAGTCGGCCCAGCGTCACGGCATCAGCCCGGGGCTGAGTGTCGATAACGAAACCTCCTACAGCGGTGACATGTTCATGGAGATGCGGGTGGCGTTCTACCTGCAACGCGTCATGGGCATGCACCAGCAGCGCTGCTGCGGCGCAGAGCATCATCCGGTGACCCTGCCGGCTCATGGCCTGCTCAAAGCCGCCACTCTTGACGGCGCCACCTGTGCAGGATTGCAGGACAAAGTCGGCACCCTGACCCCCGGCAAACAGGCCGACCTGATCCTTATCAATGCGCAGGACATCAACCTTTACCCGTCGGGTAACGCATTCGGCACCGTGGTACACGCGGCCGAACGCAGCAATGTCGACACGGTCATGATTGGCGGGCGCATCGTCAAGCGCGGCGGCAAGGTGCTGGGCGTGGACAGCGAAAGGCTGCGTGCAGCAATCGACGAATCCCGTGAGCATCTGTTTGCTGCCGCAGGCTACCAGCCGGATATTTTTGCCGAGACATTCATGCCGCTTGAGTCAGCCAAGTAAGGAGGCGCGAAATGAACGCAGCTTACTACCTGCTGGCCATCGCCGCGGGGCTTGGCATTACCCTGCAGACCACGCTGAATGGTCAACTCGCTAAAGGTGTGGGTGGAGATTCCGTAGCGGCGGCGCTGTTCTCATTTACTGCCGGAGCGGTGTTCCTGGGCGTCTTTTCATTGATGCGTGGCGGGATAGTGGCCTCACTGGCGGCTATACCTGCCCAGCCCTGGTGGAGCCTGCTGGGCGGTCTGCTGGGTGCCGGTGCCTTGCTTAGTTATGTGGTGCTTGCGCCAAAAATCGGCCTGTCAGCCCTGCTGGGCCTCGCTATCGCAGGGCAGATTATCTCCTCACTGGTTATCGATCATTTCGGATTGATGGGGGCATCGGAAAGGCCGGTGTCTCTCATCAAGTTGGCCGGGTCGATGGTGATGCTCGCAGGACTGGCCATCGCCCTGTTCGGTGACAGGTGGTCAGCGCTTTTCTCCAACTGACTGCCTTGTTTGCCCCATCCTGTTTCGTAGGACGCAACCATGTTTAAAACCCTAACCGGCACCACCAGTCTTCTTGGCGAGTGCCCTGTCTGGTGTGAAAGAACCGAACGCCTGTTCTGGACCGATATCCCCGGCTGCGAGTTGCTTGCTCTGGACCCCTTTAGCGGTGAAGTGCAGCGCTGGTCACTGCCGGAGCCGCTGGGATCGTTTGCCCTTACGACAAATGCAGACGTATTGCTAATGGGATTGGCCTCCTGCCTGGGTTATTGCAACCTGAGTACTGGTCGTTTCAGCAAAATCACAGCCACCCCTGGCGTGCCAGGAACCCGGATCAATGATGGCCGCTGCGACCGCATGGGCAACTTTGTATTCAGCACAATGGACGCCGGTGAGCAGGTGCAAACCATAGGCAGATTTCATCGGCTCAACGCGGCAGCGCTCGAGACAGAAACTCTGGACCTTCCCGCAGTGGCGATCCCGAACAGCATCTGTTTTAGCCCGGACGGTTCCACCATGTATTACGCGGACTCCCTGCAAGGATGCATTTTCTGCTGCGATTACCCGTCGCTGGAAAACCAGCGTGTATTCACTACAGTCAACGGTCAGGGTGCTCCAGACGGTTCTTGTATTGATGCGCAGGGTTTTCTCTGGAATGCCGAATGGGGCGGCAGCAGGGTGGTGCGGTACGCGCCAGACGGCAGAGTTGACCGTGTGATCGAATCCCCGTGTGTTCAGACCACTTGCCCAGTATTAGGGGGCCCCGGTTATGCAACGCTGTACAGCACCAGCGCACGGATAGGGCTGGATAAGCCGACAGATTTCGATGGCACGCTGATAAAAGCCGAAGCCGTTTTAGCTGCCGGATCCCCTGAAGAGCGATTTACAGGACGACTGCACTGAATAGTGGGTTCTAGCCTGTCGCGCCGTTCTGAATGCCAACTTGGTAGACGCGTATAAATGACCGCTTCTGGCCGATTGCTGCCCGTCACTAGCGGCAGAAATCGGCCATAAGCGGTCAGTCACCAGCAAATGCACCTACAGCGATTACGACGTAAGCTGAAATCGAGCACTCTTAAATTAAGTAGTAACGGCTAAAAAAATCGCTTGTTAGATTCAAGCCCTAAACTCCTAGGTTTTTACCGGCTGACGCAAAAGAAAAGCTAAAGATTTAACAGCGGTATTTTCACTACGAATTCGCTTCCCTTGCCTTCCCCCGCACTTGTGCCAGTAACTGTTCCGCTATGGGCTTCAATCAACTCTCGCACCACCGTCAGACCAATGCCTAAGCCCGCTCCATTGAAACCCACGGCATGAACATCTTGGACAAACGGCTCAAAGATGAAAGGCAGCGCTTTGGCTGAGATACCAATGCCGGAATCCCGAATGCGAATTTCCAGCAGATTGGCGTCAACGGAAACGGCAAGTTTGACAGTGCCGCCCGTCGGCGTGTACTTGGCCGCATTACCCAGCAAATTATCAAGAACCTGCGTCATCCGTACAGGATCGCCGTTCACCGCTAAACGAGATTCCAAGAGTTCAGAGCTGAAATTTAAGCCGTGGGCGAGCATGACCGGAGTACAGATTGCTATTGCGTCACTAATGATGTCAGCCATGTTAATAACTTGGTAGTTGAGGCGAAATTTACCGGTGGTAGCCCGAGCAATGTCGAGCAAATCTTCCACCAATCGGGACATCTGCTTTACTTGGCCCTCAATCAGTAGCTGCATGCGTGGCAATTCTTCGCGGGGAACCCGCACCAGCCGGCCAGCAATCATGCTTATGGGCGTCAGTGGATTTCGCAGCTCGTGGGCCACTAGAGAGAGGACATTGCGCTGCTGCTCCAGTGCGTTTTCAGCTGCAATTTGTAAATCTTGGGCGCTAAGCGCTGCTATAACCAATTGTTCGTTGGCTTCACGCATTTCCAAGTACAGATGCTGTTCTGCCTGAGCGTTTTTCTGATATTCAACATCCGACTGCGCCGATAAAATTGCCAACACTAACTGCTGATTGGCCTCAATAAGTTGCTCGACTTGCAAGCTATCAACAAGCTGGCTGTTAGCTTCGCTGAGTTCCTTATGCAGCGCCGCGAGTACCGCACGAGCCGCGACCGTTTTTCGGCCCAGTAGGAGCAGTTCGCGTGCAGCAGTGGCTAAAGCCTGTTCATTCTCGCCGCTGGCCTCACTCATTATTCTTCGCTCATCTGTCGACCTTGCTCAAAATCTGCCTTGTCGGTCGCCCACCGAGCAAACCTTCTTGCTCCGGCAACATGTCACCGATGTGTAGACCGTTATCATCAATGAAGTACTGACGTAACTCATCAGAGTGCGCACTGGCGCGAACCTTAACCACGGCCATGATGCGCAGCAACCGGCTCTCCACCTCAATATAGCGCTGGACGATGATTGCATCCGTCAGAAACGCCGTGCCGTAAGGGCTGAAACGCAGATCGGTGTAACGATCTTCCAGCTCCGAAGTCATCAATACACTGACCCCGGAATTGGTCAGCGCCGTGACCATGCGCGACAGCGACTCGCGAAAATCCTCGCGAAAGGTCGGCGCCACTGCCAGTTCGAAGCCCGACAGCGAATCGATGACCACGCGAGTGGCTTTCAGCCGGGTGATCTCGCCGAGCAATAGCTGGACAATTTCGTCAATCGAAAGATCGGGAGCGCGACTATCCACCAGACCGACCTGCCCGCTCTCAATCAAACCAGATAGGGTCGCATTCTGCGAGTGATTGGGCCGTTGTTCGAATACTGCGATCACGCCAGTTTCGCCATTGCGCGCGCCTTCGGCGAGGAAGGTCGCTGCGAGAATGCTTTTGCCTGACCCCGATGGCCCGGCCACCAGCAACGAATAGCCCCGAGGCAGGCCACCCCCCAGCATCTCGTCGAGCCGCGCGACCCCCATGTTCAGGCGCTTGATCGGTGATTCCAGCGGCGTATCAAACGGGGTAGCTATTACGGGTGCAAAAACCTTGATCCCGGAAGTTGCAATGCGGAAGGTGTGCAGGCCCGGCAACGTCGGTTGGCCGCGCATCTTCATGATTTCCAGCTTGCGTACCATGGAGTTGCGCTGAACGCTTTGTCGAAGCCAGATCAGGCCATCTGCCACGGTGAAAATCGGGTTGGTGTCGGTTTCAGTGAAATACTCGCCGATGAGGAACGTCGTCGCTTGCCAAGTCGTCATCAGCATGCCCAGTTGCTGAACGAACTGCGGCAGGTTGTTGTTGGGGTTGTCCTGGGTCTGGCTGGCCAGCACCACGGAGCGGAACGAATCGACAAACACCAGCGCCGGCGAATGCGTTTCGACTTCGCTGACTATGCGCCGCAGCACCTCGTCCAGATCCCCGGCTAGGGTATCGGCGGCCAGGTTGATGTAACGGATTGACTGGTTGATCGCTTCGCTGTCGAAAAAGTCGAATTGCTGCTGATAACGTAGCATCTTCAGTGGCGGTTCACCTAGAACGGTAAAGAACAGCGCCGGGCGTTCGGGCGTTGCCAGGGCAAACATCATCTGGTGGGCCAGCGTGGTCTTACCGCAACCAGGAGGGCCGGCGATCAAGTTGAACGAAAATTCTGGCAATCCTCCGCCCAGCACCTCGTCCAGTCCAGGCACGCCGGTGGCCAGACGGTTGATAGTCACTTTGGTGCTCATGGCGAATTTTCCTGCGAGGGGGTGTCGCTCAAAGAAGTTTCCCACACGCCACGAAGCAAACTAGCGGTGAGCGAGGGCCCGATCAGTGTGGTCAGAAGCTCGTAGAAAGTAGTCAACAACACTTCACCAAAGAACAGTGCTTCGGTGTCCTGCTGCTCGACGAGTACGGATTTAAGGGCAGTAACATCCATCGAGGCCGGCAGACTGTCATAGGTGCCAGAGAGACGCGGATTAGCAGAAATACAAAGATGCAAACTGCGCCGGAACAGGGCGACAACCCCTTGCTGGCCAATAATCGGCGTAAGGGCTGCGTCCATAGCCTGCAATTTCGCAACAATCGCCTCGGCGATGCTTGCAGTGTCAGCTTTAAGACCGACACTCTGCGCCAGAGAAGCTACGATCTGGCGGCTCTCTTCGCTAAGCGTGGACATGACTGACTGATATCTGATGAGTAGAGTCTGATGGTACACCCTAAAGCGAACTATTGAGCCCCTTGGACGCAACATTACAAATGCGATAGCAAGTGGAGACGAAACAGGACTGCTTGGTGAACAGCTTGTACAACCGCTTTGGCCTGAGGCGGCGATTCACGAATGGCAGTTATTGGCCGTTTTCTGCCTGTGCTGCCCGGCAGCGGTACGTTCCTGCATGGCGGTATCACGTTAGGCTCAAGCACGCCGAAAGATGTCGTTATTTGCATGTGATCGACCAAAGCTGATCTAGCTTGGTCGTGTAGCTCTGGCTCATCATCTCCCGGCGCATAGCCCAAGCTGGGGTCGACGGCACACTGGCCGAGCGTAATGTCCCTCTACCCCACCGACCATTAATCTCGTCCAGCACCATCATTACTCGAGTTGACTCGGCTGGTTGCGACATTGCAAACAGATCATCGGAGTACTCGCCGGGTTGGCACAAGTTGAGCAAAATAACCTCTGCCTTGCTGTACTTGAAGCCGGGCCTAAATATCCGATCAAGCGCACCCACTGCTGCCTGCGTTAACAGCCGGACATCATCAGTGGGATACGGCATATCCACCACCACCCCATTGGCATACTTCGCCTCCTCCGGGTTGAACATGCCAGTGCGGATGCACACTCGTACCTTCTTGCAAAGCGAGTTTTGAGCCCGGAGTTTCTCAGATGCACGCATCATATAGGTGGCCACCGCCTCTTTGATGGGCGGCAGCTCCGTCAGCCTCTTGCCGAACATGCGGCTGCAGCAGATCTCCTGCTTTGGCGGATCCGGCTCATCCAGCTCCAGGCAAGGAGTACCGGACAACTCCCTGGCCGTCTTCTCGATCACAATGCTGAACTTCTTACGGAGCGTCCACGGATCGGCCTTAGCCAGGTCCATAGCTGACTTGATACCCATGGCATCAAGATGGAGTTTCATCTTGCGGCCAACGCCCCAAACTTCCGCCACGTCAGTATTGCGTAGCACCCAGTCACGCTTAACCGGTTCGGTGATGTTGACCACCCCACCAGTTTGGGACTGCAGGCGCTTCGCGGTGTGGTTTGCGAGCTTCGCCAAGGTCTTAGTGTGAGCGATACCAACACCGACCGGGATACCAGTGCAACGAAGCACCTGGGCCCGTATCTGCCGGCCTAGGGCATCCAGTCCGTCTATACCAGTCAGGTCGGCGAATGCCTCGTCGATACTGTACACCTCAACTGCCGGCACCATCGCCTCGATCAGGCTCATCACACGCTCGCTCATATCGCCGTAAAGCGCATAGTTGGAGGAGAACGCGACAATGCCGTGCTGCTTGAGCTTGTGTTTGATTTGGAAATAAGGCTGACCCATCTTGATGAAAGGCTTGGCGTCGTAGCTACGGGCGATGACACAACCGTCGTTGTTGCTGAGCACCACTATGGGCACCTTCGCCAAGTCGGGCCGGAATACCCGCTCGCAACTGGCATAGAAGCTATTGCAGTCGATCAGTGCAAAGGTTGGCTCGTGCTTAGACATGGCTGCGCACTGTGCTGGTGATGACGCCCCAGATCGACAGTTCGTCGCCTTCAAGAACGTAGCGTGCGGGGAACTTGGGGTTTTCGGACAGCAGGACGATCTCCCGGCCGCGCTTACACAAGCGCTTGCAGACAGGCTCATTGTTCAGCAGGGCCACCACCACGTGCCCATGCATAGGCTCAATGGCACGATCCACCACGGCCAAGTCACCATCGAAGATCCCGATACCCTGCATGCTCTCACCGGTGATTGCTACCAGGTACACGTGGGGCGCACGGATATTCAGGACCTCATCCAATGAGATGTGCTGCTCAATGTGATCCGCTGCAGGCGAAGGAAAGCCGGCCGGAACCTGGAACGAGCACAAAGGCAGCTTCGCGCCGACTTCTGCGATGGGACCAAGAATGGTGAAGCTCATGATGCGGCCTTTTACAATTACTGTATGAATGTACAGTTAACTTTGTAAGGCGCTTGCGGTCAATTTTTCTGTAGGGGATTTCGACAAGTGGAGAGGTGCGTATGTGCGGAAGATTCGTGCAGTACGAAGGGATGGCGATCTTTATCGAAGAGCTAAACCCACAGATAGAGCTATTCAGTGGGTACGACGCCGTGCCGATCAATCGCTACAACGTCGCTCCAACGACACGGGTGCAAGTGCTGCACGCCGCAGAGACTGGCCTGCATATCGATGCCGTCAAATGGGGATGGGCGCCGTTCTGGGCCAAGGGCAAACGCCCCGATCCGATCAACGCCCGCGTGGAGACGGTCACTACGGGCAAGTTTTTCAAGCAACTGTGGCCGAATGGCCGAGCCGTAGTGCCGAGTGAAGGTTGGTATGAGTGGGTCAAAGACCCTGACGATCCGAAGAAGAAACAGCCTTACTTCATTCGCCTGAAAAGTCAGAAACCCATGTTTTTCGGGGCGCTCGCCCAAGTGAGCCTTGGCCTGGAGCCCCACGAAGGAGACGGTTTCGTGATCATAACCGCCGCCAGCGACCAAGGGATGGTGGACATCCATGATCGCAAGCCTTTGGTGCTGACGCCTGAGCATGCCAGGGAGTGGCTGGATCCAGGTCTTGCGCCAGAGCGCGCTCAAGAAATAGCCACTGAGTGCTGCCAGCCAACCGAGGATTTTGAGTGGTATGCCGTTGGCAAAGAGGTAGGGAACGTGAAACATCAGGGAGCCGAGCTACTGCTCCCGTTGTCATCAGCGGATGATTAGCCCTGTAAGTGCTGCTCGAGCAGTTGAGCGGCCGCCGGGAACCCTACCCAGGTTGCGTTGTGATCAAGCCCACGACCAGCCAACACAACAGCAGCCAATTCGTTAAGGTCAATCTCTCCTCGCGAGGCCGCCGCGAGAAGCTGAGAGGGCAGGACATTCAAATGGTGGGAGGCAGTTTCCATGGGGTTCATCCTTCGTTTGTGTGACGACAGTAACGCTCTACCATAAACACATAGCAAGCCAATCAGATCGAACATGGCGACCATCAAAACAACCCTCCAAATGCGGCTGGCTCCCAGTTCATGATCACCAACTCTCCACTGACATCGGCCCTTCCCTGCCGCTGGTTGGTAGTGCTGTAGCGAATATCAACGGTTTCAAAATGGAAGCCGTCAAAGACCTGCCGAATGTCCGGGTGATCATTGATGCTGACCATGACCTTGCCTTTGCAGCGACGCATAAAGTCCGCCATGCGCTCGTAATTCTCAAAGGGAAAATCCACACCATAACCGGCGGTCTGCCAGTAGGGTGGATCCATGTAGTGGAAGGTATGGGCACGGTCGTAGCGCTCAGCACAAGCAAGCCAGGGTAGGTTTTCAACGTAGGTGCCGGACAACCGCTGCCACGCTGCTGATAGGTTTTCCTCAATCCGCAGCAGGTTGATGGCCGGTCCAGTGGTGGCGGTGCCAAACGTCTGCCCGGTCACCTTGCCGGCAAAGGCATGGTGCTGCAGGTAGAAGAATCGCGCGGCGCGTTGGATGTCGGTAAGGGTTTCAGGACGGGTCATCTTCTGCCACTCGAACACCTGGCGTGAACTGAGCGCCCATTTGAATTGACGCACGAATTCTTCCAAGTGGTTCTGCACCACGCGGTACAGCGTCACCAGGTCGCCGTTGATGTCGTTGAGGACTTCAACCGGCGCGGCCTGGGGACGCATGAAGTAGAGCGCCGCGCCGCCGGCAAAGACCTCGACATAGCATTCGTGGGGTGGGAAGAGCGGGATAAGGCGGTCGGCCAGGCGGCGTTTGCCGCCCATCCAAGGGATGATGGGTGTGGACATAAAAAGCAAGACCTTTGCTGTATGGATAAACAGTGCTAGGCTCGCTCCGCTTTGTGCACGAAGCAGGAGCCTTGGCTGGACTTGCAGGGATGTTCTGCGGGGAAGGTGGCCGGGTTGGATGTTGACGCATCCTGCCCGGCCGCTCCTTTTACTTCGGTGTAGAGACTTCTTTTGCGTAGGCCTGACAGGCCCGCAGGGCGATCAATCCCTGGTCGCCGGCATCGGTGATTCCGATAATTCGTTGAGCATGCGCTGGGTCAAGTTGGGCTCTTGTGGGGCCATGAACCACGCGGCCGGTGGCGGTGGTGGTTGGCACTGAGCAGTCGCTGGTGGCGTCGGTGGTGGCGAGTACGACTGACAGCCGCAGATCAGCAGTAGCCAGGCGATCACGCAGACGAGCTTGCTTGGTTTGCTCATCGGTCAATTCCTTGTAGTGGGTTTCATCTTTTTCTTGCAGGCGTTGCTCAAGGGCGAAACGCTTGTCCTGCTCGTTGCGTTGCTGGGCAGCAGCAGCCCGGGATAATTCGCCGAGGGTGTCGGCGTGCAGCCTGGCCTGGCGCTCCAACTGCTGACCGTAACGCCAACCTTGCGCGGTCCAGGCGAAGGCAGCAGATCCGACCGCCAACATCACCAGCAACATGCTGACCGCCACGAGCCGGTATTGCGGGGGGATCAGGTCGAAGAGACGCATAACACCGCCCTCGCCCTGCCCCACAACTGCAGCCGATCCTCCAGGCCGTTGAGCCCGCCATTGATCCGGCGGGTGATGGTGTTGAACTGCTCTTGATCCGCGAGTGCGTTAAGCCCATTCACCGACCAAAACCAAGCTGCCGATTCAGCCGCCCATTGCGGCTGCTCGAGCAGCTCCGGCGTGCGTAGCAATCGATCATCACCGAAAAACGCCAGACTGCAGCGCAGGTAGTTGTCGTGGCCGGTGATCTGGATCAGGCCACGACCGCGATAGCGTTGGCCGTCACCGTCGGCTGCAGGCGTGTTCCCCAACTTGGCGGCCAGCGCGCCGGTGTCGTACTTGCTGAGGTATTGATCACCCCCAAGTTCACGCACGTACTGCAGCTGACCCGACTCGTGGCCGACCTGGGCGAGGAATGCTGCCTGGCGCTTCGGCGTGTCGATCTTTCGATTCGCCATAGCCGCGTTTAGGGCGGATACAAAAACGCCGGCTTGGCGGCCGGCGTTCGGGAGGATCTGCTGCAACTGCTGCTGAGTAATTGGCATACAAGCTCCTAACGTGAATAGCCCGCACGCGGCGGGTATAGATGGTGCACTGCGCCGCTACGCCAGGCTGACAACCTTGACGGGCTTCGCGGCTTTCTTCGTTTTCTTGCCCTTGGCTTTGGCCTTGCCCTTTTTGCCGCCGTTGCACTCAACGGTGGTGGACCAGCCCGCCTGGGTGAATGTCTGCTCGACTGAATCCACCAGATACTCGCCATCAAGCCCCACCTTGAAACCCTGGGCATTGATTGAGCGCTCAGCAAACAGATCCGTACGCCCGGGCATTTCCAGACGCACACCGGCCGTGGAGCGGTTGAACGCCGCCAAACGGGCTTTAGCTGCGGACTCGGCGGCGGTTTTGTTCGGGTGAATATGGCGGTCGGTGTGCACCGCCGGCAGGCCATCCGGCACGTCGTCATTGTCTAGGGAGACCACCGACAACTTGCCCGTCTTCTTGTCCTGATGCTTGGCCGCCACGGTCTTATGCGCGTTACGGTCTCCAAGCCGGAATTGCCAACGGCTTACGTCGCTGCGCGTGAGGGTGATCGCGCCAATCACCTTGCCGCTGGCACTCAGGCCCGCTTGGCGCTGCATAACCATCAACTTACCGTCGCCCACCTTGGCGGTGCAGTCGTATTGCTTGGCCAGGCGCGTGACAAAGCTGAAGTCAGATTCGTGGAGCTGGTCAGCCCGGGCGACTTTCGTGGCAATGGTGCAGGCCGGTGTCCAGCCATTGCGGGCCGCGATATCGGAAACAATTTTCGACAGCGGCACGTCTTCCCAGCTACCGCTGCGGATTGACTTGCCGGTACCGCGCATGTCGCTCGCCTTGCCCCGGATAACGATGGTGTCCGGCGGACCGGATACCTCGATTTCATCAACCACATAGCGACCCAGGCGCACCAGGGACGTTTCGGCATAGCCCAGGTAGACCTCGATCCCGGCGCCACGCTTAGGCAGCGTTACTAGGCCGTCGCGGTCATCAATGCGCAGCTCAAACTCGTCCGACTCCATGCCGGGCTTGTCCGTGGTGCGCAACAGCAAGAGCCGATCGTTAATCAGCGACGTAATGTCGGAACCGTTCGCGACGATTCTAAATTGGGGAGTCATAGGGCATTGGCCAATAAAAAACCCGCACTGGGCGGGCTTTAGGGAAAGGAGGCGTCACGCGTAATGAACGCCGGGCCTGTCTGGATGCGGCGAACTGAATCAATCCCACAAGGCCACTTGCTCATCCACAGGGCCTGGCAGATCCGGCAAGACAATCAGCACGCCGGCACGGTAAGGCTGATCCTCATCGGCCAGGCCCTGATTGGCTGCCAGCACCGCCTCGACACTGCCCACCAGATGGCCATAGAAGTTATGACAAATGATGTCCAGCAGATCCCCGTCAGATGTTCTGCATGTCGTCGCCATAGCGCACAAACTCCAAGATAAACGCCTGTTTGCGGGGGATGCCGCCCTGCATCAGCGCGCTTTGGTCTTCATCAATGGTCTTGAGGCACCAGGTGCCCAGCACAACGCCATAGCCCGTGGTCAGGGTTACAGGCTTGAGCTGGGAGCCCATCGAGCGCAGCGTATTGAGCTGTTCAAGCCCGCCACGGTAGCCCGGGAAAATATCGCCCTTGAGCGTGATTTTCTCGTCACCCATGCCCACGGCCTGCTGGGCCGGCCGACGCGTCAGGCGCTCCTGGGAGGCCCAGCGGTATTCGGTCGAGCGACGCAGCGAATCAAAGGCCGCCGTATCAAGGTTGAAGTAATACGGCTGCGCCTTCGGGTCCAGCGGCTGAATGATCAGCAGATGGGGAAAAGGCTTCACCGCCTCTTTCGCCGGCGTGCCGTCCGTAGCAAACGCACCGGTGGGCAGGATGTTGGCCAGCGACGGGTCGATCTTGCCGGCGATCTTGTTGATCGCGGTAGCCGCCCGCCCGGCCTGCTCTTTCAACGTGCCCAGGCGCTCATCAATCTGCGACAGGGCGCGCGTGGCACGGTTGTAGGTCGCCACCACCTGGCCAACCTTGGCCTGGGCGGTGGCAATGCCTCGCATAACCCGCTGAAGCTTCTCCCCCACCGCCGGGCCAATGAACGGCAGATCCTCCAGCTCGTTCGCGGCGCCGGTGATTTCGCTGATGGCACCGTTTACCGGCCCCACCATGCCGTCGATACTGCGCCGGCCCGCTTCACCGGCCGAGGCCAGATACTTCAGGCCGGACTGTAGCTGTGCCAGTGATTCCATATTCCCCCCTTAGATATGCGGCGCGTCGTAGAGCTGCCGGTTTTCGAGCTGCTGGGCGATCTCCCGGCGGTGCTGCTCGAGCAGCGGCTGCAACCTGGCCGCAAGCTCATTCGGGTCTTTCACATCGCCTTGCACCGTCAGGGTGAAGGGCGCGCTAATGTCCACCTTGGGCTCGATCTTCGCCGGCTGGACCTTCGCCACCACGGCCGCCGCAAGTGGTGCTGCAAGCGCGTCTGCATTGGCCTGAGGCATCATCATGGCGCGCGCGGCATCACCCGGATTAACCGTGCCCGGCGTTGCCGGCAACGCGCCCTGGCCTGGATTGGTCAACATGAGCGGCCCAGTGCGCGACGGGGCAAACGACTTGGCGATATCCCCCAGCACCGGCGGGATGTCCTTGCCGGCATCCTTCATCATCAGCGGCCCGGCCACGGGCATGACCTTCTTGCTTTCGTCAGAGCCAAACATTGACTTGCCGATGGCACCGCCCAGGGCGTCACCGCCCAAGCTGCCCAGATAGCCCCCAATCAGACCGCCCACGATGGTGCCAATTACCGGCACTGCCGAACCAATGGCCGCACCGGCCGCCGCACCGGCGAGCGTGCCAGCAAGTTCGCCAGCAGCAGCACCGTAGCCCTCGGCTTTCTCGTCCTGGGTTTCCGCGTTGTCGTACGTGTCTTTAACCTTAAACCCGGCTTCAATCACGGCCAGTACGGCCGGCCCCTTGATTCCAGCCCCGATGCCGCGCCCAGGGCTTCGGCCACCACGGCCGCCGCCCCTGCCCTTGCCTTTGCCCTTCCCGTCCTTGCCGCCGGCGTCATCGAGGTCGCCCATTCCCATGCCACCAGATCCGCCCAAGGGCATGTTGGTGACAATGACTTTTTGCGGGATGTTCGGATTACCCATCAGCGAGCCGCGCCCAAGGTTGAGTAAGCCCTTGGCGATCTTGAATCCGCTCATAGCGGTCTGAAACGCGATCACAGCAGCAACAGCGGCGCCGATGCCGGTCACAACCCGGGGCGACTCGTCCGACAGCTTGGCCAGCCCCTGGGTGACATACGCCAAGCCATCCGCCACTTTGTCAGTGACGGGCCGGAATGCGTCACCAATGGCGCGCATGGCCTCGTCCATACCCTGGGCCATTTCCGCCCATTTTTGCGCTGACGCCTGCCGGCGTTCCTCAAGGTTCTTATCAAGGATCCCGATGGCACTGGCCGAGTCTTTCTTGAGCTGCGCGTACAGCTCTTTGTTCTGCATGTAGGCCGTCAAAGCGCCCTTAACCTGCATATCCGCGAATAGATCCCCGGTACGCAAAGCCTGTTCAAGGGAGGCAATCATGGCCTTGGCTTTCTCGGGGTCAGTCTCCTTACTGATCTTCGCCGTAGCGGCCGCCATGGCGGCGGCCTTCTTCGGATCCGTTGCCGCAATGTACTTCTGTGCCAGCTCAAAGCTGGATTCCAGGGTTGATTTACCGTTCTGCAGGCCGGTATTCATCGACGCTTGGTAGTCAATGCCGGCGTCCTTGTAGGCCTTTACCGTATCGCCAGAACCGATTTTCTCCATCCAGTTCTTGAGGTTGTTGGCCGCTTCGTCGGCACCGCCGGCGGTCTTCATTTGCACTTGAAGCATTGAGCCAAGTTGCGTCACTGCATCCATGCCAGTAATGCCGATCTTGCCCATGCCGGCCAGCAACTCGGGGAACCAACGGGCCATGTCGGCCGCTTCAAAACTGCCCGCCTGGCCCTGATAGGCGATGGCCTCCAGCGCCTTTTGCATCACGGCCGGGTCGGAGATTTTGGCGTTCTGCCCCAGGGCATTGATCATGCGGGCCGTTTCGCCGCCGTCCGAACCCTGGCCCACGGCAAACTTGGCCGCCACCGGCGCATAAGACAGCGCCTTATCAAGCTCCATGCCAGCCCCCACCAGGGCGTTGACCACCTCGGCCACCTGATTACGAGCCATGCCGGTATCGCGCGACGTGCCAACAATTGTCTTGGCCATCTGCGCTTCTTCGGGCTTGTTGGCAATGTTCGCCTTGATCGCAATGTCACGGACAATTGCGCCAAAGTCCGCGCTCACCTTCGTGGGAACGGCCATTGCTGCCGTGGCGGCGGCTGCCTGGCCAATGCTGCTTTTCAGACGCTGTTTGCCAGCATCGAGCTGCATGTGGCCCTTGGCTTTAAACTCGGCCTTTGTCGCCGCCTGCCCCATGGCCGAGTAAGCCTTGGTCAGGTTGCGCACTTCCACGCCCTGCTTACGCAGGCCATCCAGATTATTCTCAAGCTTTCGCCGTAGCGCGTCCGCGCCTTTGTCGCCAGCCATGTGCGCCTTGCGCCATTCATCACGCAAGCGCATGGTTTCGCCAATGGTTTTTTCCAGCACCCGCGCGCGGGAACCTTGTTCCTCCAGCTTCTTGATTTTGTTGCTGACGTCCTTGAACGCCGCCCCTACCGTCGAGCTGACGGCCCCGCCAATCACCAGGCCGAGAGCAAGTTTATTCGCCATGTGCGCGCCCTATACGTCGGGAAGATCAACAGCGGCTCAATCCGTGAGCCACCACACCATCACGTTAAAGGGCATGGCCAGGATCTCGGCAGACGAGAAACCCGTCTCTTTTGCCAAGCGCTTGGCCAGCACCTTAAGCGTGCCCTCATTACACGTCGTCTTCCTCAACCAGGCGAAAATAGCCCGCCTGAAGGCGCATGTAGTCCTTGTATTTGAGGGACGTGAGTTCTGCCTCGGTGGCCGTGAGCAAGCTGCAAAACAGGTTCAGCTCCACTTTTTCATGATCACCATTGCCGGCGATCTTGGCGGCCATAACATCCTTTACGCTGGGCGCGCGCATCATCAGCTTGTCCGTCACAACACCGTTAAGGTTGGCCTTGTGCTTGAGCGTTACGGTAACGCCGTCATCACTCAGGACCAGCCAGGACGGCAGCGGCGCAGTAAGAGAATCAGTCATGTCATCAATCCTTAGAGGCCCAGGGCCGAACGTTCAGCGGCCAGCTGATCAACACCGTTGATCACCTGCACCATGTTGGCAAAGTCGATTTCGTACATCACACGACCATCGATTTCGAGCTTGTAGTAGGTGACGGCCACGGCGTGCTTGATTTCGGCCTTGTCGCCAGGCTTCCAATCGCCCATATCGACTTCTTTGAGCGATCCGCGCAGGGTTACGTTTACCGACTTGACGGTGCCTCTCTGCCCCTTGAAAGATCCACGAAAAACGAGGTTGCACGCGGTCTGATCCGCCAGGCCAAAGAACTTCAGTGCCTCTTTACGCACGCCGTTGGTGGTGAACGCCGCCTCCAGCTTTTCCAAGCCGGTCGGCAGATCGACCGGGCCGCTCATACCGCCGCCCCGGTATTCCTCGGTTTTGATCGACAGCTTGGGCAGCGTCATAGACGGCACGTCACCGGAAAAGCTAACGCCATCAGCAAACATGACGCAGTTGGTCAACATTTCAGGAATCATTGCTCGGCCCCCTTAGGCTGCTTCAAGTACTTCGGTCAGCCACTCGTTGGTGACCTCGATCAGGAAATTCGGGTTTTCGGCCGGCGGCACGTCGGTGAAGCGAATGCGCCAGTAGACTTTGCCCTGCTCCAACTGGGCGGCCGTGTTCATTTCGGTGTCCGCGTACACCTCAAAGTTGATCACGGCGCCGGCGTTTTTCTGGTCGCGCATGAATGCCTGAAGCCCTTCGGTCACCTCAGACACATAGGTTTTCGTGATCGAGCGGTCTACCGCCCACTTGTGGCCCGCCTGGATCGCATCCATGAGGATGTCGCAGGTACGCACACGGGTGACAAACGACCACTTGGCATCAGCCGAACACGTGCGGTTACCCCACAGGCGATAACCGCCGTCGCGAATGATCGTGGTGATATTCGCGTTATTGAGCAGGTTGGCCCGGCACGTGGCGTCGCCGTCCAGGTACTCCACCGGCCGGGTGGTACCGGTGATGCCAACAAACTCCTTGTTCGATGGCGAAGCCCAATAGCCGTACTCGGCATCGGTCCAGGCAAACAAACCCGCTACCCAGGCAGACGCCGGGGCATTCACGGTCGCGCTTTCCACAGTGCTCCAGAACTGCACACCCGGATCCACCAGATAGATGCGCTTACTGCCGAAGTTCAACGCGTAGGCCATGGCGGCCTCGTCGGTGGTGTTAGGACCGTCCACAATGGCAATCGCGCGCAACTTGCCGGCCAGCGCATCCATGGCCGTGGCCACCGCCTGGGTGGCCGAATGCCCCGGGGCAATCAGCAACTTGGGCTGGGCATTGTGTCGGCTCTTGCCGTCCAGCAGCGCCTGAAGGCCCGTGCGCTGCCCATCTGCCAGAACGCCACCGATGATGGCGGACGTTTGCAGCGCAGCGTCAGCAAGCTTAGGCACGCCAATAGCGACGATTACAGCCTTTGCCCGCACATAGATCGCCTGACAAGCCCGGGTGATCGCCGAGTCAGTACCGAAGGCGGCAATGGCTTCGCGCTCGGACGTGATCAGCTTCAGCTCGCCAGCCTTGGCGCTACCGCCACCGAGTACGCCCGGGGCGAAGGTGTCACAAAGGCCGATGATCGAGGACGACGGGAGCGAGATAGTGCGCGCGCCGGTGTCGATCAACGAGGTAGTGACGCCGTGAAAGAAACTCATAAGGCTCAATCTCCAGAAACGAAAAAGCCCCGCATAAGCGAGGCCGTAGGTTGTTCGTGTTACGAGTAACGGAAAAGAAAACGCCCCGTCAGTGCGGGGCGTTATTCGGCTTGGTCGGCGATCCAGGCCGGTGCTACGGGGCGATGCTCGACACCGGGGAAGTCCGGCGATTCCGGCCAGTCGCGCAGAGCCTGCCGATATAGCAGCAACTCGGCGAACTGCTCCGCAGTGAGGGTCGTGTCCCGGCCAATGTCTTGCTCGTCACGGTGACGCGTAACCAGCCACTCAGTAGACGCGACCACCTGATTGCGCCACTCCCGCTCAAAATTGGCAGGCTCCGACAGAACATAAAGCCTTGGTCGCTTGGTCAACTTGTCGGCATCGCTTAAATGCCAAACGCAGCTGATGTCTTGCGTAACCTCATACCAACGCTTTGCATCAATCACTACAGCCTCGGCAGGGATGTCGTGGACCCCCTCAATCAATTGCGCGACAACTTCACGGTCACCATTCAAAACCAAATACTTACGCATAACCCAGCCCTCAGTAACCGAAACAGAAGAAGAAATAAGGGTTTGCAGTGCTCGATGAATCAGCCGTGTAGTGCGGGCGGTTACCGATAGTGATCTGGCTTAGCGTTGTAGAGACCGTTGCGGAGTTATTCCCAGACCCGCTACGAAATGCTCCTGGACAGATCGCTGCCGTAGGGAAAGGTATCGTGTAGTTGAACGAAGCGGCCGACGAATTGGCAATGCTCGGGGTCAGTCCCCACTGGATGATCCAACCACCCAGCCAAGTCGGGAAGACAATCGCCCCATTGACGCCCTTAATGAACTGAAACCCAAAGCGCATTTTCTTTGGCGTAACAATCGCTGCATCGTCAACGCCCAGATCAACCTGGGATTGGGTGGCGACCTTTGCTGTACCCTGATTGTTTTCGGTCGCCTGCGCCGCCAACGCAACGAGCGCGGCAATATCAATGTTTCCTTGATTGATCGGTGCGTTCCAGGCCTTTATGCACCAGATCACCGCCAAGTTGCGCGGGCGGGTCTCAGAACCGCCTGCAGCGTCAGAAACTTTGTTCGATGGCGGGTTTGACACATAGAATCCCGTACCCGCCGACAATGTATCGTTACGTCCGCCCCAAAGGTTGGGCGTAGCCGAGATATTGTGAGTGTGAGACTTGATCTCGTCAGCCTGCCAGCTACCAATCGCACGGCCAGCATCAACCCCGCGCCCATGATCCCAACCCCGCAGAAACTCACCGCGCGACTCGGGCAGGCGAAAGTTACCGGCACCCTCGTCGCCCTTGTTAAACCCCCCGCCCAAGAACGTGGCCAGGTCTGGATAAGCGGCCGCGCTTTTGACGCTGCCGTCCAACTCAAGAAAGCCCGGCGCGACCTTATTCACGGGAAAACCGATCATCGAGCCCACTGGCAGCGCCGAGGCCTGGGCGATCAGCGCCGCGATTTCGGGCTTGGTGTAAGTGTCGGTAATGCCGTGGCCCGCCAAGGTGGTCGGGTTGGTACCAGCGATCACCCGGCCGTACTTATCGACGGTGACATTGGCGTAAGAGCCCGCGCTAACGCCGGTGCGACCCACGGCCATTTCAAAGGACAGAGCAGTAGTGCCCAGAACAATCGGCGCATCCGTCACCAGCTGCCAAACGCTGTCACCATTGGCCGTGCCGGTTTCGACACTGACAAACAGACCCGGCGTCACCTCGACGCTACTGTCTGCGTCCTGGGTACGCTTCCAAACGCCGGTCGAAGAAACCACGTACAAGCCGTTTTCCTTCGCGGCCGTCTGATTCTTCACCAGCACGCGCGCATCCGCCGGCAACAGCACCCCGTCGATGGTCTGCACACCACTCAAGGCGATGTTGGCCGTGGTGGCCACCAACACCGAATGCTTGAAGTCCATTTTTGCCATGGCTTCAACAATCTGTGTGTCAACGTATTCGCGGGTCGCCAGGACAATCGCCGGGTCAATCTTCAGGACGACGCTCGCGGTATTCGCGACGATGAAATTCATCCGAATGATTTGGGTCTTGCCCGTACCCTGCACCAGCAACGGTTTGAAGCTCGGGGCACAGTTGGCCACCGCCACCATGTCGCCGTCGGCGTCATACAGGCCGATTTCCCGGATCCACTTACCGCCCACGTCGGCCGGGATAACCTGCTCGGTGATGATGATGTTCGGGTTGGCCGGATCGGTTCGCACCTGATTGACCGCAGCGCGGCGCCATTCGTTGATCAGGCGCGTTTGCGCGCGGTTGGGGATTGGGTCGGTGCCGTTGGCATCACCCACGCCCATTTGGGCGAAGGTCCAGGGCTGGCCCAGAGCGGTTGCGTTTGCCTGTTTTGCCTCCCCCACTGCAGTGAGAATGGCAAAAAACTGACTGTTCTGATCAATCATGGGTACACGTCCAGGGTGTCAATTTCATCAATACACATGACCAGGCCATAAGTGCCGGTCACCTCGATATCGCGGGGGCTTGGTGGGTAAACGTCGATCACTTCACCCTCGCTTACACAGGCGCCGATGCCGATGTAACCGGTGGTCTCCAGGCTTATCGCCAGGCCGGTCATGTGCCGACTGACAGGCTTGGCGTCATCAATGAGCCGGGTCAGCTCTTCGTACATTTCTTCGGTAATGCCGGTGTCCAGAACGCCGACCTTAAGGGCGAACGTGCCCGGTACCCCCTCGGGTACCGTCTGCCACCACTCCATGACCTCGATCAGGTAACCCAGCGGCTCGACCACGCGGCGCAATGCGCCAATCGTGCCTTTGTGCTTGTGGATGTAATACGAGGCCTTGATGGCGGCCCGCTTGGTCGCCTCACTCCACCGGTAATCCCAGCGGTCGACCGACCAGGCCCACGCCAGATGCAGCAGCAAATGGGCCGGACAGGTATCGGCGTTGTAGAGCGTGCGCAACGAAACAATGGTTTTTTCGTAAAGCGCAGCCTCAAGGGCGCGCTCCAGCTGCGTGCTATTGCTGGGCAGTAGGCTTTTCATCCGCCAACCTCACGCTGTAACCCGTGCAGTACGCGGCCTGGGCTTTAGTAGGGGCCAGATCGACCCACCCGGGCAGCTCGACACGCGAAACGCCGGCAACATGCACCTGGGCGTCCACCGCAGACCGCGCCACCTCAACGCCAAGACGTTTACGAGGGTTGACCCATTTCGACAGACGGCTCAAGGCTTCGGCCAGGGCGGCGTCACCTTCTGGTCCGGCGCTGTTCATGTGCAGGATCGCGTCAATTCTGTAATTCAGAATTTCGGCACCCTGGACTGTCACCCGATCCCCCAGCGGCCGCACGTCGTCGTCATTGAGGGCTTTAGCCACCGTGGCCAACAGCGCCGGCGTGGCCGTCCCATCCCCTTCGGTACTCAGCACCGTTACGGTAACGTGCGCCGGCGAGGGGCTTTCCGCCGTAGCGTCCCGCACGAGCCCGGATGCGTTACGTGCGTGCAGGATGTAGCTGTTACGCGGCCCCGCCGTAGTCAGGCCCTCATAGGCCAACTGGATACGCTCGCGGAACGAATCATTGTCCTCAAGGACTTCAGCCACCGGTGGAACAGCCAGAAGATCCTCGGGTTGAATCACCAGGCGCTGAAGGTTGACGTTTGCGCCCAGCTGATCGAGGTCGCCATTGATCGCGTGAGCCAACAGCAACGCCTTGCATGCGTCGTTAACCCGGGCGCGGTTGCCGACCTTGTTATAGGCCCCAACCTCCAGCACCTTGGTAACAGGATCGCTTTCAAGCGCGGCGTTCCAGTTGTCGCCCATATAGGCGCGGAACGCTGACAACCCTTCTTCGTAGACATCTTCAAAGTCCAGCGGCTCAAGCACCTCCGGCGCCGGTAAGGCCGACAAGTCCACGATGCTCATACGCTTACCTCCAAAACAAAACTGTCGCCCAGGTACTCGCCGGCAACGAGCATGTTTATTTTCCCATCCAGCAGCGAAAGCGCCGTCACTCGCTCAAGCTTCAGGCGCGGCTCACTACGACCGAGGGCACGGGCCGCTTCGGCCTGGACCGCGCTTTTCCAGCCGGCATTGATTGGCAAGTCAACGAACCCGCGTAGCTTGCTGCCGTACTCCGGCCGCTGCCGACGGCTGCCCAGGGGCGTGCTCAAGATGTCAGCGATGGACTGCCGCAAATGCTCGATGCCGGATATGGGTTGCCCGGTGTGGCGATCCATTCCGATCATCTGGCTTAGCCCTCCTGGGCGGCGTATTCGCTATTAGCCATCAGGAAGGCCACAGCCTCTTTGTCGGACTCCGGCACCACCACCAGGCCCTTGACCACCGGGTAAGTGCGTTCGGTATCAGGCACAACCAGCGTGCGGGACGTGTAGACCAGATCGCGGAACGTCAAAGACGCCGGCACGGCAGTGGCTTGCTCTTCGGTTGCGGGCTTCTCGATGGGCTTGGCCATGATTTCTCCGGGCATGAAAAAGCCCGCACGCGGCGGGCTGTAGGTGATTTTTGGTTAATGCTTATGGTGATTGTCGCTATTACCGGCCGCCAGAATATCGGCGTCGCCGGTGATGCTTTTCGTTACGTGTAACGTGCCGTCGATTTCTACCGCACCTATCAACGCAATTTGAGGCGATTTGATCGCGGCCCAACCGGGCGCCAGATCGAACTCGGTTCCGCCAACCTTGGCATTCACCGCGTTATCCGTAACGGTTACAACCGTGCTACCCACCTTGATAGTGACCATGCCGGTAGGCAGGGTGATTGTGTAGGTCTTGGCCTCCCAGTCATAAACCAGGGATCCACCATCATCAAAACGCCAGACCTCGACATGATCACGATTATCCGGCGGGCCGCCGGCATTGCCGTACAGCCCGGGAATAAACGTGCCCATGCCAGCCTGGCCGCTTGGGTTAAACAAAACCCCCTGCTCGCCCAGGCTTGGCGCCCGCCAGTGCCGCGCCTTACCGGCCGCCAGGCTGTGCCAGCGCACCCAGGCACTCGTCCATTCGCCATTGCTGACACGCACCGCCGGGGCCGCCAGATCCACACCGACCACCACACAGGGCATCAGCATGGCGGCAATCATGCGGTCATGTTCGGCACTGGCGTAGCTCATTGCAGGTCCTCCGGGTTGATCGGCCCGACGCCTGGCCCCAGGTCGATGACCAGCGAACCTGGAGGCTCATCCGGCCACGGCCATTCCTCAGCACCCAGGAAAACCGTCTGATCCCACTCCACCAGCCAGACGAAGTAGCCATCCAGTTCGGGTTTGGTCCAGTCCTGGGTGGAGCGCACGAACTGCGCGCTGGCGACCTCCAAGCCCCAGCTCTGCGCCCGCAGAAGCACTGCCAGTTGTGAGGCCAGTTGCACCGCCTGACGTTGCGGATCCACGCTGATCGAATCGACAATGATCCGCGCCTCAAACTTGCAGGTCAGTGCGGTTTCACCGGTACCGATATCCGTCGCCGGTTCCATCTCGGCCATTTCCAGCAGCACCACCGGCGTGGGAATGCTGGTGTCTGCCGACAGATCCGGCCAGAACGACGCGCCCCGAATGCCCGGCAAGTACTCCTGCAGGTGCTGCTCGATGGCGTCATACAGACGGTCGAGGCTGAAAGGCTGATCAGACACGGGCAGTCCCCTTGAGGTACTTCTGCAATTCAAAGTTGAGTTCTTGCTTGAGGATCTCCAGCAAAATTTCATCGGCGCGCTTCACCCAGTTGTCGAAGTGCGGTCGCACCTGGTCCAGCGAGACCTTGGCTTTCGCCAAGGGGAAGCGGTTGTCGCTTTCCTCAATGAAGCCAGAGCTGCGCCGACCCTGCGTGCTTTCGGGGTAATCCGTGGCATTGAAGTGTTTACTCGACGTGCGGATCCAGATGTCAGGACTGCTGCCGTACACCTGTTTGAAGAACGCCCCCTGGTAGCGCCGCCCCGCCACCGAGACACCGGTGCGGGATTGCCGAGGCCGTCCGATGCGGCTGGCCTCGATGGCGTTGACCCCAAACCACAACTTACCGCGCATCGCCCCACCGCTGACCGGATAAGCCCGCAAGCGTTGCCGGACGGCGCCGATGGCGATCCGCTCCTGCTTGCCTACCGCCCGTGCGATGTGGGTACGCAGCCGGCCCAACGTCTTATTGATCGCTCGACGCTGAGCCGCTGCCGCCGCCTTCGGCACCCGTTGGCCGAACTCGCGCAAGGCCTGGGAATCCACTGCAGACGGCAGGATGTTGATCATCCCGCTATCTCGGTTTTGCTGCACATGGCTGCCGACACTCATGGACGCTTCCTCAAGATCAGGGCCACCAGGCCATTACCGTTGGGCTCCAACTGCAGCAGGTCGTATTCGCCACCACCGTCCAAAACCGGTACGTCGACCGTGACCCGCAGTCCTTTGCTGAGGCCTTCCGAATCCTTCACGCGGATCTCAAAGCGAGGCTCGCGTATGGCGGAGTGGACCTTGCCAAACGCTGGTTGCTTCCACGGTGCCGAGAACATGCCTAACACTGGATCGGCGCGGCCTTCGATCTGGGCACTGTCGCCCAAGGTTTCGAAGACCACATCGTCGAGGTCGTCGATCAGATCGCGGAAGGCCACGGTCACATCTCCAGCAGGATCTGCGCCAGCGGTCGAGTGCACATATGCAGCGGGTTGGACTGGGCCTCACCAGATACGCCCTTGTTGAAGGGCAGCGGCTCAATCTTGCTGTAGTACGGAATCCCTTGAGTATTGACCGTTTCCATGTAGTCGGCCGGCGCAAAGGACGAGATGTACAAGTCAGGGACACCTTCGGGAATCAGCAGCGCTTTGTCGTCGTGGATGAATGAAACACCCGCGATCTTGCCGCGATAGCGTTCCCAGACGATCCCACCGAACTCAAAGCTTTCACGCCCATCACCGCGCAACTCGGCAGCTTGCTGAGTGTTGAGGTACGTTTCTTTGAGAGACTTGTGAACGATCAGCTTATTCCAGAAGTTTTTCCCGCAAAGCGCGCGTGCGCCGTTGCTGGTGACACTACCCAGAGCTTCCTCTTGCATATCGAGCGCTTCGCCAGCGCGGACCCGAAGTTCCGTATCCGGGTTGCCAAGCCCCATGGACATTTTTTTGCGATTGACGCCAAACGTTTTGTAGAGATCCAGCAACACCGTCTTACCGTCGGCGTCCAGCACTTGACCGTTCAAAGCCCCCATGCGTTGAAATTCGTGAGTAGCGTCCAATTGGCGACGCGCTTTCGCCAGGCGCTTGTTAACCACATCCTGCACAGCTTGCAACTCACTGCGGGTGCCGAAGGCGCGGATGCCCTGGATCTCATCGGCCTTGATGGTGAAGCGTTCCGGCAGGTGCACGGTGTTGAAAGGGATAAGCGTACGCTTGGTGCCACCGACCACCAGGCCCGAGGTGCCGCGCTCACCGGCAGGCACCAGGGCCAGGGTGTCGCCATCCTTCTCGATCTGAACGGTGATCGTGCTGATGCCCTCTTCACGGAACAGGCCCAAGCTACTGATGCGGCCCGGCAGGTATTCCTGTTCATTGATTGCAGCGGTCAACGAGGAGACGCTGAACGCATCGTCTTCAAAAATGGCGATATCGGCCATGGGGTACTCTCCAGAAACGAAAAATCCCGCACTCGGCGGGATGGATAAACATGGTGAGCGTCTTAGCGGACGATCACGGAATGGGCGGCCAAAGCCTTTTCGGCAGCGGGGTCGAGGCCAGTCAAATGAGCTTCGCTGACCTCGGCCAGCCGCACGACAGCGCGACCGCGACGGACAACATCAGACTGCCCCAGCGGACCGTAGAGGATCGCGATAGCGTTTTCAGTGCCGTCTTCAGCAGTTGGCTGATACGGCCCGAACTCACCAGTGGCAGTGATCAATCCCAGGATCTGGCCCGGTTCCAGCGCCGGTCCGGCTGCGACATTGATCGCCTCGCGGGAAATGGTGCCAGCGCCTTCGGACAGCAGGAATTCGCCCGCGTGCATCGATTCGATTTTCATGCTCTTGCTCCTTTCGAGGTTCCGTTCTGTGATGCCTGGCGAGCCGCCCAGACTGCATGGGTATCGACCTGTTTGGCCTTGATCGTTGGAGCTGGATCATTGTCCAGCGGCAAACTGTTGTTGATTTCAAACCCACCGCCGCTGCCCACCAGCTTGTCGAACAGGCGCGCCCTAACGGCCGCCTCGTCCAAACCTGCGCTGATAAACTCGCCGGTCAGCTCTGGCAACCGAGCAGCTACACACAGGCCATGCAGCGCTTTGGCCTTAGTTAGCGCCGCCTGGACTATCGCCTCGCTTTCCAGCTTCGTCGTCGCGAGTATCGGGTCCACCAGGTTGCTGATACCTGCCGCTGCACATCCCTGAGTGACCAGCAGCGCCAGTTTGGCCGCGTCCAGCACGGGGGCCGGATCGGGTTCCGGCGGTTCAACTTCCGGTTCTTCGTTCAGTTGGGCGAGCAGCTCGGGCGGGGCATTCTGGAAGCGCTGCAACACGCTGCCCTGGCCGAGACAGGCGCTGACCTTGAGGCCGTCGCCGACTTCATCGGCCAGGCCCAGCGCCACCGCCTCATTGGCAGTGAGCCAGGTTTCGGCGTTGACCATGCGCCGCAGCTCGGCTTCGTCGATGTCCGGCGCCTTGGCTTTGTAGGCCGCGATGATCGCTTCCAAGGTCTGATCCAGGACATCGGCGACACGGCGGAAGTCTTCGGCATCGCCACCGGTGAAGGTGTACGGGTTGTGAATCATCAGCATGGCATTGGCGGCAATCACCACCCGATGCGCGCCGCACACCGCAACACTGGCCGCGCTGGCCGCCAGGGCATCAATGCGGCCAGTACAGCGCTCACCCAGGCGCGAGAGCGCGTTGTGGATCGCCAGACCATCGAACAGATCACCGCCGATGCTGTTGAACGCAACGATCACCGGCGACACGCCGTCATCCATGGCGCGCAGATCCTGCACGAACTGATTGGCGGTGACTCCCCAGGCGCCGATCTCGCCGTAGACGAAGATCTCGATATTGCGCTGCTCGGCTTCGCCGCTGGCCTGGAGCGTGTACCAGCTTTTATCGGCGACCGTTACCTGCTTGCCCGCCTTGTCATAAACGCGGGGCTTTGTCTTTTTGCTCATGGTTGTTCCTTGTCATCGATCACCTCGATGGCTTCAAGAGTCGTGTAGTTGAGGCCAAGATTGGTGGCCCTAACGAGGTCGGCGGCGTTTTCCGTGTCGACCGTTTCCGCGTCGTAACCGGTGCGCAGCACCATCTCGCTGCGTGAGGCAAAGCCTGCTTGCACTTCCATGCGCCTCGCCTGTACGTCCTGCACCGGCTGGATGTAGGCCCAACCTTGCGGTACCCAACGGGTGCGCAGGTATTCGCGTCGACGTTGCGCGTAGTCGTCCAGCACCAGGGCGCCGGATAGCACGGCCATATCCATCCAGGCGGAGCGCACTGGGCGACAAAGTTGATGCACGTAGACGCCAAATTGCAGTTGCTCCAGGCGTCGGCGAAACTCGTTGAGCACGACCCGCAACGCCCGGTCATTGACCTCGCGCATGTCGCCGGTGAGGATCTCGTAGGGCGTGCCCGAACCCGCCGCCGCAGCCATCAGCTGCTGCCGCATGAAGTCCGGGTAGTTGTTGCCAGCGTCCGGTGGAGTGGAGAACTCCACCTCTTCACCTGGCCCCAGTTCCTGCATGGTGCCGGGTTCAAGGGCGACCATCGGCGTGAATCCGTCGCGGTCGGTAGTCAGCAACTGCCCCGTCACCGGATCGCGTGGTTGCTGCCCGCTGTCCGGTGCCGGTCGCTTGATGAAACCAGCAAATAGGTTCGCTACTTCCTGGCGGAACAGAACCGCGTCGTCGTAGTTGTCGAGGCTGCGCAGGCGCTTCAACACCGGCGCCAGACGCGGTACGCCGCGCAACTGCCCCGGCTCCATCGGTTCGAATATATGCAGCACCTGCGCCGCCGGCACACGCACCAGCTGGTTGTAACCAGCGTTCAACGACGATGAGTCACGTGGGTGCGACAGATACATCCAATACGCCACGCGCTTGCCGGCCGGGTTGAACTCGATCCCGGCGCGGATGACGTTGCCGTTTTTGGCGGTCTCGAACTTGTCGTGGGGGACAAACTCAGGGGCCAGCGCCTGCAGCTGCAGCGGTACCGCCAAGCCTTCACTCGGGCTGCGGGGCCGCAATCGCACAAAGCATTCACCGGCCGTTTCAACGGTGCGCGCCACCAGAGCCTGCATGCCGTAGAAGTCGGTCAGCTCATCGGCGTCAGCCTCATCCACCCAGTCATCCCACAGCTGCTGCTTGAGCTTGCGCAGTGCCGCGTCATCCGTGGTCGGCCTGGGCGTGATGCCGGTGCCGATCAGGTTGCTGACGCGCTTGTCGATGACGTTGAACGCGTACGGGTCATTGCGCACCGCCGCCCGCGAACGTGCCCGTAGGTTGCGCAGCGCCGGGGTGTTGATGCTGTTGATGCCGTTGTCGGTGGCTTCCCAACTGGCCGAACGTCGGCCCTCACCGGCGCCTTCGTAACTGGCCTTGATGTTCGACGGCAGCAAGAATCCATTACGGGTCAGCGTCGGATAATGTCGGGCCATTAGAGTCCCTTGCCTCCGTGAGTGAGCCGAACCACGCGAGAGCGCGGTCCGGCGGCGTTGGTCAGCGACGTGCGGATCTCGTCGCGCGCCTTGAGCAGTTCGTCGATGGAGCGGTACTCCACCGTGCGGTCGCTGTAGCGCACGGTCTTTTCACCGCGCGCAATGGCGCGCTCGATGGCTTCGAGGTGCTTCGGGGTAAACGACATATCAGCGTCTCTTCAGGTAACCGCTGGTGGAGCTGCGGCGTTGAGGGGGTGCAGCGGGGCGCGGTTGGGCGACAGGTGCAGCAGGTGGCGGTGCGGGTAGCGACTGACGCGCCGCTACTGGTGTCGGTATTTCGTCAGCGTCAACGCGCTCGCCCTGCACGGGCTTGACACCCAACACATCGTCGAACAAACCGGACTGAGCCAGCGCTTGCCGCACCCGTTCCCATTCGTGTTCCTGGTACCGGTTGATACCGAGGTAATGCGCCATCGACAGGCAATACACCATAAGGTCGAGCGCCTCGTTGCGCTCAGCCTTGCCCTTGACCCACTCGATACGCTTGTAGCCTTTGACGTATCGGGCGACCTTGCGCTCTGCCACGCACTGGGCGAAGAACTCGTCCGGCAAGTCGTTGGCAAAGTGCAGCGAGCCAGGGCCGTCCTCGAAGGCGTAGCGGTTGTAGATCCAGTCCTTGGCAGTGTCGGTACCGACAAACCACAACTCGGCTCCGCCGCGTTCGGTTTGGCCCTTCCAAGTCACGTCGACCATAGAAGGCCGCTGAGCAATCACCGGTCTTCCGGGCTTGCTCGCGCCCTTGATCGCGAAGATGTTTCGCCAGCGCCGCACACGGCAGAACTGATACACCTCATCGGTGTGGTGACCGCCAGAGTCGACGCCCGTCGCCAGGATCGCCAGCGCGACACCGCAGGGATGCCGGTAGCGAACCTTGAGCTTTTCGTCCAACACAGCCCAAGTGCGCTCATCGGCTGGATCGCCCCAGATCACCTGGTGGTCGACCACCCACCGTTCCATGCCGACACCGAAGCCCATCACCATCAGTTCCAGGCGGTTGGCCTGGACGTCGACGGCGCCGGTCAGCATCAGCACGCCCACCGGCATGCTGCCGAGGGTGTAGGTCTCCAGCCGTGCCCGAGCGACCAGCACTTCGGCCTTAGTCTGCTCTTGCGCGCTGTCCCAGACCTTGGCGAGTCGGGTGTTGTAGAACACCTGCATCAGGCCCATGTCACCCTTGGCCTGGGCCTTCTTGGCGTCTTCGAACTCCTCGGCAAGCGAGGCCCAGTCCTTCCAACCAATCGGCGAGTAGAGGGCATTCAGGTGGAAACCCACCGTCTTGCCATCGCCGCTGCCATGGGCACGCCACTCGCCACGGGCGAGCATGTCGGTCTTGTGATGCTCCTCGATCAGGACGTCACATTCAGGCGCGGCGCACTGGTAGTGAACCGTGCGGTAGTCCTTGCTATAGAGCAGCCGCTCCCACTCCAGCACCTGCATATGCCCGCATGAAGGGCACGGCACGTAGTAGTAACGCTGGTCGCTGGACTCGAACAGGTCCGCGATCCGCGAGGCGCCCTTGATCGTCGGCGAGCTAGAAAAGTAGATCTTGGCATTGCGCCCGAAGTTGGTCGCCCGCGTCTCTGCCAGCACGATGGGATCACCCTCCTGGCCGACGTCATTCTCCCATCGGTCGACCTCATCACCGTAGATGTAGCGTGCCGACAATTCGGAAAGGTTTGCAGCCGAACCCGCTGTGGTGACGTACAAGGCGCCGCCCTCAAACTCCTTTGTATCCATGGTGTTGCGGGCATCCCGCGAGCGGCTGGCCGCTACTCGCTTCGCCAGTTCTGGGGTCGCCTTGATCGTCTTGCTGATCCGTCCGGACACCCGCTTGGACAGACTCAGACTGGGCAACAGCGCCAGGATGTTGGACGGTGCCATGTGGATCAGTCCGCCCATCCAGTTCAAGGCGATCTGGGTTTTCATCAGCTGCGAGGCCACCATGGTGATGACTCGCCGGCAAGGGTGAGCCGGTGACAGGCAGCGCATGGGTTCGCGAGCGTACGGCGTCCGATCCGTGCGGTACTGGCCGGGTTCAGGGGCGCCGGTATCTCGCGGGATGCGCATGTACTCGTCGGCCCACTCGTCGATCCAGAGGTCTGGGTCGGGTCGCAGCCCACGGAAATACGCCTCACGGTACGCACGGTCACCGTCAGGAAATTCCGTGGTCATAGGTCAGCTCGTTGTCATTGCTCGTTCAAGGTCGGACGAGGACATGCGCTCAGCCTCTTCCAGTGATTTACGAAGTGTGGCCGCCAGGTGTTTCTCGATGTCCCAGGGATCGGTCATGGCTGCCACCTTGTGGGAAAGCTGGGGGAGCAAGCCGAACAACTGGTCACGCAGATGGCGCCCCGCGTTATAGGCCCCCAGCTCAACCGCATCCCTGGCAACCAGCGAGCCCTGCGCCTTGTGCAGCTCGATCTCGGCCAGTTGCGCCAGGTTGTGTTCGCGCATGGCGCGAGCCTTCTGGAAGTCGTGACCCTTGGCGGTAATGGGCTGCGGCGGCGCAGCCGTGTTAGTCGGCTCGACCTGGGTGGACAGTTGACTGTAAACGTCACGCTGGATCCGGCCCTGCTGGTGTCGAGCAGCAACGGCGACCTTGCTGGGGTCGGCGGTTTCGAGGATCAGCGCTTCGGTTGCCAGCACATCCACCATCTTGCCGTCAGGCGACAGCACCAGGCGGTTGTTACCTTTGAGCCAAGTGATGTAGCTCGGCGTCCTGCCGATGCGAGCCGCGAAAGCGCTTTTAGACAGAAAGAGTGGATCCGTCATAAGCCCTCCTTTTCAACGGCTTTTCAATGGAAACCTTTCAATTTCAATGGATTGAATTTCAGTAAGCTGGCAGCCCATCCGCTAACGCTTTCCCGCGGGTTTCATGCCCCGTGTCCGTCGGATGCCTCCAGGGTCCCCGGCGATTTTCGGCGCCCCGAAACGGTGCATCATCCCTGCTCCCCACAGGCGGAGGCGCTTCGTCGACACCAGCACGCGTGAAGGTCCGGGGTTCACAAAGCCGAGTGCTTACGCAAATTCCCGGAGTGCCTCTTGCAGGCGTCTGGCTTTGACGATGGCCTCAGCATTACTTTCGCGCTCAGCCTCAACCGATAGGGCTACCTCTTCAATACGGCCAGCCAACGCCTTCATGCGCTTGCTGAACTCTTCCGAAAGACTCACCACCTCACCAGACAGTGCCGCCAGCACATCCAATGCGCCCTCAGGCTTCTTGATCGAAATAATGGTCTGCTTGGCTCCCTGAGTCACGACTTGCTCCTTCTTTGGTTTTGGGGTGGCGGCATCACGCTGAAACTTTCCGGCTACTGGCTCGCGGATAAGACCGGCGTCTTTGAGCTCGCCAAGAGCACGGCGTATTGCAGGGGCTGTGGCACCAGTGGCTTTTGCTGCCTGAACGGCGGCGTAGATAGCGGGAACGCTCCAGCTCGTTTGGATCGGTACATAACCAAAGATTTTTTGAGCAATAGAAGATTGCCCTGCAAGCATCTGCTGCTGCCTGGATACATTCATTTCTGGAGACCTGCTTAATAAGTGGCTGGGGTGGGAGCTATTCAGAGCGATTCGATTCGGCGGACACTTCGCTGACGCCCAGCCGCTTGGCGACCCAGCGTTCGTAAAGGCCGATGGCGACATCGGCGCCGGCCATCGCGGTCAGGCAACCCAAAGCGCCTGCCGTCCAGATCGACATGCCGGCGGCAATCATCAACATCATCGCGGTCACACCGCAGGCAATACAGGCACCAGATCGCAACGCGAGGCGGCGTAACAATGCCCAGCCCCGCGCCCCGTCCTTATCGGCTCGCCACATCTCCCCCGAAACACCGCCGACCAGGGCCAGAACGATCACTAACCAGATCGGCATCTCTGCCAGCGCTTGCTGCTCATTTGTCATGTTGTGCCTCAAGTGAAGGAGTGTGCCGAACACAAAAAAGAAAACCCCGCCGGGGGGGCAGGGTTTCAGTGTCATGACAAACGCCAGGACGGAGTGCACAGCACGTGCTCGGGGAGCGCCAAGGCGCAAATTCCATATCGTGGGGACTTTTTACCCCGCTCCGGAAAAACCGAAAAGGGGTGTTTTTCGGTTGATACGCTCGACGCACCTTTGACGCACGTTGACGCAACTTTGAGGCAAACCATCCAGACGAACGGCAGTCAGCAAGATCTGACGCGGGCTACAGCGGAAGCCCGGGTTAAGTCAGTAACCGGCGACTTCACTCGCTTGTTCCGTGCCCGACCTGGCGCACTGCGTACAGTCAAGATCACCTGTACCTGCTGATGCAAAGCGTGGACCCAGTTCCTATACGTCCGATCCGCATCATCTCCCAAGCCCAACAATGGCAACTGAGAGCGTACAGACCACGCAGGCCGAGGCAGATAGCGATTACGCGCCAGTTTAGCGAGCAACGCCCCTTTTTCGGACTGCCGCTCCAGCTCCGCGAGGGCAGCCGCGACCTCCGATGCTGCGTGATCCATCCCACCACCTGTTGCCATCATCAAGTCGCGAGATCCCGGAGTGCCGCGAGGGGCAGAGCCGCCCCATTCCATAATTGTCGCCATCGGGCTACCAAGACCGCCGCCGTCACCTACCTGGTTGAACTGGTTACCCCAATGCTGCATCAGTTCTTCGATTTCTTCGATCATCGCCCCGCTCCCCCGGTCAAAATCCAACCCGACACAAAAAACGCCATACCCAACACAAACCCAACACACCTAAAACCCTTTAAATTCAATAGTTTTAAATCAAATGTGTTGAGTGTGTTGGGTGTGTTGGGTTTAACGGTTCTCGCATAAGAAAAAAATCTTGCCGCCATGGATTCAAATAACGTCGCCCATGCGCGTGCGCGACGCCAAACCCAACACACCCAACACACAAGGCAGAAAGCCGCGAAATAGAAGGCTTGAAATTGTGTTGGGCATCTAAAACCAACCCAACACATACCCGACACACCCAACACACTTTTAGACGGACTCATGCTGCAGCCGCCTTAATGTGGTCCCAGTTGTCGACGCTCCATCCCGCCAGGCGCGCCGCAGCCCGCCAAGCAACCACCGCTTTGCCCAGGTCGGCCGAGCTGAGTGATGGGGGCAGGGAAGCCTGCTCATCGCGGGGAAAGAAGAACGCCGCGAACTTGCGATTGCTGCCATCGGTCCAGGGGATGGCGCGGGTCTTGTCCACCTCCGAGCTGATGAACAACGAGAACTTCGTCTGACTCATCACATGCTCTTTGTTGCGGTGGCACCACTCCAGGAACATCGCATAGAGGTCGGTGGACAAACAGGCACCCCACATATCACGCCCAAGCTCGCCGTATTGCCAGAGGAACAGGAAAGTCTGCCAGCTGGCTCGACTCAACGACACCAGCCGCTCACGCGCATCAGTGCTGGGCGGCCTTGTGCGCTGGTCGAAGTCACCCAGCTCAACGGACAGCAACCACGCATAAAGCGCCGCCACACCACCGCTCTCCAGCTCCCGGCCAACGGCCTTCTGGCGCTCCACCGGCAAAGTCTCCATCGGCCACAACACCAGCATTCGCCGATCACTCGGCGCGATCGGCCACGGCATAATCTCGTTACTGAGGAACGCGGCGTTCATGTGGTTGGCTTCTTCCCATCCGTTTATGAACTTCGATTCCATGCGCACCGTCTTGCCGGTCACCAGGTGTTTGATCTTGCCCACCTGGTTATAACGCTGATCACGGCTCACGACCTCTTCGAACACCGCCCACAACTTGCGGCTTTGCCAGGCGTTGAAGTTGCTTTCGAGCTGAGTTTGCCCGACCGTGGCCGCGTACTGCCCATAGAGCAAACCGAAGGCATCGGCGAACAGCAGGCTTTTGCCCGAGCCCTCCATCGTCGAGTGAGCCAGGACAGCCGTATCCATCTTCGCGCCCAGGTGCTGCAACGGGTACGCCAACCACTTCACCAACCAATCGCGTGACGACTGGTCGTGGTTGCAAAGGAATGAAATCAACCACCGCAGGTTCTCGCACGCGGCATCATCGCGCGCTGGCTCCATGGGCAGCCCGTCGAACGTGTTGATGTAAACGTTGGGATCCTTGGTCATCGTCGGGTCGAACACGATGTTCTCTACGTCGACGACACGCCGCTCCGGGCTGTTCAACCACATACCGTACATATCACCGAGGGCCATCTTGACCGCGCCTTCGGCAACCCGCCGCTTCTTTTCCCGGTCCCAAACATCCTTGGTACCATCGATGTACACGTACCGTTCAATCGGCTCCAGGTTCAGTGCACCACCCTTCTTGCCAGCCATCTTGCGGGCTTGCTCGATCTCCTTGACCTTGTCATCCGAGATCAGCTTTTTGCTGGTATCGTCGACCCACTGTTTCGCCAATGGCTTGCCGACGCGAGCCTCAAACGCGGTTTTCTTCATCACCCGCGCCTTGTCGAGATCCCACACTTGCGTGGTGCCTTCGACCAGCACGTAACGCCGCAGTACTTGTTCATAGGTCAGCACCTCCCCCGCCCCCCCATCATCAGCAGGAGCGGCCTCACTTGCCGTCGCACTGGAGTCCGGCTCGCTGGCATCCGCCGATGGGGCCGGGGGAAGATCTTGTGTGGCTGGGCGCGACGCATGCTGCATACCCAACATCCGGGCGGCTTCCTTCACCGCCTTCGACTGATCGCCATCGTGGTCCAGCAGGCAAAACACCTCAAACGCGTCATTCTGGTGACCGTTGGCCAACGGATCCGCGCCATGGTGCGAATAGACCTTGCGGTCGGTGACCGTCACACCAGGTAGCCCGGTGCTGCTGTGTGGATACAGCCATTTGTTACCGCGCTTGATGTAATCGTGGGCACGCAACAGCTCTTCCACATCGTGGCATCGGTTGAATTCATCAATCACCGAAGGTTTGCCGTCAGCAGGTGGAGCACGCTTGATAGGTTTCGCGGCGGGCTTCTTCGGTTTCGGTGCCCAAGGGCACGCGGCCTCGGCGTTGCGTTTGAACACATCCCAATTTTGCCAAATGTTCAGCAGCTCGTTGGTAAGCACCGGCAGACCATCTGCAGCATTCGGCGGCGTGCGCCAGGTGTACGACTTGCCAGTGCCTGGGTGAATCGATGGCGGGAACACGTCCTGCACCAGGCCCGCACGAAGTTCAAACACCGTGAAGCGTTTGTATTCATCAGCCTCGGCTTTCGCAGCAGCCTCGCCTGCAGCATTCCCCTGCTCTTTTGCCGCTTTCGCGCGAGCCATCAACCCCTTGTGAATCGACCCATCGGGGTCTTTCTCATTGGGCCAAGAAAGCGAGTGGCGCGTCAGCTCAATGTCATCCGGCATTTTGAACAGCACGCGGAACCGCAAAGGGTTGCCCACGATGGTCGGATAGACCACTGCCATGGCATCTAGATCGAGGCCCATCTGGTCGAACAATACAAACCGCGTCCACTGCACATCGTCCACGTCCAACGAGCAGACACGGCTGGGCCCGAGCACTACGCCCATGTTGTGATTGGGATTGCGTTGCCAGAATGTTTCGGCGGCCGCCGGGTCAGTGATGTAACCACCCGGCTTGTTCCAGCCCATGCCCTTCGGCGCCTTTTCGCCCGGGTCAATTGGGACCAGGGCAAGGTTAAAGGTTTCGATGTAACGGCGAGCCCAGGACGATATCGCTGTGCTGGTGGATTGCTCACTCATCGCCGCCGCTCCCGCAACCCCTGACAACTGACGCAGGTTGCACAACCCTGTATCGCCTGCTGACGAAGCAGCGGGATAGGTTCGTCGCAATCCTCGCAGATTTGCGCGCTGACGGCGTACGTTGGGCGCGGGCGGCGGGCAAGCGCCATTTGCAGGAAGTATTCGGCCTGCTCGTTGGCTACATCGATGATGTCAGACATATCAGCCATGAACGCGCGCCTCCATGGCGTCGCGTGCGCCGGCCATGATGCCGAGCACAGCACGGATCACATCAGCGCCGTGTTTCTCCAGCAACTGGACTTCATGCAGCTCCCAGATGTTGTCCGCAGCACCTTCATGCATGCTCGACACGAACAGGCCAGTCTCGTGCAGCACCTTGCTGACGGCAAGCAACGCCGTCTTGGTAGGCGCCGCCGCCTCAGGTTTGTACCAGACCATACCGGCGGGCCGCATGAGCGCATCCAGGAGCAGAGAATTTCCCGTAAGCCGGATAAGCTCCTCAAGCTCATCAGGATCCAGCCAGCGTTGTTCGAAGTCGTGCTTTACCTTCTTTTGCAGGCTGTCGTAATCCATCACCATGTCGAGCGCCAAGGCGGTCACACCACCTTTGTAATCATGGGCCGCGCGGTAGATGGCTTTGCGAAGTGAAAGAACCGGCGCGGTGGCCGGTAATTGATCTGTTCGACTCATAACCGTAAATACCCCTTTTACGGTCTAGCCATAGAAACGGGCACGCCCTATCCTACGACCACGACCGATGTGCATGTGCTGTGTATCGTCGTAGTCGGGCTGGGGGATTCTTTGGTGAGAGGCCCCAGCTCGACACCTGTTTAAGCCGCTTTGGGCTTGCGTCGAGATCCGATTGGACGAATCTCTACCGCAGAACACGCCCCTTTCTCGTCAACCCGAACACGAATATCCCGAGCCGAGTTGAGCATTTGAGACACAGCGCTTTGCGAAACCCCAATGAGTAAAGCCAGCTCTGGTTGAGTCTTTCCCTCTGCAAATTTCTCCAGAGGGATACCTATTTCGTTAGCCATCCACGTTTCCTCGAATGGGCGTTGCGGCATAGATATTAGTGTTACTTCTTTTAAACAGCAAGAAAAAAGACGCATCACTATTTTGAAAAAATAAGCCTTCCTTATAAATTGGGACGCATGATTATCTCAATCCCACTTGTTGCCGATGACGAGACCCGAAAAGCCGAAGCCATGCGCTTGAAGGCTATTTATCAGGATCGCAAGCGGAAAGACCCATCCATCACCCAGGACAAAATCGCCGATCTCTGCGAGTGGTCTGGACAAAGCGTCGTGAGTCAGTACTTGAATGGCCGCATTCCACTTAACATCGGAGCGCTCATCAAATTTGCCAACGTGCTGGGCTTTTCTCTCGACGAGGTCAGTCCGCGCCTAGCAGGGCTTGCAGAAATGCCTCGCTTAAGGCATCGGGAGGGAGCCTCAGAAAAAACCAGAAACACCGATTGGGAAATACACCCAATCGAGGCTTGGGACGATGACACCCCGCTCGGCCCTGATGAAGTCGAGCTACCATTCTTTAAGGAAGTGGAATTGTCGGCAGGTAAGGGCTCCGAGGTGATGCTTGAAACAAACGGCCGAAAGTTGCGTTTTGGCAAGCGAACGCTGAAGAGAAAGAGCATTGATCCTGCGGCAGCAGGATGCGTACCAGTGACTGGCAACAGTATGGAACCCGTGCTTCCGGACGGCAGCACCGTTGGCGTAGACACTGCGAACACAACCATTCAAGACGGAAAGATGTACGCAATCGATCATGACGGACAGCTCCGCGTGAAGCTCCTTTACCGGCTGCCAGGTTCTGGGCTACGTCTTCGAAGCTATAACACTGAAGAGCATCCAGACGAGCGCTATGAAGGCGACTACGTTCAGCAACACATACGCGTCATCGGGAAGGTGTTCTGGTATTCCGTCATGCTCTGAATCACCTCAATCGAAAAGGCCCCACTGGGGCTTTTTTTTTCGACTACTACTTTTATTTAACTCATTTTATAAGTGATACTGTTGACTTATTAAATCAGTAATACTAATTTTGCACTCGTATCTACCTCTCACCAAAGAGTACGAGCCATGCAAACCACACAGCACAGCAACACCCGCTGCCCGGTCTACCTTCACCCGGCGGCGGCAACCAGCCCCGCCGCCGTAGAACGCATCCAGCGCAGCACTGGCCTTTTGGTCATCGTCAATCTGGGTCGCGCCACTATTGCACGCGCCCCGGCAGCGGTTGCCAGCGATGACCAGGGCCCATGGGGAGGCAACGCAGCATGAAGCCTCTTCTGATTGGCCTCACTGGCAGTGCCCGCTCCGGCAAGTCGACCGCAGCCGAGCACCTGGTTGGCACTTACCTGCTGGAGCACTACGCATTCGCTGATCCGCTCCGCGATGGCCTGATGGCGATCTTCAACCTCGACCCTACCGACTTCGAAGGCGACCGCAAGGAGCAGCCTCTGGCCTGGCTGGAGCGTTCGCCGCGTCAACTGATGCAGTCGATGGGTACCGAGTGGGCACGCAATACCGTGCACCCAGATGTCTGGGTGAAGCTCGCCGAACAGAACCTCGATTACATGACGAAGGCTCTCGGGGCGGTACTCGGCTTCGTTGTCAGCGACGTGCGCTTTGAGAACGAAGCTGACCTCATCAGGCGCCGCGGCGGCACGATCGTTCACATAAGCCGGGCCGACGCCCAGGCCGTGAATCCCCACGTCAGCGAAGCCGGTGTCGCGGGCACCAAGGATGACCTGTTGATGTTCAACAACGGCACTATCGAGGAGTTCTTGCGTTCGCTTGATGAGGTATTCCTCATGATTCGGGAACGGCAGCAACAACCAAAACAGCTGTCTGCCTGAGGTCGCAGCCATGAACCGCACCCTGGATCAAACAGCTGCTTTGCTCGGGCTCAAGCCCCGCGCCTTCCGCACCAGGTTGCGGGAACTCGGCGTGATCAATTCGTCTGGCGATCTGGCCAGCGCGCACCGCGAGCGCGGATACCTGTTCTCCGACCCACGCAGCCGCTGGAATCCAACACTCAGCAACTACACCCACTACTCCGTGGTGATGGTCAAGGAAGCGGGTGTTGAGTGGATCGCCAAGAAGCTGGACATCACCATCACCAAGAAGGACGCAGCAGCATGAAGCCGAACGCCATCAACTCCGCTGTAGGCGCTCTGAAATTGGTGCCGATGTACCTCAACCACCCGACGGTGATCAGCCGCGCCACGCTGATTGGCGCCTCAGCCGAAGCTGTCGCATTGCTGGAGTCATTGCCCTGCGTGTCGGTCGAGTTGGCCGAAGTGTTCCGCTGCGTTGACGCAGTGATAGCAGAAGGTCAGGTCGCCTACGTGACGCCGGTCAAGTGCCCGGAATACCCATACGGCGCCGTCGTCGCAGACGCCCTGGGCAACGTCCTGGCAGCGGCCAAGGGCAAAAGCAAAGAAGGCCTCGCCGAATTAATCCGCCTCAAGCTGGTGCCTCAAAAGGAGGGGCATGGGGAGGAACGCACGTGACCACCACCCTGGAACAACTCCGGCGCCAGTTCGCCACACCGTGCCCAACCTTGACCGCCGTGCGCGAACAGTACTTCACGCACATCCGCACCGACCGCTACCTGCTGAGCGAAATCAAGGCCGGTCGGATTGCGCTGGTGGTCAAGCGGCTGCACTGCTCGGCCCGCGCCAAGCCAGTCGTTTACCTGCACGACCTGGCTGACTACCTCGACGCCCAAGCGACGAAGCAAGCGGCCTGATTCAAACGGTAGCCCCTGCCGACCAGGGGCGACACAGCCAATGAGGCACAGCACATGAGCACCAAAGCACGTCCCTTTATGGACACCCTGCGAGACATCGAGGCCGGCGGCCTGCTGGACGAACTGACAGAGGCACAGCACAGCCTGATCGACGCCATCCGCATGACCGGCAAAGGTGGCGACCTGATCATCAAGCTCACCTACAAGCCCGATGGCGGCGGCCAGATGACTGTGAAGGCAGACGTTAAAGCCAAAGAGCCCGTTCTAGCTCGCGGCACGTCCCTGTTCTTCCTCACACCCGAAGGCAACATCACCCGTCGCGACCCACGCCAGCAGGAAATCCCGCTGCGCAGTGTCGAGGACGAACCCGGCCCTGGAGCTTTGCGCCAGGTCAGCCAATAACACCCACCCCACAAACCTCTCACCAAATCGTCACCCACTGGAGCACATCCAATGCAACAAGCCCTACAGCACCTGGTCACCCTGGCTCAGTCCCTCGGCAAACCAATCGAGGTTCCGGGCATCCTTGCCCCGCTGGCACTCGTACCGAGCGGAGTAAGCATCGAAAGCTTGGAACACCTGCTGCCAGCTCCCTCGCGCATCAAGCAGAAGCTCACTGTGCTCGACGCGGAGTCGTTCATCAGCTACGTGAATCGCTTTTCCACCCAGGCCACGGCAGTTTTTTGCAACGGCCCAGAGGGCCGCACTTTCATCGCGGTCATCGACTACCACGATCCAGCGGCACCCGCCTGGCGCGAACACGTTGCGACGTACCGCTGCCCGACCACAGTGGAATGGGGCAACTGGAAGGAAAAAGACCGCAAGCGCATGGACCAGGCCACCTTCGCTGAATTCATCGAAGACAACGTGAAGGACATCACCCACCACCCCGAGCATGAGAACACCCCAAGCGCTGCCGATATGCTCGAAATCAGCCGCACCCTGGAAGCAAAGAAGAACATCACGTTCCGCCAAGGTACTCGCCTCGACAACGGCCAGGTGCAACTGACCTATAACGAAGAAATTGACGGGCGCGCCGGCGAAGCTGGCCAACTGCGTATCCCCGAAGAGTTCTTCATCGCGCTCAAACCATTCCTCGGTGGTGACGCCTTCTGCGTGCCCGCTCGCTTCCGCTACCGCATCCAGGAAGGTCGATTGGTCATGTGGTACGAACTGGTGCGCGCCGACAAGGTGCTTGAGGAGGCCTACAACGCCGTGCGCGCCAAGATCGAAAGCGCCATCAAAGATGTGCCGCTCTATGAAGCCACGATCTAACTAACTCCCTGCAACACCCCGCCGCCGTCCTCTCACCAAAACTGTCCGGCGGCAGGCACTACCGAGGTACACAGCACATGACAACAATTCAGATTTGCGCACTGATCGTTCTGACCGTACTTGTTGGTCTTACTTATTTGGCAGGCTATCGCGGTGGCCTTAACGATGGCCGCATCGAAGGTACCGACGAAGGCAAGGCCATTCAGCAATTAGATAGTTCAGAGACGATCCTGGACCTAAAGCGGTCGCTTGATCAGGCGCAGGACCGCCATATGCAACTGTATTCCCACTACGAGCGCGCATTGGCCGCCTCAAAACTTGGGGAAGCGGAACGTCAGACTTTGCTGGCCATCGCCGAACAACTGCGTATCGCGGCCGAGACATTCAGCGCATTTCGCACAGGCAAGAAACTCGAACGAGATACCGTTGCGCTCCGTGACCAAGCTCTCGCCATGGCAGGCACTCTGGAACGGGAAGCACAGGAAAGTGCCGCATGATCGTCCGTCGCCGAACAGTCCAAATAGGTAGCGGACAAATGCCTCCCCTCGACCTCAACGTCAGCTGCGACAAATGCGACAAGTCGCGAGCACACGGCAACCACCAGAAGTGCAGCAAGCAGCGCCTGGCCGAAGGCATCGGCCGACGCACAGGAGAGAAATCACAATGAGCGCAGCAGAGAAACTCGACTTCCACATCACACCAGGCGCCTGGTTTCGCCAGGATCTGCTGTACCCAGTCTTCGGCCTAAGCACCGAAGCGGTTCGCAAATATCGCACCCGAGGCCTGTGGCTAGAGGGTAAACACTGGCGTTACGACCCAGCCAACGTGATCGTATACAACCGCGCGGCCATTGAGCGCTGGATGGAAGGAAAGCCATGATCGACAAGATGCCGACCGGCGTTGAGATGAATGGCAAGCAGCTACGCATTTGGTTCATCTTTAACGGCCAGCGGTGCAGGGAACCTTTGGAAGGCATCTCGAAAGTCAATAAGTCCGCGATCTCGTATGCCGACAACAAGCGGCGCACCATTCTCGCGGAAATCAAAGAGGGCCGCTTCGACTATGCGGCTCACTTTCCCAACTCGCCAAGGGCCGCGATGTTCACTGGAACCGGCGGCCCTTCGCTCAAGCGCACTGTAAAGGAAGGCATTGAGCGCTGGCTGGAGGTTCAGCGCGCGCTTAAAGCGTCGAGCACTGTCATCAACTACGTGAGCAAGGCTGTGCACGTAGAAAAGAAGTTCGGCAAACGTCGAATCGTCGACATCAGCAAGAGCGACATTGAGTTGTTTCAAGCACAACTGCTCAAACAGGGCCTGGCCCCGAAGACAGTAAACGACATTTTCACCGTCGTTCGTGGTGTGTGGGCGGACGCCTTCGGCGACGGCATCTTGAAGGCCAATCCACTCGACAGGATCAGTAACGTCGGATCGGATGTCGACCTGGAGCATGCCGACCCCTTCAGTCGCACCGAGATCGAACTGATCAGCAAGACGGACACCAACCGCCGGCCTGATACCAGGATGATTGAGTTCAACTGCTGGACCGGGATGTCCCTTTCAGAGCTAATTGGGCTTGCCGCTGAAGATGTAGACCTGGATGCCGGCCTGGTGCACGTGCGACGCGCATTGGTCGTGGGCGAGTTCAAAGTCCCCAAAGAGCGCTCCAGGGTTCGAGTCATCGAGCTTATAGACCCGGCCCTAGCACTGATGCGGGAGATAGTTGCCGCCGCCAAGGACACGGTAGCCGAGGAAATCACCGTTATCCAGCGCGACAACATCACGTCCAAGAAGATGAAGGTCAGGTTCCTTTTCCGCAGTTCGACCAGCGGGTTACTTTGGAACGGCAAAACTTTGAGCAACTGGTTCACTGCCCATCTTAAAAAAGCAGAGGTTCGCCACCGAGGTGCCAACCAATGCCGCCACACGTTTGCCAGCCAGATGCTGTCAAGTTATGTTCCGGTCGAATGGGTGGCCAGGCAACTGGGGCACGCCGATACAACTATGGTACGAAAGCATTACGGGCGATGGATACCGAAGGACACCAAGAGCATGGCGGGTATCGTTTCGAAGATGCTGGGTTTCCGGGAAAACAATGATGGCTGAACTAGAGATCGAGATGCGTTGCAGCGCATCTCAAGTCTATTTTGACATTCTTTTCAGGAGTCTAATTTATCGGCGAACTCATAACCCTTTGCCGTGATCTCGAAGATCTCGCCCTTTCCCCGCGGAATGATCAGCCCTTCGCTCTTGAGTTGATTCAACCCAGCCTCCCACCTTGCAATCACTCGGCGCTCAGCACTCTCTATGAAGCTTTTACCGTTTGATTGCAGCACAGATCCGCCTAAAAGGTGAATATAGATAATCTGGCCCTGCGGATCCTGGCTTGCTTCTTTCAGCAGAGTTCTAGCTTCCAACGTCAGCGACTGAGTCGCCGCAGGAAAAGTGCCTAGTGGCCCAGGCTTTGCACTCGGAAGCTGAACCTGTGCAAGCTTGAACATTTCGTGAGCGTTGAGTTTTTGTTGCAGTTGTCTGGAGAACTTACTACGAAACTCAGCGAGACTTTCAAAAGACTCGAACAGGCCACGCCCTCGACAGGATGCTTTAAATGCCTTCAGAGTTTGATACTGCTCTTGATCAACATCATCCATCACAGCTGGTGTACTGGAGAAATACAACATAGCCAAGCGCCCAGCGGCTAAATGCCTTTCAATCTCCTCAATCGTTCCACTGGCAAACTCCGTTGTAGGAGTGCCGGCTTTAGTCCAGAAAATACCTACCAAAAGATCGCAGCTGTGAAGTACTTGCTTGTTGATGATGTCTTGAGGGCCGCCCCCCATTTCCGGAGAAGAATGAGTTTCCCAACCGACTGGCATGAGTACAACCTTCCTCGCTTCAGAATGGACGGCGTTCCATTCGTGGATGACCTCACGGAAAACTGCTCGCTCAGCTAGGACATCCCCAGGTGAAGCAACCATCACGTTAAAAACCTTAGCGTCGTAACTCATCCTTCTAGCTCCCTGACAATCCGATATTCCGGTTAACGGGAGAGTATCAGATTGGCATCAGTGGAAGGCATGGCCCGGTATAGAACGGTTTACCACGATGGATTTCTGCCCTAAATTTGCCCTAAACAAAACGCCGAAAACGAAAAAGCCCCTGTAATCTCTAACGATTACAGGGGCTTAGTCTTATTCAATAATGGCGGAGAGATAGGGATTCGAACCCTAGGTACCGGTGAAGGTACAACGGATTTCGAATCCGTCCCATTCGGCCACTCTGGCATCTCTCCAACGGCGCGCATCATAACAGCATGATTGGTGGATGCAAAGCGCGGAAGCGATTTTTTTCCGTGCTATCAGATGCTTGCGTCGATTAAAGCGGTACGCCGAGACGATTGGCGACTTCTTCGTAGGCTTCGATGACGTCACCGAGGCCCTGGCGGAAGCGGTCTTTGTCCATCTTCTTCTTGGTGTCTTTGTCCCACAGGCGGCAGCCGTCCGGGCTGAATTCGTCGCCCAGGACGATGGAGCCGTCGTGGAACACGCCGAATTCCAGCTTGAAGTCCACCAGCAACAGGCCTGCGTCGTCGAACAGCTTGCTCAGCACGTCGTTGACCTTGAGGGACAGCTCCTTCATGCGCGCCAGTTGCTCAGCGGTGCCCCAGCCGAACGCCACGACGTGGGATTCGTTGATGAACGGGTCGCCCTTGGCGTCGTCCTTCAGAAACAGTTCGAAGGTGTAAGGGTTGAGCTTGATGCCCTCCTCCACACCCAAGCGCTTGACCAGGCTGCCGGCGGCGTAGTTACGCACGACGCACTCGACGGGGATCATGTCGAGCTTCTTCACCAGGCATTCGTTGTCGCCCAGCAGTTTGTCGAATTGGGTCGGAATGCCGGCCTCTTCGAGTTTCTGCATGATGAAGGCGTTGAACTTGTTGTTCACCATGCCTTTGCGGTCCAGCTGTTCGATGCGCTTGCCGTCGAACGCCGAGGTGTCGTTGCGAAACAGCAGGATCAAGCGGTTAGCGTCATCGGTCTTGTAAACCGACTTGGCTTTGCCGCGGTAGAGTTCTTCACGTTTTTCCATGATGGGCTCCGCTTTGAGTGAGGTGGGCTAGGCGATGTGTCGCCAGTCGAGCCCTGAATCTTGATCGGCCAGTTGCAGCCAGTCCGGGTCGCACCCAAGGGTGTCGACAAAACATTGCCGGGCAAGCGTCGGCAGGTTGTTCTTGCTGCTCAGGTGGGCCAGGACCAGGTGTTGCAGGTCTTGCCAGCCCAACTCATACACCAGGTACGCTGCCTGATGATTGTTCAAATGTCCCAGTTCGCCGCCGACCCGCTGCTTGAGAAAGTACGGGTAGTGACCGCGAGCCAGCAGGTCTCGGCAGTGGTTGGACTCGATCATCAACGCATCGAGGTCGCGATAGCCGTCCAGCACCTTGCTGCAATAAGAGCCCAGATCAGTCAGCACACCGAACCGTCGCTGCCCATCACTGAAGACGTACTGCGTGGGCTCTTGGGCGTCATGCGCCACGGCAATCACATCGATGCTCAGTGCACCGATCTGCAGTTGCTCACCACCGGCCAGGAAACCTGCAGGTTCAATGGGTTTGCGCATCCCGCGCAAGGTACCGCGACTCAAGTACACCGGAAGATTGTAGCGCCGAGACAGCAAACCCACGCCATGCACGTGGTCGGCATGTTCGTGGGTCACCAGGATCGCGCTCAGCTGCGCGGGGTGAACCCCCAGCCGCAGCAGGCGCCGCTCAGTTTCTTTTAACGAGAAACCACAATCGATCAGTACGTACGTGTCGTCATGGGCGACCAGCGTGCCGTTCCCTTGGCTACCGCTACCGAGAACAGCAAAACGCATCGGATCAGCCCAGGTTGTCCTGAATCACGCCCAATACTTTGCGCGCTGTTTCAGCCGGCGCAACGGTATTGATGTTTTTCTCGACGGTGACTTGTACGGTCTCGCCCACCTTGCTCAAACGAACCTGATAACGCTCGGCGCGGGTCTCGATTTCTTCCTTGGTCGGCTTGCTGCCGAACAATTTGCCGAAGAAACCTGGCTCGTCGTCTTTGCGCTCGGCCTTTTCAGCCACGTTGATGTAGTACAGGCCCAGGCTGCGGTTGATATCTTCAACGCGCCAAGGCCCCTGCTCCAACGCGCGGCCGACGCTGGCCCAGGCACGGTCCAGGTCTTCACCCAGGTTCAGCACCACGTTGCCACTGCCGTCCTCGGTGAGGCTGACACGGCTTGGGGTGTCGTAATCACGTGCGGCGAGCAGGGAGACGGAACCACCTTTCTCGGAGATACGGCTCATGCTGGCCAGCATTTCGTCGACGAGTGCCGAGTCAACGCCGGTGTTGACCGAGCGGTTGGTGAAATCGACGTTGGCGGTGCTGCCGGCAGGACGCTCGGCGCTCACCACGTAGACTTCACTGGTATTGCGCTGCACGCCTGGCTCGATGCGCACCCGTACACGGGCTTCGCTGTCGGCAGCTACACCGCCAGCCTGCAGGCGCTTGGCCATGGTGGCGGAGAGTTCGCTGCCCTGCTGCCATGCGGTGGTGAACTCGCCGGTCTGCGGACGCTGCTCGTCGATGCGAAAACCGTTGTCCTGGAAGAACTGCACAGCCACCGGCCAGACTTCTGCAGGCGGGCGCTGAGCCACGATCCAGCGCGAGTCACCGCTCTTCTGCAGGCTGTAGTCGCTGGCATCGGCCACGGCCGAGATCGGCTGTGGACGTGGCACGACGTACTCACCTTTGGCGGTGTCGTCGGCGACGTTGCGCGGAATCGGCAGCAACGGGTCAAGACGCTTGGCGACGTTGACGTTCGGCGGCAGTTGCATCGGTTTGGTGGGTTGTGCTTCCAGGTAATCGCTGCCGCGGTCACGGAAGTAGCCTTCCGGGCCCCAGACCCAACCGCAGCCACTGGTGCTGGAGATAATCAAGGCAAGTGCGGAAAGTCCGGCCAATCGCTTCATGCGTAGTGCTTCCTCAATTAAACCAGGACGCCGGACTGGCGCAGGGCCTGTCGCAGCGGTTCGTGACAGGCTTCGCTGAGACGGGTGAGCGGCAGACGGATACCGTCCGGCATCAGGCCCATTTCAGTCAGCGCCCATTTCACGGGGATAGGGTTGGATTCAATAAACAAAGTCTTGTTGAGCGGCGTCAGTTTCTCGTGAATCGCTCGGGCAGTAGCGACCTCACCCTTGAGCGCGGCGGCGCACATGTCGCTCATGGCACGCGGGGCCACGTTGGCGGTCACGGAGATATTGCCCTTGCCGCCCAGCAGGATCAGCTCGACAGCGGTGGCGTCATCACCGGAATACAGCAGGAAATCGCTGTTTACGCCAGCCAGGATGTCCTTGGCACGCTGCAGGTCGCCGGTGGCCTCTTTAATGCCGATGATGTTCGGCACGGTGGACAGGCGAATTACGGTCGCGGCCTGCATATCGCACGCGGTACGGCCGGGCACGTTATAGAGAATCTGCGGGATGTCGACGGCTTCGGCGATGGCCTTGAAATGCTGGTACAGGCCTTCCTGGGTCGGCTTGTTGTAGTACGGTGTTACCAGCAGGCAGGCGTCGGCCCCGGCCTTCTTGGCGTTTTTGGTCAGCTCGATCGCTTCACGCGTCGAGTTGGCGCCCGTACCGGCGATCACGGGAATACGGCCGGCAACGCGCTTGACCACGAACTCGATCACCTTGATGTGTTCTTCCACATCGAGAGTGGCCGATTCACCTGTGGTGCCGACCGCAACGATGGCGTTGGTGCCTTCTTGCAGGTGGAAGTCCACCAGTTTGCCCAGGCTGTCCCAGTCGAGATGACCTTGTGCATCCATGGGTGTGACCAGTGCCACCATACTGCCCGCAATCATGCAACCGCTCCTGCCGGAAAAAGAGAGCCGTAATGGTACTGGCGCCAAGATGCTTGCACAAGCGAAGTACCACGTGAGGATGCGTTCTGGCGCAACTAAACGATGAGCAATGCCATCATTGGGCACAAGTGCTGGTTTCAGCACGGTGAAATCCAGCCGATCACGCAATGAAAACGCCACCTCCTATCCCTTGGCGACGCTTTTCGCTACCCTTGATCCTTTGATCGATACGGCCCTCACAGTATCGACCGCTCATCGTTTAGGAAGGCTGCATGTCCACCCCCACAGTTCGCGAACAATTCCTTGTTATCAGTGCCCTCGGCGCCAACCCCATGGAGCTGACCAACGTCCTGTGCCGCGCCAGCCATGAAAACCGCTGCGCCGTCGTGACTTCCCGCCTGACCCGCCACGGCGAGTGCAGCGCGCTGGTGTTGCAGATCTCCGGCACCTGGGATGCCCTGGCGCGCCTGGAGACCGGCCTGCCGGGCCTGGCCAAGAAGCACGACTTCACCGTCAACGTGGTGCGCAGCGCCGCACTGGAGAATCGCCCGCAGGCCCTGCCTTACGTGGCCTACGTCAGCTCTGCCTACCGCTCGGATATCGTTAACGAGCTGTGCCAGTTCTTTATCGACCATAACGTCGAGCTGGAAAACCTGACCTGCGACACCTACCAGGCCCCGCAAACCGGCGGCACTATGCTCAACGCCACGTTTACCGTGACTTTGCCGGCCGGTGTGCAGATCAGCTGGTTGCGCGACCAATTCCTGGATTTCGCCGATGCCCTGAACCTCGACGCACTGATCGAGCCATGGCGCCCACAGAACCCAATGTAAGGAAGCTTTCATGGCGGTAGTCATCGATACACCGGTCGCCGATTTCGGGGCCCAGGCCACCAGCGGCCAGACCTTCAGCCTTGCCGCACTCAAGGGCAAGCAGGTCGTGATCTACTTCTATCCGAAGGACAGCACCCCGGGCTGCACCACTGAAGGCCAGGGCTTTCGCGATCACTATGCAGCGTTCCAGGCGGCCAATACCGAAGTGTTTGGTGTATCGCGCGACAGCGTGAAGTCCCACGAGAACTTCAAGGCCAAACAGGCATTCCCCTTCGAGCTGATCAGCGACAAGGATGAGGCCGTCTGTCAGTTGTTTGATGTGATCAAGCTGAAGAAGCTGTACGGCAAGGAATATCTGGGTGTTGATCGCAGCACCTTCCTGATCGACAAAAATGGCGTGCTGCGTCAGGAGTGGCGCGGCGTGAAAGTGCCTGGCCATGTTGACGCTGTATTGGCCGCCGCGCAGGCCTTGAACGAGGCCTGATCGGGTCAGCGGGGGAGCCAGGCTCCCTCGCTCCCATTCAGAGCAAAGGCGCCACCACCGGCTCTCGCCGCGGCCAAGCGTCCAACACTGCCTTGAACAGCGTTGCCAGGGGAATTGCAAAGAACACCCCCCAGAATCCCCACAACCCGCCAAACAACAACACTGCACAGATGATCGCCACCGGGTGCAGATTGACCGCCTCGGAGAACAGCAGCGGAACCAGCACGTTGCCATCCAGGGTCTGGATAATGCCGTACACCGCCATCAGGTAAATAAACTGATCGCTCCAGCCCCACTGGAACAACGCGATCAACGCCACCGGCACCGTCACAACCACCGCGCCCACATACGGCACCACCACCGAAATGCCGACCAGCAACGCCAGCAGGGCGGCGTAATTCAGGTCCAGGGCGATAAAGGCGATGTACGTCACACCGCCGCAGATAATGATCTCAATGACCTTGCCACGGATGTAGTTGGCGATCTGCCGGTTCATTTCCTCCGCCACCCGGGCAATCAATGCCCGTTCACGCGGCAAGTAGCCACTTACCCAGCGGCCGATCATCGCGCGATCCTTAAGGAAGAAAAACACCAGGATCGGCACCAGCACCAGGTAGATCATGATGTTGACCAGCAATGGCAAACTGGACAGGGAAAAGGTCAGTGCCCATTGCCCGAACTTTCCGATTTCACCGCGCGCCACTTCAATGGCCTGCAGCACCTGCTCATCCGATACCAAGTGCGGGTAGCGCTCCGGCAACAGCAGCAACAGCGACTGCCACTTGGCAAGCATGCCCGGCAACTCGTTGAACAGGGTGATGAATTGGTGCCACAGCAGCGGCAACACCACCACGATAAACACCACCAACAGCCCCATGAACAAGGCAAACACCAGCCCCACCGCCGCGCCACCCGGCAAGCGCAAGCGCTCCAAGGTGGTGACCAGGCCCTGCATCAAATACGCCAATACCATCCCCGCCAGGACCGGCGCGAGCATACCGCCCAAGGTGAGCACGGCCGTAAACGCCAAGAACAGCAGGACGGCCAGCACAACGGCTTCTTCATCGGAGAAGTAGCGCTGGATCCAGTCTCGTAACACTTTGAACATCAATCAACCTCGGACATAGGGACAAACCATTCAGGCCTTGCGCAACCAATAACGGTACACACCGGCGGCGTCTTCTTCGTGCAGCAGGGTGTGGCCGGCCAACTTGGCGAATGTGCGGAAATCTCGCTGGGAACCTGCGTCCGTGGCGATCACCTTAAGCACTGCGCCACTGGCCAGTCGATTGAGCTCCAGCTTGGCCTTGAGCAACGGCAAAGGACAATTGAGGCCGCTGGCATCGAGTTCGGCATCAAAGGCTACAGCGTCAGTCATGGTTTTACTCCGGGCATCGGTTATGGGTGCGTAGAATATCTGGTCCGACGCTCAGTGTCCGGCTACAGTAAGGTCTTTGTCGAAAGGCTTTGTGCATGACTTTTTTGCGCCCCACCCTGCTGACGCTGGCTTGCCTGCTGGCCTCCCCAGGCTTCGCTGACGACCTGCCGTCGCTTGGCGACGCCAGTTCTGCCATTGTCTCGCCACAACAGGAATATCAACTGGGTCGTGCGTGGCTGGCCTATCTGCGCGGGCAGGTTTCGCAATTGAACGACCCGCAGCTCAAGGACTACGTCGAAACCAGCGTGTACAAACTGGTCGAGACCAGCCAGGTCAATGACCGACGCCTGGAGTTCATCCTGATCAACAGCCCGCAGCTCAACGCCTTTGCCGCGCCAGGCGGCATCGTTGGCGTGAACGGCGGCTTGTTTCTCAACGCCCAGACCGAAGGTGAATATGCCTCGGTGATGGCCCACGAATTGGCGCACTTGTCCCAGCGTCACTTCGCCCGAGGCGTTGAAGCGCAGCAGCGCATGCAACTGCCGATGATGGCCGCCCTGCTCGGTGGCATCATTGCGGCAGCGGCCGGCGCCGGCGATGCGGGGATCGCGGCGATTGCCGGCACCCAAGCCGCGGCCATTCAGGAGCAACGACGGTTCTCCCGACAGAATGAGCAAGAGGCTGACCGCATCGGCATCCTCAACCTGGAAAAAGCCGGCTACGACCCGCGCTCCATGCCCGCCATGTTCGAACGCCTGGGGCGCCAGTACCGCTTCGACGCCAAGCCGCCGGAGTTTTTGCTGACACACCCGGTCACCGAATCTCGGATTGCCGACACCCGCAACCGCGCCGAACAAGCCAAGCCAGGCGGCAAAGAAGACAGCCTGCGCTATCAACTGATCCGCGCACGGGTGCAACTGCAATACGAGGACACATCAGGGCTCGCCGCCAAGCGCTTCCAGGCGCAACTCGACGAAAACCCGAAGAACGATGTCGCGCGTTATGGCTTGGCCATCGCCCAGATCAAAGCCTCACAGTTCAAGCAGGCACGGGACAACCTGCAACCTTTACTGGCCAAGGCGCCCAACGACATCACCTACAACCTGGCGCAGATTCAGCTCGATATCGATAACAACCGCTTGCCCGATGCCCAGCAACGCACCGACCGGATGCTGACCCAATACCCCGGCAACTATCCGCTGAATCAGATGCGTGTAGACCTGCTGCTCAAGCAAAACCGTACCGCCGATGCTGAAAAAGCGCTGGACGGCTTGCTCAAGTCTCGCCCGGACGATCCGGACGTGTGGTACCAGGTTGCCGAGACGCGCGGCTTATCCGGCAACATCATCGGGCTGCATCAGGCGCGCGCCGAATACTTTGCTCTGGTGGGCGACTTCCAGCAGGCCATCCAGCAACTGGATTTCGCCAAGCGGCGCGCGGGCAACAACTTCCCGCTGTCGTCACGTATCGATGCGCGTCAACGTGAGTTGATCGAACAGGAACGCCTGGTTAAAGGGATGATGAGCTAAACCCATCGCCCAATGAAAAGCCCCGCTCTCGTTAACCGAAAGCGGGGCTTTTCATTGGGCTAGCAGATTACTCGGCCAGCTTGAAGGTGATGAAGCTGGCACGGCCTTGACGCAACACACGCATTGACACCGAGCGGTTCTTCGGCAGCGCCTTGGCGATGTCTGTGAACTGCTTTGTGGTGTCGATCGCCTGGTTGTTCAGGTGGGTGATCACGTCGCCTGGCTGCAGGCCGATCAAGGCGGCGGGGCCGTCCTGGACTTCCTTGATCACGACACCGCTTTTGAGATCGAAGGTCTTCTTCTGCTCTTCAGTCAGCTCGACCACAGCAATACCCAGACGGTTGCTGCTACGCTCGGCGCCTGGCTTAGCATTGCCCAGGGCATCCAGCGTTGCGCCTTCCTCGGGAATCGCACCGACGGTTAGCTCAACGTTCTGGCGCTTGCCGTCACGAATCACTTCCAGTTTGGCTTTGCTGCCGGCTTTGAGTGCGCCCACCAGATGCGGCAAGTCTGCCGACATGACGATAGGTTGGCCATTCATGCTCAGGATCACGTCGCCGACTTGCAGGCCGCCTTTAGCCGCAGGGCCGCCGTCCTGGATCTGTGCGACCAGCGCACCAGCCGGCTTGTCGAGGCCGAAGGACTCAGCGAGGTCTTTGTTCACCTCCTGGATCACTACGCCCAACCAGCCACGGCTGACCTTGCCACCGCTTTTCAGCTGATTGGAAACATCCATGGCAACGTCGATCGGGATTGCGAACGACACCCCCATGAAGCCACCGGAACGCGTGTAGATCTGCGAGTTGATCCCGACCACTTCGCCCGCCAGGTTGAACAACGGACCACCGGAGTTACCCGGGTTGATCGGCACGTCGGTCTGAATGAAAGGCACGTAGTTTTCGTTCGGCAGGCTGCGGCCGATGGCACTGACGATGCCCTGGGTCACGGTGTGGTCAAAGCCGAACGGCGAACCAATGGCGACGACCCATTGCCCGGCCTTCAGGTCCTGGGACTTGCCCAGCTTCAATACCGGCAAGTCCTTGCCTTCAATCTTCAACAGCGCGACGTCGGAACGCGGGTCGGTGCCCACCAATTTGGCTTTGAGCTCACTGCGGTCAGCCAGGCGCACCAGGATTTCGTCGGCGTCGGCAATTACGTGGTTGTTGGTGAGGATGTAGCCATCCGGCGAAATGATAAAGCCAGAGCCCAGGGACTGCGCTTCACGCTGACCACCGCCCCGCGGGGAGCGCGGTTGCGGCATGCCGCGCTCGAAGAACTCGCGCAACATCGGCGGCAGACCCTCCAGGTCGGGCATCTGCTGGTTCGACACTTTGCGATCCGGCAGTTTCTGCGTGGTACTGATGTTCACCACGGCCGGCGAGGCCTGCTCAACCAACTGGGTAAAGTCAGGCAGCTCGGCCGCTTGCGCAGGTAAAGCCTGACCCAGCACCAGTACCGTGGCGACAATGGACAAGTAGGATTTCAAACGTGGTATCGACATACAGCTCCCGTTACGACGAGCAGGGTTGAGCGACAGGGTTCAATAAGCGCCGGAGACTACGACCGACGTCTTCGTTCCGCGAACGAAACAAGGCCAGGGCCAACAGACCCTGACCTATAAAAAACATGGAAGAATTTTGCAAGTGAAAATGCTGATCCGGACATTTCATGTTTCCGCACAGCCAACCCGGCGTAGACACACATTGAAAGACCTGGATGAACATAGGATTAACGACTCACGGCTTGGTGGTCGCGTTTTTCTCAGCACGCACCGAGAGCGCAATGCGCTCGGCGGTACCGATCGGAATTTCACCGACGACCGTGACCATCATCGCCCCGTCCACCGTATTCAACCGACGAGATACAGCAACCGTTGGGCCCAGCTGCGTGCGGGTCTCGGTCACACTCACATCACTGATCGGCTCTAGAAATACCGAGAAACGCGCCAGCCCGTCTTCATACATCAAGCTGTCGACTGTGGCTTTGGTATGGATGTCTTTATGGGTCGTGCTGTTGGTCAAGTCAAACCCCGGGGGCAACCACTCCAAGTGCCACGCCACGCTAGACTCGCTCTGCGGCGACTGAGCATCAGCGACGGAGATCGGGTTGCAGTCGCTAGTGGGCTGCAAGTCGCGCTCTTCGGGTGCGGTCGAGGTATTCAACCGAGTGAATTGAAAGCGCTCCAACAACTGCCCTTGCTCATTGAGCAACAGCGACTTGAGCGGCAGTGCGGTGTCACGATCCAGGTGCAGTTCAAAACCGTAGCGGTATTGGTCACGCGGCGTGATCGACACAATCACTGCATTACGACCGGCCACGCGGGATTTACCGACAACAGCCAGTTCGTAGAATTGATTGAGTTTTTTTGGATCAAGTGCACGTGAAGGCGCATCACGCGAATTACCGAGGCCGGCGACAAGGGTGCCGCTGACACACTGGGTACGACCATCTACACGCACAACTTCCTGGGCAGAACCATCAAGCTGCAAAAGCCGCTCGCGGACCTGACCGTTCTGGACGCGATGCCAGATGTCGTGGGTAGAAAAACTGCCGTTCCGTTCGTAAACGAACGTCCCTGCGAAACTTTGCTGCTGCTCTGCACGCCCAAGCCGTGTCAGCCAGTCTTGGGCTTCATCGGCATGGGCGGGGAGTGCAAACCAGCCACTGAGCAAAAGCGTAAGGAGCGGTATGGCGCGCATAAAGCTCCTTAATGGTTCAGCGGTTTTCCAGACTTGCTGCACGTGCGTATGGCAGAGCACTTTCAGTGCCTTTCAAAGCCGATTCCTGTGCATGTTGGCGCAGGTAGCCTGGAAGGCGCTGGTCTTGCCAGCCGGATTGCCCTTGAAGCACACCATTGGCCATAGGACCGGTGGTGTCAGAGCTTTCCTTGTAGCCGGCCAATACCGCTGGGCCTTTGACTTGCGGACCGGCCATGACCGGTTGCTGAGTTTGCTGAGCCAGTTCGGCACCGGCGATTTCGTCCTGGTTGTACAGGCGAACACCAGCCAGAACTGCAACAGTCACCGAGGCAGCGACTGCCAGGCGACCCAGGCTACGCCAAGGACCACGAGCAGCTTTTGCCGGAACGGCTTCATCGGCCAGCGCAGCAGAAACAGCCGCAGCAATATCCAGACGAGGGATTAGAAGATCCTTGTGCATCACCGCCCGAGCGACTTGGTAACGAGACCAGGTATCACGGGTTTCGGCATCATCAAATGCGTTGAGCACTCGACGAAGTTCCAGTTCATCCGCTTCGTTATCCATCACTGCGGACAGCGATTCCTGCAGGGCATCACGACTCATGGCGGTTCCTCTCTTGGCTGTCGCCGCTGTCTTTAGTTTTCCTGCAACAACGGTTGCAAGGCTTTGTCGATGGCTTCCCGGGCCCGGAAAATCCGTGACCTTACAGTCCCCACCGGACATTGCATGACGCTCGCAATGTCTTCGTAACTCAGACCATCGAATTCACGTAAAGTTAACGCCGTACGCAAATCTTCTGGCAGTTGCTGAATTGTGCGATGAACGGTGCCCTCGATCTCGTCGCGCAGCAATGCACGCTCCGGCGACTCGAGATCTTTGAGGCCGTGATCACCATCGTAAAATTCTGCATCTTCTGAACTTACATCACTATCCGGTGGGCGGCGTCCGCGAGACACCAGATAGTTCTTCGCCGTGTTGATGGCGATGCGGTATAGCCACGTATAAAACGCACTATCGCCGCGAAAGTTGCCTAGCGCACGGTACGCCTTGATAAAGGCTTCCTGTGCGACGTCCTGCGCTTCATGGGTGTCGTGCACAAACCGCACGATCAACCCGAGAATTTTGTGCTGGTATTTCAGCACTAGCAGATCAAATGCACGCTTGTCGCCGCGTTGGACGCGCTCAACCAGCTGCTGATCCTCTTCCTGGGTTAGCATGAACACTCCTCGTTGAACTTGAAGGAGGCTTGCATAACTAAACGATCAGGCTTGCAAACATAGACTCGGACTTTTCGCAAAAGTTCTCCCCCTCCAAGCAAGTTTCCGGCATGCACTGATTTGGCACACACGAAAAACGCAGCGCGGGCAGCGCCGGCTGCGCGAATAATCTTGTCGCCGGTTTTCTGACGCGTCCAATGCTCCCGACGGGCCAATAAACTCAACCTTTTCCCAGCTTTCGGGCAACCTGCTATTGAGTCAGGGCTTATGCAAAAAGTTCCCGTTTCAATAACCGGCCGATTTTACCCATGCCGTTCACCGTAATCTCAGATTGCCACGAACGCCCGGCTATTGTGCCGCTCCCCCCCTCTATATACTAGTGGGCCGTGTGACCCTTTGATTCGCCGATCCAGGCGTCCTGTTTGCGCCACCCCCCTATGGATCGCTTTTTGCGGAATCCTTCAAATGAGCCAACAGTTTCAACACGATGTTCTGGTGATCGGCAGCGGTGCAGCCGGGTTGAGCCTTGCGCTCACGCTTCCCAGCCACTTGCGCATCGCAGTACTGAGCAAAGGCGACCTGGCCAATGGCTCGACATTCTGGGCCCAGGGCGGTGTTGCCGCCGTGCTGGATGACACTGACACAGTGCAATCCCACGTCGAAGACACCCTGAATGCCGGCGGCGGCTTGTGCAACGAAGATGCGGTGCGTTTCACTGTCGAGCACAGCCGCGAGGCCATCCAATGGCTGATCGACCAAGGCGTGCCCTTCACCCGTGACGAGCATGCGGGCCGCGATGACAACGGCTTCGAGTTCCACCTGACACGCGAGGGCGGCCACAGTCACCGCCGCATCATCCACGCAGCCGACGCCACTGGCGCCGCCATCTTCAAGACCCTGCTGGACCAAGCGCGCCAACGTCCCAACATCGAATTGCTGGAGCAACGCGTTGCTGTGGACCTGATCACCGAAAAGCGCCTGGGCCTGGAAGGTGAGCGCTGCCTGGGCGCCTACGTGCTCAACCGCGCCAGCGGCGAAGTCGACACTTACGGCGCGCGCTTCACGATTCTTGCCTCGGGCGGCGCGGCCAAGGTCTACCTCTATACCAGCAACCCCGACGGGGCCTGCGGGGATGGCATCGCCATGGCCTGGCGTTCGGGCTGCCGGGTGGCCAACCTGGAGTTCAACCAGTTCCACCCGACCTGCCTGTATCACCCGCAGGCCAAGAGCTTTTTGATCACCGAAGCCCTGCGCGGCGAAGGTGCACACCTGAAACTGCCGAATGGCGAACGCTTCATGCAGCGCTTCGACCCGCGCGCCGAACTGGCCCCGCGCGACATCGTAGCGCGCGCCATCGACCACGAGATGAAACGCCTGGGCATCGACTGCGTGTACCTGGACATCAGCCACAAGCCCGAAGCCTTCATCAAGACTCACTTTCCAACGGTGTACGAGCGCTGCCTGGCGTTCAACATTGACATCACCAAAGGCCCGATCCCCGTGGTGCCCGCCGCGCACTATACCTGCGGCGGGGTGATGGTCGATCAACACGGTCGCACCGATGTACCCGGCCTGTACGCGATTGGCGAAACCAGCTTCACCGGCCTGCACGGCGCCAACCGCATGGCCAGCAATTCGCTGCTCGAGTGTTTTGTCTACGCCCGCTCAGCTGCGGCCGACATCCTCGAACAACTGCCGCGCATACCGGTGCCAGCCACCCTGCCGCGCTGGGACGCCAGCCAGGTAACGGACTCGGACGAAGACGTGATCATTGCGCACAACTGGGACGAGCTGCGACGTTTCATGTGGGACTACGTGGGTATCGTGCGCACCAACAAGCGCCTGCAACGCGCTCAGCACCGAGTGCGATTGCTGCTCGACGAGATCGATGAGTTCTACAGTAACTACAAAGTCAGCCGTGACCTGATCGAGTTGCGCAACCTGGCCCAGGTGGCCGAGTTGATGATCCGCTCGGCCATGGAACGCAAGGAAAGCCGTGGCCTGCATTACACCCTCGACTACCCGCAGATGCTCCCCGAGGCCCGTGACACTATTCTGGTGCCAACCACCTACGGCGGCTGAACTTCAGGCGCACCCGCAGGCGCCGATGCACATCGGCGGCCTGCGAATCTTTCGGTACACAGATACAGCGCACCCGCCATTCACCTTGCGCCCGGTAACGCAGCACTACGATCAACGGCAAAGCCAGGCTGTCAGGCCGCAATTGCACGCTGTACCACCCCCGCTCAGCGCTGAATAACTGCCAGCCGTCCTCATCACGGCGCAGGCCCCGGATCGACGAACGGTGGGTTAACAGGATATGACGCGGCAACACCCAGGCAGCATGCGCCAGGCACAACACGAGGCCCAGGCTTGAAAAAGGCAGATTGCCAAACAGCAAGGCACCCAGCGCGAACAGCTGGGCCAGCAGGTACGCCGCCAGCAACAGCCGTGAGGCCTGCCAGCGGCATTCAAAGCGATTACTTGGGCTGGACACGATCCAGAATCATCCGAACCATGCGTTGCAGCTCAGGATCTTCCGATTCAGCGCGCTCCATGAACCAGCCGAACATGTCCTGGTCTTCGCACGTCAGCAGCCTGACGTAGAGATCGCGATCCACCTTATCAAGGGTCGCGTACACCTCTTTAGTGAAAGGTACCAACAACACGTCCAACTCGAGCATGCCACGACGGCTGTGCCAGTAGAGGCGATTGATTTCTACGTCTTCGACCATGGAGCGCTCCTCAAATAGCACGCAAGTATACAGGCCCGACAGCGGGGGACCAGTCGGCTTTGGTCGCGCCATATCGAAACTATCCATTTGCCGGGCGCCCCTCTATGATGCACCCATGACTTTTTGACCTGCGATGACCCATGGCTGACTCTGCTTTTTTCTGCCCCCTGCCCCACGAAGGCGTTCTCGCCGTCCGCGGCGCCGATGCTGCCAAATTCCTGCAGGGACAGCTCACCTGCAACCTCAATTACCTGAGCGACACCCAGGCCAGCCTCGGCGCGCGCTGCACGCAAAAAGGCCGCATGCAGTCGAGCTTCCGCATCCTGCTGCAAGGTGATGGCGTGCTACTGGCGATGGCCAGCGCGCTGCTCGAGCCGCAACTGGCCGACCTGAAAAAATACGCCGTGTTTTCCAAGTCCAAACTCACCGACGAAAGCGCCGCCTGGGCGCGCTTCGGTGTCACCGATGGTGAACTGGCCCTGACCAGCCTGGGCCTGGAACTGCCGGCCGAGACCGACAGTGTGGTGCGCACCGACGCGCTGATCGCCATTCGCGTGTCGCCTGGTCGCGCCGAACTCTGGGTGCCAGCGGAGAAAGCCGAAACCGTGCGCAGCCAATTGGCCGCACAGTTAACAGAAGCAGATCTGAATGAATGGCTGCTGGGCCAGGTTCGCGCGGGTATCGGTCAAGTGATGCCCCAGACCCGCGAACTGTTCATCCCGCAGATGCTCAATCTGCAGGCCGTAGGCGGCGTCAGTTTCAAGAAAGGCTGCTACACCGGCCAGGAAATCGTCGCGCGCATGCAGTACCTGGGCAAACTCAAGCGCCGCCTGTACCGCCTGAGCCTAAATGCGGCGCACATGCCCGAGCCTGGCACCCCACTGTTTTCCCCCAGCCACAACAGCTCGATCGGCGAAGTGGTGCTTGCTGCAAAAGCTGACCAGGTGATTGAACTTCTGGCGGTATTGCAAGCCGAAGCAGCCGATAGTGGCGATGTGCACATAGGTTCATTGGAAGGCTCGGTTTTGCAACTGCTTGATCTGCCTTACACACTCGATCGCGATCGAGAGATCCAACGTTAGTTGCCGTACTTTTCGCAACACCCTAGAGAGCATGAATGAACAAGCTGGCGGAAAGCGTCCAACAGGCTTTGGTGGCGGCCATCGACAATGATGACCTGGTTCTGCCGACATTGCCGGAAGTGGCCTTGCAAATCCGTAAGGCCGCCGAAGACCCGGAAATCAGCATCAGCCATCTGAGCAAGGTCATCGGTCGCGACACTGCCCTGTCGGCGCGCCTGATCAAAGTGGTCAACAGCCCGTTGATGCGCGCGACCCAGGAAGTCACCGACCTGCATACCGCCATCACTCGACTGGGCACCAACTACAGCAGCAACCTGGCCATCGGCCTGGTGATGGAGCAGATCTTTCACGCCCGCTCCGAGGCGGTCGAACAGAAAATGCGCGATGTGTGGCGCCGCAGCCTCGAAGTGGCGGGCGTCAGCTATGCACTGTGCCGCAGCCACAGCCAGCTCAAGCCGGACCAGGCGGCGCTGGGCGGCCTGGTGCATCAGATCGGCGTGCTGCCAATCCTGACCTACGCCGAGGACCACTACGAGCTGCTCTCCGACCCGGTCAGCCTCAACGACGTGATCGACAGCATCCACCCACTGCTCGGGGACAAGCTGCTGAGCGGCTGGGATTTCCCCGAAATGCTCGCAAAACTGCCAGGCCAGTACCTGAACCTGGAGCGTGACTCCGCGAGCCTCGATTACATCGACCTGGTCCAGATCGCCGTCATGTACTGCCACCGCGGAACTGACCATCCATTGGCCGAAATCGCGATGTCCGCCCTGCCTGCGCTCAAAAAGCTGCGCGTCGACCCCTACAGCGACAAGCTGCGTGCCGAATTGGATGAAGCACGGTCGATGTTCTACTGATCAACCCGCGATAAAACTCACCCGCACCTTCAGCCCCGCCTGCTCGCCGTCGTGCAGGCTGATCTGGGCCAAATGCGCGCGGCAGATCTCGCCAACGATCGCCAGGCCCAAGCCCGACCCCATGCCCTGCTGACTGCGCCGGTAAAAGCGCTCGAACACTCGGTCGCGCTCATCCGCCGGGATCCCCGGGCCGTCATCTTCCACTTCCAGCACTGCCGGCGCCGTGACCCGCAAAATCACGTTGCCGCCGGGTGGCGTATGGGCCAGGGCATTGTCCACCAGGTTACTGAGCAGCTCATTGAGCAACGTCGGTTCGCCGCGCAACCACACCGGCTCGTCAGCCTCCAGTGCCAGCGCTACGCCGCGTGCATGGGCCAACGGCGCCATGGCCATGCCCAGCTCACGGGCCAGTTGGCTCAGGTCCAGCAACTGCGCGCCGCCTTCAGCGATTGCCCGGGCACCGTTTTCGATGCGCGCCAAAGACAGCAATTGATTGGCCAGATGAGTCAGTCGATCCGTGTTCTGCGCCGCCGTTTCCAACGTACTGCGCCAGGTAGCAGGGTCTTCGGCGCGCAGGCCGAGTTCCAGCCGTGCCTTGAGCGCCGCCAGCGGGGTGCGCAATTCATGGGACGCGTCGGCAATAAACTGCGCCTGGCGCTCGAACTGACCGCGCAGGCGTTCGGTGAAGTGATTGAGGGAGCGCACCAAGGGTCCGAACTCATGCTGCACCTCAACCAGCGGCAACGGCCGCAGGTCGTCAGGCTGACGCTCTTCTACTGCCGTGCGCAGGCGCTCCAGCGGGCGCAACGCCGCGCTGACGGCAAACCACACCAGCAACAATGCGCCGACGGCGAGCATCCCCAAACGCAGCAAGGTGTCGGCCATCAGGCTGCGCGCCATGCTTACGCGGGCCTCATCGGTTTCGGCCACGCGGATTTCCGCCATCCCGTTCATGTTCGGTTCGGAGACCGCCTTGAGCAGGCTGACCACACGTACCTCCTGGCCCTGATACATGGCGTTGTAAAACCGCGCCAGCGCCGGGTAATCATCAGTTCGCGGGGTGCCGGGCGGCGGGCCGGGCAGGTTCTCGTAGCCGGAGATCAGCTTCTGGTCGATGTCATTGACCTGGTAATAGATCCGCCCGGCGCTGTCGTAGGCGAAGGTGTCCAAGGCCACATAGGGCACGTTGGCGCTGAGCGTACCGTCCACTTGGGTCAGGCCGGCGGCGATGGTCCGCGCCGAGGCCAGCAGCGTGCGGTCGTAAGCGGTGTCGGCCGCCTCACGGCCGTTCCAGTAGGCACTCATGCCACTGGCCAGCATCAACAGCACTAACAGCAGCGCCAGGTTCCACAGCAGGCGCCAGCGCAGACTGCTCGGCTTATGCATCACGGGCTTCCAGCAGGTAGCCAAGGCCGCGGAAAGTGACGATAGCGATAGGCTGCCCGTCGAGTTTCTTGCGCAGGCGGTGCACGTAGATCTCGATGGCGTCGGGGCTCGCCTCTTCGTCCAGGCCAAACACCTGGGACGCAAGCTGCTCCTTGCTCATCACCCGCCCCGGACGCGCGATCAAGGCTTCAAGCACGGCCTGCTCGCGGGAAGTCAGGGTTAACAGTTCGCCGCCGACGGTGAACCGCCGGGTGTCGAGGTCATACACCAGTACGCCGCAGGTTTGCTGGCGCTCGCCACCCAGCACGCTACGGCGCAGCAGCGCCTTGACCCGCGCTTCCAACTCCGTAAGTTCGAACGGTTTGGCGAGGTAGTCGTCGGCGCCCAGGTTCAGGCCATGCACCCGGTCCTTTACGTCACTGCGCGCGGTCAGCATTAACACCGGCAGATTTTTTCCACGTGCCCGCAACCGCGCAAGCACTTCGAAACCATCCATGCGCGGCAGCCCCACATCGAGGATAGCCGCCGCGTATTCCTCGCTGCTCAAGGCCAGGTCCGCGGCCACCCCATCGTGCAACACGTCGACGGTCAAACCCGTGCTCTTGAGCGCTTGGGCGACACTTTCGGCGAGCTGCAAATGGTCTTCAACCAGGAGGACACGCATGGATTTTTACCTCATTCAGGGGTGGTCGACACCACGCTTGCCGGGCAGTTTACAGGCGCCGCCTGCCCTGTGAAGCCCGAAAACATTGAAAGGCAGCTGAAAGGTTAGTGAAAGCTTCGCCCTTTAGCATCCAGACACGGTGGGTCCTGCCTGCCGAGCGACCTCACCGGCCGCGCCCGAAAAACGCCTCGATGCGTTTTCGTCAAAATAAGAACAATAACGGAGTGCACCACGATGCTGTCGACACAGCCCCAGGCTTGCCCGCCTGTTCGATTCTCCCGCCGTACCCAGACCGCCCTCGCCAGTGCCGCTGCCCTTGCCGGCTTTACGCCGCTTAGCCAGGCTGCCTTCTTCGAAGACAGCAGCGCGACCTTGGAAACCCGCAATATGTACTTCAACCGCGACTTTCGCGACGGCACCAGTGCGCAGCAATCCAAGCGTGATGAATGGGCCCAGGGCTTCATGCTCAACCTGCAATCGGGCTACACCGACGGCACCGTCGGTTTTGGCGTGGATGCGCTGGGCATGCTCGGGGTCAAGCTCGACTCAAGTCCCGACCGCACCGGAACCGGCCTGCTGCCGACCCACGACGATGGGCGCGCTGCCGACGAGTACTCCAAGCTGGGCCTGACCGGCAAAGTGAAAATCTCCGCCACCGAGCTGAAGATCGGCTCGCTGATGCCGGAGCTGCCGATCCTCAAGCCCAACGATGGGCGTATCCTGCCGCAGACCTTTAACGGTGGCCTGCTGACCTCCAAGGAATTCAAGAACCTGGTGTTCACCGGTGGCCGCCTGGACAAGGCCAAGGACCGCGACGACAGCAACTATGAGGACATCGCCCTCAACAACAAGAACAGTCGCTTCCTCAGCGGTGCCACCGGCAAGCACTTCAACTTCGGCGGCGTGGACTACAAGTTCGCCGACAAGATCACCGGCAGCTACCACTTCGCCCAGCTCGACGACGTGTATCGCCAGCACTTCCTCGGCCTGGTTGCCGCGCGCCCCATGGGCCCCGGCACCTTCGCCGCCGACCTGCGCCTGGCCATCAGTGATGACACCGGTGCCGCGCGCGGCGGCAAGATCGACAACACCTCCCTCAACGGTCTGTTCAGCTATGCCCTCAACGGCCATAAGCTCAGCGCCGGCTACCAGCACATGTCTGGCGACAGCGCCTTCCCCTATGTGGATGGCAGCGACCCGTACCTGGTCAACTTCGTTCAGATCAACGACTTCGCAGGCGCCGACGAACGCTCCTGGCAAGCGCGCTACGACTACGATTTCGCCAAGCTGGGCATTCCAGGCTTGAGTTTCATGAGCCGTTACCTGTCGGGTGACAACATCAAGCTCAAGAACGGCGAGACCGGGCGGGAGTGGGAACGCAACAGCGAGATCAAGTACGTGGTGCAGAGCGGAACGTTCAAGGACGTGGCCGTGCGCCTGCGTAATGCCACGTACCGCTCCAACTATTCAGCCCGTGATGCGGACGAAATGCGCGTACTGGTCAGCTACAGCGTCGCGCTTTGGTAGTAACAACTCATAACAACAAGACGGAGATCACCATGACCTATTCATTGCGTAAATTGGCCCTCGCTGCGGGCTGCATGCTGTTCGCCGGCCAACTGCTGGCCGCCGACGAACCCAAACGTCCGGAGTGCATCGCCCCGGCCTCCCCTGGCGGCGGTTTCGACCTGACCTGCAAACTGGTGCAAAGCGCGCTGGTCAACGAAAAATTGCTGAGCAAACCGATGCGGGTCACCTACATGCCCGGCGGCGTAGGCGCAGTGGCCTACAACGCAGTGGTCGCGCAGCGCCCTGCCGACGCCGGCACATTGGTGGCCTGGTCCAGCGGTTCGCTGCTGAACCTGGCCCAGGGCAAATTTGGTCGTTTCGACGAAAGCGCCGTGCGCTGGTTGGCGGCGGTCGGTACCAGCTATGGTGCGATCGCAGTCAAAAGCGACTCGCCCTACAAGAACCTCGACGATCTGGTCAAAGCCTTGAAGAAAGATCCAGGCAGCGTGGTGATTGGTTCCGGCGGCACCGTCGGCAGCCAGGACTGGATGCAAACCGCACTGATCGCCAAGGCTGCCGGGATCAACCCGCGTGAGCTGCGTTACGTCGCCCTCGAAGGCGGCGGCGAAATCGCCACGGCTCTGCTCGGCGGTCACATCCAGGTGGGCAGTACCGACATCTCCGACTCCATGCCGCACATCCTCAGCGGTGACATGCGCCTGCTGGCCGTGTTCTCCGAGAAGCGCCTGGACGAGCCGGAAATGAAAGACATCCCGACAGCCAAAGAGCAGGGCTACGACATTGTCTGGCCGGTGGTGCGCGGCTTCTACCTTGGGCCAAAAGTCAGCGATGCCGACTACGCCTGGTGGAAAGACGCCTTCGACAAACTGCTGGCCTCCGAGGAGTTCGCCAAGCTGCGTGACCAGCGCGAGCTGTTCCCGTTCGCCATGACCGGCCCGGAACTGGACACCTACGTGAAGAAACAAGTGGCTGACTACAAAGTGCTGGCCAAAGAGTTCGGCCTGATCCAGTAAACGCCCCTCCTTCCTTACGCGGCCACGCCCTCCTCCACAGGCGGCGTGGCCCAGGAGTTCGACATGCTTTTACAACGCATTTTTGCCGCAGTGCTGCTGCTGGCCTGTGCCGGCCTGGCGCTGATGGCCTGGCCGTATCAGGCGGCGTTTTCCTACGAGCCGGTGGGGCCTCGCGCCTACCCGCTGCTGATGCTCGGGCTGATGAGCCTGGCGCTGATCTACATGCTGTTTCGCCCGCAACCGACCCGGCACACCGAAGAAGAACCGGCGTTGGACCGCGATACCCTGGTCAAGATCGGCATCTGCGTCGCGCTGCTGCTGGTCTTCGCGGCAACGTTCGAACCGCTGGGCTTCATTCTCAGCAGCATGTTGATCGGTATTCCGATGGCACGCTTGTACGGGGGCCGCTGGTTACCGGGTGCAGTGATCATCACCTTGATCAGTGTCGGCCTTTATCTGCTGTTCGATAAAGCCATGGATGTCCCGCTGCCCCTGGGCCTGCTCAACGTTCTGGAGAACTGATATGGATACTTTCGGCTATTTGGGCCAGGGCTTCGGCGTCGCGTTGACCCCCTACAACCTGGTGACCGCCCTCTGCGGCACCTTGATCGGCACCGTGGTCGGCCTGTTGCCGGGCCTGGGCCCGATCAACGGCGTGGCGCTGCTGATCCCCATCGCATTCGCCTTGGGCCTGCCGCCGGAATCGGCGCTGATCCTGCTCGCGGCCGTGTACCTGGGCTGTGAATACGGTGGTCGCATCAGCTCGATCCTGCTGAACATCCCGGGCGAAGCCTCCACCGTGATGACCACCCTGGACGGTTACCCGATGGCCCGCAAAGGCCTGGCCGGCGTAGCGCTGTCGTTGTCGGCGTGGAGCTCGTTCATCGGCGCGCTTATTGCCACCTGCGGCATGGTGCTGTTTGCGCCGCTGCTGGCCAAATGGGCAATTGCCTTCGGTCCCGCGGAATATTTCGTACTGATGGTGTTCGCGATTGTCTGCCTGGGTGGTATGGCCGGCGACAAACCACTGAAAACCTTTGTGGCGGCACTGATCGGCCTGTTCCTCTCGGCGGTGGGCATCGACGCCAACAGTGGCGTGTACCGTTTTACCGGCGACAACATCCACCTCACCGACGGCATTCAGTTCGTGGTGCTGGTGCTGGGCCTGTTCTCCATCAGCGAAATCCTGTTGCTGCTGGAAAAAACCCACCGGGGCCAGGAAGCCGTCACCGCCACCGGCCGCATGATGTTCAACGTCAAGGAGGCTGCTTCGGTATTCCTGGTGAACATCCGCTGCGGCGTGCTGGGTTTCATTATGGGCGTACTGCCAGGTGCTGGCGCGACACTGGCCAGCGCGGTGGCCTACATGACCGAAAAACGTATCGCCGGCGCTTCGGGTGAATTCGGTAAAGGCGACAAACGCGGCCTCGCAGCGCCGGAAACAGCAATCGGCGCGGCGGCCTGTGGTGCGTTGGTACCGATGCTGACCCTCGGCGTACCGGGTTCAGGCACCACCGCGGTGATGATCGGCGCGCTGTCGCTGTACAACATCACCCCCGGTCCCCTGCTGTTCCAACAGCAACCGGACATCGTCTGGGGTCTGATCGCCTCGTTGTTTATCGCCAACGTCATGCTGGTGATCCTCAACATCCCGATGATCCGCATCTTCACGCGTATCCTCGCCGTACCGAACTGGGCGCTGGTGCCGGTAATCGCCATCATCACCGCGATTGGTGTGTATGCGGTGCATGCCACCACCTTCGACCTGTTCCTGATGATTGGCATCGGCATCTTCGGCTACATTCTGCGCAAACTGGACTTCCCGCTGTCGCCCGTGCTGCTGGGCTTTATCCTCGGTGGCCTGATGGAGCAAAACCTGCGCCGCGCGCTGTCGATCTCCAACGGTGGGCTGGAAATCCTCTGGTCGAGCCCGATCACCTTTGGTGTCTGGGTGCTGACGGCAATCATGCTGCTGGTGCCGCTGCTGCGTATTTGGCGCAAACGTGCCCAACAGCGTCGTGCCGTGGCCGATGTCTGAGGTCACCTTTAAGCAATGGTGGGGAACACCGCTGGTCGGCCTGGCTGGCGGTTACCTGGCCAGCCTCGTCGGCTGGCCATTGCCGTATATGGTCGGCTCGTTGCTGGCGATCATTCTGGTGCGTTGCCTCACTCCCTGGCAGTTGGCCGAGATACCCGGCGGGCGCAAATGCGGCCAATGGGTGGTGGGGATCGGCATCGGTCTGCACTTCACCCCGCTGGTGATCGAGCAGGTGATGAGCCACTTCGGCCTGATCTTCTTCGGTGCACTGGTGACCAGCCTGTCGAGCGTGGTGGGCGTGTGGCTGATGCGTCGCAGCGGTGAAGACCGTGCCACTGCATTTTTCTCCAGCATGCCCGGTGGTTCCGGTGAGATGGTCAACCTTGGTTCACGCAATGGCGCGGTGCTCAGCCGTGTCGCGGCGGGGCAAAGCCTGCGGGTGCTGGTGGTGGTGCTGTGTGTACCGGCGATCTTCAAGTATTTGCTGGAAGGCGGCGCCCCCCAGTTCCATCCTGCGCCGGTGAGCTGGGCCTGGCTGGCGCTGCTGTTTCCCCTCGGCGCGCTGGTGGCGTGGGGCTGGCAGCGCTTGCGTCAGCCCAACCCTTGGCTGTTCGGGCCATTGCTGGTGAGTGCCACCGCCAGCGTGGTGTGGGACCTGCATATCGGTTTGCCCGACGGCGGCAGCCAGATCGGCCAATGGCTGATCGGCAGCGGTTTGGGCTGCCACTTCAATCGCGAGTTCTTTCGCCGGGCCCCCTCGTTCATGGGCCGCACCTTGATCGGCACGGCCTTGACCATGGCGCTCGCAACATTGGCGGCGATGGGCTTGAGTGCCCTCACCCACCTGGACCTGCGCTCGTTGACCCTGGGCATGATGCCCGGCGGTATTGCCGAGATGAGCCTTACGGCCGAGACCCTGCAGCTTTCGGTGCCGCTGGTAACGGCGATGCAGGTGATGCGGTTGTTGTTTGTGTTGTTTCTGGCCGAACCCTTGTTCCGCCATTGGAACCGCCAGCCCGAGAAAACCTGAGCCTCAGAGTGGCGGCAATCGCCACTCAATCGGCGTCTCGCCATTCTGCTCAAGAAATTTATTGGTGCGGCTGAAATGCCCGCAGCCCAAAAAGCCCCGATACGCCGACAACGGTGACGGATGCACCGATGTCAGCACCAGATGCTTGGTGGCGTCGATCAGCTTCTGCTTGCCCTGGGCATGGGCGCCCCACAGCAAAAACACCAAATGCGGTTGATGCTCGCTGACCACTTCGATAATCCGATCGGTAAAAAACTGCCAGCCCTTGCCCGCGTGCGCATTGGCGTTGGCGCGCTCTACGGTCATGGTGGTGTTGAGCATCAATACACCTTGGTCGGCCCAGCTTTGCAGGTAGCCGTGGTTGGGGATGTCGATATTCAGGTCGCGCTTGAGCTCTTTATAGATATTGACCAGGGACGGCGGCGCCGGCACGCCCGGCTGTACCGAGAAACACAGGCCGTGGGCCTGGCCGGGGCCGTGGTACGGGTCTTGGCCGAGCACGACCACCTTGACCTTATCCAAAGGCGTTGAGTTGAGCGCGTTGAAAATCAGTGGGCCCGGCGGGTAGATCTCTTTGCCGGCGGCGTGCTCCTGGCGCAAAAACTCACGCAGTTGGGCCATGTAGGGCTTGTCGAACTCATCACGCAGGGCGTGTTTCCAGCTGGGTTCGAGTTTGATACGGTCGCCTTCGGTCATGGTGGGGTCATCGTGTAAAAAAGAATGCGCGAACCCTAGGAAAGCCGACCCCGCTTGTCAATTGATCTGACACACCACCGGCACTTTCCTTTGGCGCGACCATACTGATCTCTCACCTTCTCGATTGAGGCCACGATGAATCTGCATTTCGAAGAGCTGACCGGCAGCGCCGGTGCCCGTATTGGCATCGCCAGCCTGGACGCTGAAAAGTCCCTCAATGCCCTCTCCTTACCAATGATCCTGGCCCTGGGCGAACGCCTGGATGCGTGGGCCAAAGACCCGAACATCGTCTGCGTGCTGTTGCGTGGCAACGGCCCCAAGGCATTTTGCGCCGGTGGCGAGGTGCGTAGCCTGGCCCAGGCGTGCCGCGAGCAGCCGGGTGAAGTCCCGGCGCTGGCCGCGCAGTTTTTTGCCGCTGAATACCGCCTCGACTACCGCTTGCACACCTATCCCAAGCCGGTGATCTGCTGGGGCCACGGTTATGTGCTGGGCGGCGGTATGGGCCTGCTGCAAAGTGCGGCGGTGCGCATTGTCACACCCAGCAGCCGGCTGGCCATGCCCGAAATCAGCATCGGCCTGTATCCGGATGTAGGCGCCAGTTGGTTTCTGTCGCGCCTGCCAGGCAAGCTTGGTTTATTCCTCGGCCTCACCGGCGCGCACGTCAACGGCCGTGATGCCCTTGACCTGGGCCTGGCCGACCGCTTCTTGCGCGACGACCAACACGACGAACTGCTCGACGGCCTGTTGCAACTGAACTGGCAGGAACAGTCCGCGCTGCAACTCAACAGCCTGCTCAAATCCCTGGCCCAGGAAGCCCTCAACCAGCAACCCGAAGCCCAATGGTTGCCGCGCCGGGCGCAGATCGACGAGTGGCTGGATGTAGGCGACGTACGCGGTGCCTGGCGTGCCTTGAGCCTACTGCGCGATCACTCCGACCCGTTGCTCAGCCGGGCCGGTAACACATTAAGCGAAGGCTGCCCGCTGACCGCGCATCTGGTGTGGGAACAAATTCAACGCGCGCGCCATTTGTCCCTGGCCCAGGTGTTCCAGATGGAATACACCCTGAGCCTCAATTGCTGCCGCCATCCGGAATTCAGCGAAGGGGTACGCGCCCGTTTGATCGATAAGGACCAGACGCCCCACTGGCATTGGCCGGACATCAATACGGTGCCGGAGGCCGTGGTACAGGCGCATTTCAACAAGGCGTGGGAAGGCCGGCACCCGCTGGCCGACTTGTCCGACTACTGAGCATTGCCCGCCCACAAAAAAGCGGCGCTTGCTGCGCCGCTTGCCTGTCAACGGTGGCCGCCGCGGCCACCTCCATGGTCGCCACCGCGGCCGTGCCGACCATTGCCCCCATGATCGCCCCAGCCCTGGTTCGGGTACGGCCGGTAACCGGCCCTTGGCCCTGATGGGTAGTAGCGCGGTGCCGGCTGGTAATAACGCGGCGCAGAGTAGTAACGCGGTGCGGGCGCGTAATAGCGTGGCGAGGGGTAATAATCACGACGGTATTGATAGGCCGGACCACCCCCGTAGTAATACGCCGGCGCCGGTGAGGTGTAGACCTCGGATCGATAGTAGGTCGCGCCTCCATCGTAGTAGGGCACACAGGCGGTAAGGGTCAGACCGAGTAAAGCGCTGAGCAGCAGTCGTCGATACATGGCGGCCTCCTGGACCGCGGAAGAGCACCTCCAGCGACGCGGGAGGGCGGCATTCAGCTTTCACTGAATGACGAAATATCTGACATCAAAAACCGAATCTGGTGCCTTTTGGTAACAACTTGATACATGAACGCAGCAGGTGTTAGCGCTGACGCTGAGCACAGCTATCAATAGCTGTTAACCATCAAGTTACTTTATCGATTCACTAAATTCAGTTGGGCCGAAACTTTCTCGATTGCGACGATGTCACTATGCCATCGCACCAAGCCAGGGAGGCTCTAGCGTGTGTCCCTCGCCACTATCGCCGGATCCGAGCCATGAAAATTTCAACCAAGCTGCTGCTTTCTTTTCTACTGTGCGCCCTCGTCACCCTCGGGGTTGGGCTGTTGGGCATCAAAGGTGTTGTGCGGCTGGCCAACTCACTGGAAATGGCGTTCTCCAACAATCTCGTATCCGTCAGCAGCACGTCTGCCACCCTCAATGGCCTGGTCGCCCACAACCGTGGTTTGTACCGTTTGATGGATGCCAGCCAGGGTGACGTGTCCCAACAAGACCGCGACCGCGTGCGCCAGGACATCGCCAACGAACTGAAGAACAGCCAGGCCGCCTATAACACCTACCGCGCCACGGCGCTCGAAGATGACGAACGAGCGGCAGGCGACAAACTCGACCAGATCTGGCCCGCCTACATCAGCAGTTCGGACAGCATCATGTCGATGCTCGACAGCGGCCAGGTTGACCAAGCCCGAGCGCAGCTCAACAGCACCAACAATGAACTGTTCCGTCAGGCCCGCGCGCTGATCCGCGTGATGATCGAGTCCAATAACCGTCAGATCAAGGAAGGCGCCGTCGCCGCCGATGAGCTGCGTGACAGCGCGTTGACCTGGATGATCAGTGGCATTGTCCTGGCCTTTATCATCGCCCTCATCATCGGTGTGCTGATCACCCGCCTGATCACCCGGCCTATCGCCCAGGCGGTCGAGAACGCGCAGCGCATCGCCAAGGGCGACCTGACCCAGGCCATCGTCACCAACCGCACCGATGAAGCCGGGCAATTGCTGATGGCGCTCTCGGATATGCAGGGCGGCTTGAAAAGCACCCTCCTGGAAATCGCCAACGCCTCCGACCAGCTCGCGTCTGCCGCCGAGGAGCTGAGCGCGGTCACCGAAGAAAGCAGCCGTGGCCTGATCCGCCAGAATGACGAAATCCAACAAGCCGCCACCGCCGTCAACCAGATGACTGCTGCCGTGGACGAAGTCGCAAGCAATGCCGTGTCCACCTCCGAAGCCTCACGCCAGGCCACCGCAGAAGCCGAGGACGGTCGCCAACAAGTGCAAGAGGCCGTGTCCGGCATGAGCTCGATGGTGGTGGAGATTAACGAATCGACACAATCGGTCGAGGACCTGGCCAATCAGGTGCGCGAGATCGGCAAGGTGATCGATGTGATCCGCAGCATCGCCGACCAGACCAACCTGCTGGCGCTGAATGCGGCGATCGAAGCGGCCCGCGCCGGCGAACAAGGCCGCGGTTTTGCGGTGGTTGCCGACGAGGTGCGGGCCTTGGCCCATCGCACCCAGACCTCCACGGTCGATATCGAGAAAATGATCGGCGCGGTGCAGGTCGGCGCCGATGGTGCGGTAGCGGCCATGAACAAAAGCATGACCTGGGCCAACAATACCCAGACCCTCGCGCAAAACGCCGGTCAAGCGCTGCAACGCATCACTGCCAGCGTGGCGAAGATCAACGAGCGTAACCTGGTGATCGCCTCCGCCTCCGAAGAGCAGGCCCAAGTGACCCGCGAAGTGGACCGTAACCTGCTCAACATTCAGGACCTCTCGACCCAGACTGCCGCCGGCGCCAATCAGACCAACGCGTCCAGTCAGGACCTTTCCCGCCTGGCCACGTCGTTCAATGTGCTGGTCAGCAAGTTCCAGCTGTAAGTAGCCTGCCGAGGGTTGGCGCTGTATCGTGCAGGTCCAAGTGAACCTTGCCCGATGCAGCCCCAGCCAATGACCACACCAACCCTCTGCCCCGCCTGCGGTGCTCGCAACGACTGCACCCTGGCCGACCCGCGCACGGTCGACCAACCCTGCTGGTGTTACAGCGTCACCGTCGATCCTGCGGTGCTCCAAGCCTTGCCTGAGGCATTACGCAACAAGGCCTGCCTGTGTCCGCGTTGCGCGCGGGTCGATGAACAATTGCGCAATCGCGATGCGGGTTGATCGGTTCCTCAGCAACTTGCCGCGTTTCAACCGTCAGCAGGTTCGCCTGCTGCTGGCTGAGCGGCGGGTGAGCGTCGATGGAATGGCGGTCAGCGACCCACACCATGAGGTGCGCGAGTTCAGCCGCGTGTGCGTTGATGACGAAGAGATGCAGGCAGGTAAACCGGCGCGTTATTTCATGCTGCACAAGCCCAAGGGCTGCGTGAGCGCCACAGCGGACCCACAACACCCGACAGTGCTCGACCTGTTGGATGAAATGGATAAGGACGAACTGCATATCGCCGGGCGTCTGGACTTCAACACCACCGGGCTGATGCTGATCACCAACGACGGCCAGTGGTCGAGGCGTCTGACGCAACCGACGACCAAACTGCCCAAGATCTATCTGGTTGAAACGCAAGAGCCTATCGGTCCTGAATACGCGACTACTTTTGCCGCGGGCCTGTACTTTGCGTTTGAAGACCTAACCACCCGACCCGCCGTGTTGGACGTGTTGGGCCCCACTACAGCGCGCCTGAGCATCGTCGAAGGCCGTTACCATCAGGTCAAGCGCATGTTCGGGCACTTCAACAATAAGGTGATTGCCTTGCATCGCGAGCGCATGGGGCCGCTTGTGCTGGATGCTGAACTCGCGCCCGGCCAATATCGAGCGTTGACCGATGAGGAAATCCGCCAGGTGTAATGACCGTTCGGCCGGTGATGGCAAAAACCTATTTGCGCGACTTGCGACATCCTCAACCTGTGCTTGACTGCACATCACCAGCCAACTTATGACTGGTGAGTCGCCTATAACCTCCAAGAGACACCTTGCCCTCGCCCGCGCTTGATCTGCGGGCCCTCCAGGCAACCAGCCCGCCATAACAACACCCGCCGGCCAGCCGTTATCGGACCGACATGGGCCTCATTCTCCAGGCGTATGCCTACCTGTCACAAAGCTCGTGCAGAGTTATCTGCGCGCCCTACCCGCTTGCCAGGAGTCTTACGACATGAGGCCAGAAATCGCTGTGTTGGATATACAGGGTCAGTATCGGGTTTACACGGAGTTCTATCGCGCGGACGCTGCTGAAAAGACCATTATCCTGGTCAACGGCTCCATGGCCACCACGGCATCCTTCGCCCAAACCGTGAAAAGCCTGTACCCACAGTTCAATGTGGTTTTGTACGACCAGCCCTACGCCGGCCGCTCCAAAATCCATAACCGTCATGAGCAAATGCTGACGAAGGAAGTCGAGGGCCAGATTCTTCTGGAACTGATCGACCACTTCGCCGCCGAACACGTACTGTCATTCTCCTGGGGCGGCGCCGCCACTCTGGTCGCCCTCGCCCAGCGCCCACGCCGCGTGGAAAAGGCCGTGATCAGCTCGTTCTCACCGGTGATCAACGCGCCCATGCGCGAATACCTTGAGCGCGGCGTCGACTACCTCGGCAACCTCGACCGCGACCGCGTCGGCCACCTGGTCAACAGCACCATCGGCAAACACCTGCCATCGCTGTTCAAACGCTTTAACTACAAACACGTGAGCAGCCTGGCCGAACACGAATACGGGCAGATGCACTTCCACATCAGCCAGGTGCTCAACAGCGACCGCCTGTGCTACCTCAAGGCGGCCAAGGCCATCGATATACCCGTGCTGTTCTTGAACGGAGAATGGGACGAATACACCAGTGCAGAGGATGCCAGACAGTTCGGCAACTACGTGACCAACAGCAGCTTCAGCACCATCCAGGCGACGGGGCATTTTCTGGATATGGAACACAAGGCGGCGTGCCGGGACAGTCAGCAAGCGGTCGTCGGCTTTTTGAAAGCGCAGCGGCAGGTCAGCCGATTGCGTTGTCACAGCAGTCAGACACAGCACGCATTTGCGATTTGAAATGATGATTCACTGCGATGCTCATTGTGGCGGGCAAGCTTGCTTGCTCACCACAACCTGCACATTTTCAAAGAAAAACTTCAAATCCCGATGAAGTTCTGGTACAAAGTCAGCCGCTCTGAGCGGGTATAGTTTAGTGGTAGAACGAAAGCTTCCCAAGCTTTAGATGAGGGTTCGATTCCCTCTACCCGCTCCACTCTCATTTTGTTCTCGCGTCAGGATGCTGCTGACATGGGAATGTAAAAAAACCGGCTAAATGGCCGGTTTTTTTATGGCTGCGATTTGAGTTCGAAGCATCTGCCACAGAATTTGCGCCTCGAAACCTGTACAAATCCATAATTCTGTACAAGTATCAGACCTTGAACACCGGCATCACGCCGCGTGTGATCAAGGGGCCAGGCAATGCCACGTCTTCTGGTTTCATTGTTCCTGATACTCAGCCTATGCAGCTGCACAGGCGTTGGGGTAGACCACTATGCCGACCAAAAACCAACGTTGGACCTGGCGCGCTTCTTCAGTAAACCCGTCAAGGCCTGGGGCATCTTCGAGAAGCGCTCGGGTGAAGTGGCCAAGCGCTTCGAGGTGGACATCGCCAGCCGTCGCGAGGGCGATAACCTGATTCTCGACGAACACTTTCTTTACAGCGATGGCACCCGCCAGCGCCGCGTATGGACGCTCACACCCGACGGCCCTGGGCGCTGGCGCGGACGCGCCGGTGACGTGGTCGGCGAGGCCATTGGCGAGATCGCCGGGAATGCATTGCGTTGGCGCTATCGCCTCAACCTGCCGGTGGATGGCTCGGTGTACGAAGTAAGTTTTGACGACTGGATGTACCTGATGGACGAAGACACGATGATCAACCGGTCGAGCATGTCCAAGTTCGGCGTGGAGTGGGGCCAGGTCACGTTGTTCTTTCGTCGCCAATAAACCCGAAAGCGAGGGTGAATCATGAATGTGCAGAGGCTGACCGAACTGGCCGGAAAAGGTGAAGTGCGCGGGCTGGAGCTGCTGTCACTGGAGGGTGGTTTCTACATCGCCCGTGTGAAACTCGACAACATCGAGATGACGTTGCTGGACGACAACGGCAAGCCGATGCGTATCCGCTCCACCACGCATTTACGCGACCTGTTGCAGCACGTTCCGCCGTTCCCGTGTGAACTGGTGCAGCAATGTGCGCATGATGAAATGTGCGGGGTTCGTGATGGCCCCATTGGTGCGCTGCGCATCCCTTTTTCCCTGGGGACTGTTTTTTAACAGGCATGGCGCCATGAGATAGCCCCCACGGCACCGGCCGAATGGCGACAGAGATCACAACCAGCGTCAGCCAAAACAGGGTGTACAGCGTACACAAAGCCGCCTGCCCAAGGTTGAACGGCAGCAGGCCGAGGTACAAACCCACGTAGGTAAACGCCGTATGTGCCGTTGCTGGTATTGACCCCGACTGAAACAAAAAATGTGCTGACGTCACCAAGTACCTGGGCAAGGCGCAGAAACTCAACATCACCCTGCCAGGTTATCTGCTCAATCGCATTGACGAATGCGTTCTGCACCACCCGGAAGAGAAAAGCCGCTCGGGGTTTCTCGCGTCCGCAGCGCTTAAGGTGCTGCAACAGGATCGGTAGGATCAGACCTCACCGAACTGAACGAGGGCTCGTTGACCGTGGGACACCCGCTCGCTACTCAGGACCAGGCTTGCGTTAGCGTTCCCCCTATTCCAGGCCCTGAGACATTTGATCGCAAGAAACGTAGTTTGCATCCTGAAGGGGGGCGCTACAGTCACCACGTCATCTTTAACAGCCGCCCCTTGAGGAGCCCGCTCATGCCCTGCGAATACACGCTCATGCCCTCCCCTGTCGGCCAGCTCACGCTGGTGGCGCGCGATGACAAACTCAGTGCGATTCTGTGGGAGTGCGAACGCGCCAACCGTGTGCGCCTGGGCGAGTTGCGCGAGGCCAACGACTGCCCGGTGCTGCTGGAAACCGAGCGTCAGTTGCAGGAGTACTTCGCCGGTACGCGCAGTACGTTCGAGCTGGAACTGGACTTCACCGGCACTGACTTTCAGAAACAAGTGTGGCAGGCCCTGTTGACCATCCCCTTCGGCGAAACCCGCAGCTACAGCCAGATCGCCCGGCAGATCGGCAACCCCAACGCCGTGCGTGCGGTCGGTGCCGCCAACGGGCGCAATCCCATCTCGATCATCGCCCCTTGCCATCGCGTGATCGGTGCGTCCGGCGGGCTGACCGGTTTCGCGGGAGGCCTTGCGGCCAAGCGGTATCTGCTCGCCCTGGAAGGCACGGGGCAGGCCGAGCTGATGTACTGAGCCCCATAAAAAACGGCGGTTGGATCTGATCCAACCGCCGTTTTGCCTTTATGCAAACAGCCTCAACCGTCGCCTTGATGCCCTTTGCCATAAGTCGAAGCCAGGGCTCGGGCTTTCTGCAGACGCTCCTCCAATTTGGGCAGCGTCTCATCTACCAAGGCTTTGATTTCAGGGACGTCCGAGGCCGCGCCTTCCTTCTTGAACAGGGCGATGGCGTCCTCGTTTTCCTTGACCTGTTGCGCAGTGTAGGCCGCGTCGAAAGAGTCGCCGTCCTTTAATTCCGGCATCAGGGTCTCGGCTTTGTCGACGATCTTTTCCCGTGGTGCCACCGGCAGGTCGAGCTTCTTGGCAATGGCCGCCAGGTGCTGGTTGGCCAGGGTGCGCTCATTGATCACCTCGATGGTGTAGTCCTTGATTTCCTGGGACGAGGTTTTGGCGTGGGCCATGCGACTGGTTTCGATATCGGCCATGCCTTTGGCCGAAGCCTGCTCAATGAATTCAGCAGGCGACTGGGCGAAAGCATTGCTGGCGCCGAGGCCCAGCAGCATCGCAAAACTGGCGGTGCGTAACCGGATAGCCATGCGGCTCATGATGGGTTCCTCCAGGGCAAAAATGAGTGCGGGGAATACACACCCGCCCTGAATTCGAATTTTCAACGCGGCAAAGGTTTAGAAAAAACTTGCCCGCGCGACGAACGGTCGATGTTCTCTCAAGCCGGTCTACTGCCAAACAGACCAGGCAACGCGTGCGCCAGCGCATTGATGGCGAAGCCGATAAACATGAGACCGCAGAGCTTTGTGATGAGGATTTCATGACGCTGGTACACCGTGCGCACGCGCTGTGCGCCGACCACACCGATCAGGATCGCGTAGGCCAGCATGCCACCGATAAAGCTCAGGAAGATCAACCATGGCAGCATCGACCAGGTCAGCAGCTCGGCCCGGCTGGACAGCAACGCAGTAAAGGTGGCCACCGCCACCGGGTAAGCCTTCGGGTTGGTCAGGCCAAACAGAATGCCGTGCCAGAACGGATGCCGCGCTGCCCCCTGAGGCGCATCGCTGCTGCGGCGCTGGGTGCGTATCGCGCGCCAGCCAAGCCAGAACAAGTACAGCCCGCTCAGCACGCCGAGCACATCGAATGCAGTGCTGCCGACTTCCCGCGCGCCGACAATCGCAATCAGCGCCGTACTGCACCACACCACGTCACCCAGCAAATGCCCACACAAAAACCCCGCGCCGGCGCGACGCCCACGGGCGGCGCCGATACCGAACACGGCCAGGACGCCGGGGCCAGGGGTAATGCCGTAAATAAAGCCCGAAGCAAGGACAGCGAGCAGCAGAGATGGGGTCATGGGCGCGACTCTGAAGAGTAATCAAGTGGATGAATTCTGCATGTTCTCGCCGTTAAAAACGACCACGCTGATTGCCCGTACCAAGGTCTACGCCAACACACCCTGCACGCGCCCGATCAACCACTGCAGCCCCGAATCGCCTCCCCGCCGCGCATGCCAGGCCAGCTCGAACGCAAACGAGGGAATATGAAACGGCGGCGGCACGGCCAACAATGGCGGATCGATATGCAACAGCCCTCGCGACGATACGGTCAGGATCAGGTCCGTGCCCTCAATCAACTGCGGCGCCACGCCCCAGTGCGGCAGGCTGATCGCCACATGCCGCCGCTCACGAATGAGGGTCAACGCCCGTTCGATTTCCGGGGTTCCGCTGCCACGCATCTCCAACAGCACATGGGGTCGCGACAGGTAGGTGGGCAGATCAAGGGTGGCGTTTTCTGGCAGGCTGTTGCGGTCCACCAGGCAGGTGTAGTGCTCTTCGAATAACGGCGTCGTGCGCAGTTCCGCGGGCATGTCAGGGAACACACCCGCCGCCAGGTCGAGGTCGCCATTGAGCACGCCGTCCACCATGCCTTCGCGGCTGGCCTGGATAATCTGCAAATCGATGCCCGGCGCTTCAAGGCGTAGCATGCGGACCAATTTGGGCAAGAAAATCGCCGCACTGTAGTCCGACATCGCCACACGAAAGCGACGTTTGGCCGAGGCCGGCTCAAAACGGTTAGGCGCCAGCAGCGCCTGCACCTGGGCCAGGGCTTCAGTCAGCGGTGCGGTCAACTCGAGAGCGCGAGCGGTGGGGACCAATGTGCCGCCCTGGCGCACCAGCAACGGATCACCCAGCAAGTCGCGCAAGCGCGCCAAGGCGTGGCTGACTGCGGGCTGGCTCAGATGCAAGCGCTCGGCGGCGCGGGTGACGTGTTGCTCGCAGAGCAAAGCGTCGAGGATCACCAACAGGTTAAGGTCGACACGGCGAAGATCATTCATAAGCTGCATGGCCGGCATAACTATTTGGAATTTAAATTTGCGCGACGAATAACCTAGAGTCCAGCAAAACCTCTGGGAGATTCGACATGACAACGTGGCATTGGGCAGGAGTGTTGACGCTGGCGGTGATTGCCGGGGCCGTGGTGCCGTTTCAAAGTGCGATCAACGCCAACCTCGGGCGCGGGCTCGGCCACCCTTTGTGGGCCACCCTGGCGTCGCTGCTGGTGAGCATTATCCTGTTGCTACCGGTGATAATCGCCCTGCGCCTGCCCTTTCCGAGCCTGACGTTCATCAGCCAGGCACCGTTGTGGATGTGGGCCGGCGGTGCATTTGGCGTGTGCTTCATTTCACTGGCGCTGATGCTGCTGCCAGCGCTGGGCGCGTCGGGGTTTATCGCCCTGGCCCTGGCCGGGCAGATGCTGGCCTCGCTGCTGCTCGATCACTTCGGCCTGTTTGGCCTGCTTGAGCGTCAACTGACAACGCCCCGTGTGCTCGGGGCGTTGCTGTTGATCAGCGGTGTGGCGTTGATTCAGTTCAGCAGCGCGCCGGCCAAAGCCCTGGCCGCTGCGTGAAACTCCCTCAGCGCTTGTCGGAGGTACGCATCTTCTGCGGCAGCCCCCACATCAGCAGCGCCGCGGCAATCAATGCGAACACGCCGATGGCATAGAGTGCAGGGGTGGTGCTGCCGGTCATGTCCTTGATACGCCCCACCATCACCGGGCTGACGATACCGCCCAATTGCCCCAGGGTGTTGATCAACGCAATCCCGCCCGCCGCACCGGCTCCGGCACCTGCCAGCAGTTTGGGCGGCAAGGTCCAGAACGTCGGGATCGACGCGATGATACCGGCGCCCAGGAAGCCCAGCGCAATGATCAGGAAGGTGGTGTGGTTATCAAAAATCCCGGCGCAGAAGAAGCCTATCGCGCCCAGCACCACCAACCCACTGACGAATTTGCGTCGCTCGCCCGTCGCATCAGACCATCGCCCCACCACGATCATGGTGATGGCGCCGCAGATGTAAGGGATGGCCGTCAACAAACCAATCACCACCGGGCTTTCGATGCCCGTGCTGCGGATCAATTGCGGCGCCCAGAAATTGAGGCCGTAGGACGCCACCTGGATCAGGAAGTAGATCAGGCCCAGCATCAGGAAGCCCGGTATGCGCACGGCCTGGAGCAACGAGCCTTTTTTGTGCTCCTCATGCACCGCAATGCGGCTGGCCAACAAGGTTTTTTCTTCGGGGCTCAGCCAGGGCGCATCTTCGATGCGATCCTTGAACTGCGTCAGCACCATCCACGCCAGCGCAATGCACGGCAAACCGCCGAGCAGGAACAACCAATGCCAACCGCGCATTTGCAGGGCGCCGTCCAAGTGCTCCAGCACCAACCCGGAAAACGGCGCGCCCACCAGCCCCGCGAATGCTGACGCGAGGAACAGCATCGAGGTAATCCGCCCGCGGAAATCCTGGGGAAACCATAGCGTCAGGTAATACAGCACGCCCGGAGCAAAACCGGCCTCCATGGCACCGATCAAAAAGCGCAGCGCGTAGAATTGCCATTCCGTCGTGACGAACACCATGGCGGCGGTCGCAAGCCCCCATGACACCATGATCCGTGCAATCCAGCGCCGCGCGCCGACCTTGTACAGCATCATGTTGCTCGGCACTTCAAAAAGCACGTACCCCACCACGAACAGGCCCGCCCCCAGGCCGTAAGCGGTATTGCTCAAGCCAAGGTCGGCTTGCAGCTGAAACTTGGCGAAGCTGATGTTGATTCGGTCGAAGAAGGCGAACAGATAGCACACCATGATCAGCGGCATCAGGTGCCAGGCGACCTTTTTAACCACGGCTTTGATGGCATCGTCTGTACCTGCCGGGCGCGCGCCGGCCTCTAACGTATTAGTGCTCATTGTTGTTCTCCAGCGGACTGCTCTCAGGCGTCCGGTTGTTTTTGTTGTGTGGTGCGGCGTTACAGCGTGGCGATGTACGCCGGTGGTGGATGCAGGTCACTGTTACGCCCGGCCTTGACCACCTGGCCGGGCAACTCATGCCCCAACAAGGCGGGTAAACGACGGGACAGTGTCAGCAGGTGTGGCAGGTCGATGCCGGTGTGAATCCCCACTTCCTCACACAGGTTGACCAAGTCTTCGGTACAGATATTGCCCGACGCCCCCGGCGCAAACGGGCAGCCACCCAGGCCACCAAGCGCCGCGTCAAACCGTCGGGCACCGGCCTCATAAGCGGCCAGCACATTGCACAATCCCAAACCGCGGGTGTTGTGGAAATGCAGGGTCAGGTCGCCCGCGGGGACCTCTTGCAACACGCGTCCGACCAGGCGCGACACCTGGCGCGGGTTGGCCATGCCAGTGGTGTCCGCCAGGGTGATGCCCTGGATGCCCAGCTCACGATAAGCCCGCACGATCTGCAGCACGCGGTCTTCGTCGATCCTGCCTTCGAACGGGCAGCCAAAGGTGGTGGCGATGCTGCCGTTGAGGAGCACCGGATAGTCGGCGGCAAAGCTGACGACATCGGCAAACGCCGCCAGCGAGGCTTCGCAGCGCATGCGCATATTGGCCAGGTTATGGGTCTGGCTGGCCGACATCACCAGGTTCAGCTCATCGGCGCGGGCCTCGATGGCGCGCTGGGCGCCCTTGAGGTTGGGAATCAGCGCCACGTAAATCACCGAGGCGCTGCGCTCGATACCCTGGAACACCTGCTCGCCGTCGCGCAACGCCGGGATGGCCTTGGGCGAGACGAAAGAGCCGGCCTCGATCCGCGAAAACCCTGCAAGGGACAGTTGGTCGATCAGCGCGATCTTGTCGGCCGTTTCGACCCAGGTCGGTTCGATTTGCAGGCCATCGCGCGGCGAGACTTCCTGCACGATCAGCGGGTCGCCATAGTCCTGAATCATTGCACCACTCCGCGGGTTTTAAGACGTTGAATATCGGCAGCGCTGAGGCCCAGGCTGCCAAGGATGCCGTCGGTGTGCTGCCCCAACGCCGGGCCTGACCAGTTCACCGCGCCGGGGGTCTCGGAGAGCTTGGGCACAATGCCCGGCATCTTCACCGACACACCGCCGGGCAACTCGGCATTGAGCAACATGTCACGTGCCTGGTAGTGCGGGTCGCTGACGATGTCCGCCACCGAGTAGATACGCCCGGCCGGCACTTCGGCGGCTTCCAGTGCGCTGAGCACCTGCTCGATAGGCCGGCTGCTGGTCCAGTGGGTGATCGCCGCATCGAGTACGCCACTCTGCGCCGCACGACCATCGTTGTGGGCAAACTCGGGCGCCTCGGCCAGGTCGACGCGGCCGATGGTGGTCATCAGGCGCTTGTAGATGGGGTCGCTGTTGCCGGCAATCACCACATAGGCGCCATCGGCGGTCAGGTAGGTATTGGACGGCGCAATGCCGGGCAGCGTACCACCGCTGCGCTCACGCACATGGCCGAGCATGTCGTATTCCGGCACCAGACTTTCCATCAGATTGAACACGCTTTCGGCCAGGGACACGTCGACAATCTGCCCATCGCCCTGGCCGGTCTTGACCCGCAGCAGCGACATCAGTGCGCCGATGACGCCATGCAAGGAGGCCAACGAATCACCGAGGCTCACCCCCACCCGCGCCGGTGGCGAATCCGGGTTACCCGTGGTGTAACGGATACCGCCCATGGCCTCGCCGATCGCCCCGAAGCCTGGACGGTCGCGGTAAGGGCCGGTCTGGCCGTAACCGGAGATGCGCACGAGGGTCAGCTTGGGGTTAAGGGCATGCAGCACCTCCCAGCCCAGGCCGAGTTTCTCCAGACCGCCGGGGCGCAGGTTTTCGATGAGGACGTCGGCGTCGCCGAGCAGTTGTTTGATCAGGTCCAGGCCTTCGCTGGACTTAAGGTCCAGCGCCAGGGACTGCTTGTTGCGCGATTGCAGGTACCACCACAGCGATGTGCCTTCGTGCAGCTTTCGCCATTTGCGAAGCGGGTCGCCCTGGCCAAGGGACTCGATCTTGATCACCTCGGCACCAAACTCGGCCATCAGCCGCGCGGCGAACGGTGCGGCAATCAGGGTGCCGATCTCGATCACCTTGATCCCGCTCAACGGAGCCGTCATGGGGTGTACCTCTTATTCTTGGAATGTGGACCAAGGCTAGAGGAGTGCGGCAGAAGAAATCCAACCGTCAGTGGGCAAGGTTCGTTCGCCAAACGCGAACGCTCAGCGAATCTTCCGTAGGAAAGGGCTGTCAGCCTGTTTCAGGGAAGGCGTTGAGAGGCTCAGGTAGTCAAACAGCAATCGACTCACCGGCGACAACTGCGCCTCATCACGCGCCACCAGGATCAAGCGCCGTTCCGACCAGGCGTCGGTCAACGGCACCGCGTGCAAACCGAGCGCACGGCCGAATAACTCATAGGCTTTTTGCGGCAGGATACCGATGCCCATATTGGCCTGGACCATGCGGCACATCGCATCGAAACCCGGCACATGGATGCGCAGGCGCAGCATCTCGCCGGCCTCGCGTGCAGCGGCATGGGTGCGCATATTGATCGAGCTGGCGGCGTGCAGGCCCACGTAATCGCTGCCCAGGGTTTCACTGAATGCCAGGCTGTCACGCGCGGCCAGCGGATGATCGGCGGGCATCAGCACCACCAGTTTGTCGAGACGGTAGGTCACGCTGGGCAAGCCTTTGGTGTCGGTGTCGCACGAGCAGATGCCCAGGTCCGCCACCCCGTCCAGCACGCCTTGCACCACGCCGGTACTGGGACGCTCTTCAAGGTCGGTTTTGATTTCGGGGTGCCGTTCGCTGAAGTCGCGCAGGTCTTCGGGCAGGAACTGAATGATTGCCGACAGATTGGCCAGCATCCGCACATAGCCGCGCACGCCGTGGCTGTGTTCGCCCAACTCCAGGCCCATTTTTTCGACGTTGAACAGCATCTGCCGGGCGTGGTGCAACAGGGTTTCGCCGGCTGCCGTCAGGTCCATGCCCTTGGCGCGACGCACGAACAGGCTCACGCCCAGCACGTGTTCCAGCTCCATCAGACGCTTGCTGGCGGCCGACACCGCAATGGCTTCGCGGGCGGCGGCGCGAGTCAGCGTGCCCTCTTCGAACACGGCGACAAACAGCTGCAGAGTGATCAGGTCAAGGCGGCGCACCAGGCTCTTGTGCAACATCAGTGCCCCCCGCCGGCCAGGCGGTTGATCTCGGCCTGCTCCACCACCGCCTGCGGCGCGCCTTGACGCACCGCCTGCAACATCGCGCGGCCAACGCTCTCGGTGCTCACCACCCAGCCCGGTTTGACCCGGCGCAGCAATGACAACAGCGGGCCGAATACGGCATAAAAACCCCGGTACAACGGCGTCTTTGACCGCACACCGTGCAATGGCTGAATGACCCCGGGCCGGAACAGGTACACCGCCTTGAACGGCAAGCGCAGCAACGCATTCTCGGTCTTGCCCTTGACCCGCGCCCACATCGACTTGCCCGCTTCGGAACTGTCGGTGCCGGCGCCGGACACATAGATAAACGTCATCTGCGGGTTGAGCCGCGCCAAGGTGCTGGCAGCGACTAACGTCAGGTCGTAGGTGAGGTGGGTGTAGCGGGCCTCGTTCATGCCCGCCGACGACACGCCGAGGCAGAAGAAGCAGGCATCAAAGCCTTGCAACAGGTTTTCCAGAGGATGGAAATCCAGCATGTCGCTGTGCAGCACTTGGTGCAACTTGCCGTGTTCCTGGGTCAAGGGCGTACGGCCAACGGCGACGACTTCCTGGACATCGGCGGCCAATAGGCATTCACGCAGAACACCCTGGCCGACCATGCCGGTGGCGCCGAATAACAGAACTCTCATAAGGGGACCTCAGCGGCAAGCCGCACGCTTGATGCTCAAGTTGAACGCATTCGACCTGTAGCTTAACGCGTGCGGCTGGAGGCTGCCCCTATCAAAACGCGCTGCGAAAGATCTCCTCAATCTGACGCTGGTCGGCCCGCCGTGGGTTGGTCAGCCCACACGCGTCCTTCAACGCATTGGTGGCCAACAACGGAATGTCCTGCAACTTGGCGCCCAGTTCACGCAGACCGGCCGGGATTTCGACGTCTTTGGCCAGGCTGCGAATGGCGGCGATGGCGGCTTGGGCGCCCTCTTCATCGGTGATGCCCTGGGTGTCGGCGCCCAATGCGCGGCCTACGTCGCTCAGGCGTTTGGCGCTGACGCTGGCGTTGAAGCTTTGCACATGGGGCAGCAGCACCGCGTTGCACACGCCGTGGGGCAGGTCGTAGAAACCGCCCAGTTGGTGGGCCATGGCGTGTACGAAGCCCAGGGACGCGTTGTTGAAGGCCATGCCCGCGAGGAACTGCGCATAGGCCATGTTTTCGCGCGCGGCTTTGTCGCTGCCGTCACGCACGGCCAGGCGCAGGTTGGCGCTGATCAGTTCGATGGCTTTGATGGCACATGCGTCGGTGATCGGCGTGGCAGCGGTGGATACGTAGGCTTCGATGGCGTGGGTCAGGGCGTCCATGCCGGTGGCGGCGGTGAGGCCCTTGGGCATGCCGACCATCAGTGACGGGTCGTTGACCGACAGCAGCGGGGTAACGTTGCGGTCGACGATGGCCATTTTTACGTGGCGGGTTTCGTCGGTGATGATGCAGAAGCGGGTCATCTCACTGGCGGTGCCGGCGGTGGTGTTGATGGCCACCAGTGGCAGTTGCGGCCTGGTCGATTGGTCGACGCCTTCGTAGTCGCCGATATGCCCGCCATTGGTGGCGCACAAGGCAATGCCCTTGGCGCAGTCATGGGGCGAACCGCCACCCAGGGACACCACGAAATCACAGGCACTTTGCTGCAACAGCGCCAAGCCTTTTTCGACGTTGTCCACATTGGGGTTGGGCTTGGCGCCGTCGTAGATCACGGAGTCAATGTCCTGCATCGCCAGTTTCTCGGCGATCATCCTGGCCACGCCCGCCTTCGCCAGGCCGGCATCGGTAACGATCAACGCCTTGCGAAACCCGTAGTTGCGAATGGCGTTCATGGCTTCGTCGAGGCAGTCGGTGCCCATGATGTTGACGGCGGGAATGAAGAAAGTGCTGCTCATGGCGAATCCTCGGATAACGTTTATGCCTACAGCATCGACCTCACTGGCCAGCGGCATCTTGACCAGGATCAACGCCGGCTCGTGATAAAGTCCGCGTTCAGCCGATTTCGAGTAGACCCGCCACAATGAAGGATTTCCAGGATATTGACGCCCACCTTGAAGACTGGAGCGCACTGCGCAGCGCCATCAACTTCAGCGGGATTCTGATCGGCAACGGCGCAAGCCGCACGATTTGGGAAGACTTTGCCTACGACTCGCTGTTCGAAAACGCACGCACCGTGGAAGAAAAGCCCCTGAGCCAATCCGAACTCAGCGTGTTCGATGCCCTGCAGACCCGCAGCTTCGAGCAGGCACTCGGCGCGCTGAAAACCACCAGCCGGGTCAACAAGGCCCTGGCGGTCAGCTCGGCAGCACCGCGCAATCGCTACTACGCGATCAAAGAAGCGTTGATCAATACCATCCACAGCGTGCACATCCCATGGCGCCTGGTGCAGCCGTCGACGCTGGCGACGATCAACGCCGAGTTGAAGCACTACTCGACCGTGTTCACCAGCAATTACGACCTGCTCAATTACTGGGCGATCCTGCATACCCCTGGCATCGACGACCTGTTCAACAGTGCCGACGCCAGCTTCGACCTGTGCCAGACCCACACCGACGCCACCCGCATCCTGTACTTGCACGGCGGCCTGCATCTGGTGCGCAACCTCGATGGCACCGCGCGCAAATTGCCATCCACCGACAGCACCTTGCTCAGCAGTTTTGCCATCAACCAGACGATCAAGACCCTGGACGATGTGCCGCTGTTCGTCAGCGAAGGCCACGTGCAAGAGAAGCTCAAGACCATCCGCAGTTCGGATTATCTGGCGTTCTGTTATGAGCAACTGCTGACCCATAAGGGCGCGCTGTGCATCTTCGGCCATGACTTGGGGCCGCAGGATAAACACCTGGTGGATGCGATTCGCCAGGCCCGGCCGAGCACCCTGGCGATATCGGTGTCGGGGCGCAGCGACGGGTTTATTCGTCAGCAGAAGCGGCGCTATTCGCAGTTGTTTGACGGCACGGGCGTGGCGTTGCGGTTCTATGCGGCGCGCACCCATACGTTGGGTAATCCAGCGTTGTCGGTGCCTGTCGAACGCTGATTGCCTGAACAAAGAAGGGCAAATGTGGGGGCTGCTCGCACGCATTTTTATCTGCGTACAAGCTTTACATGGAGACAAATGACAATAGTTCTCGATATCATTCACGACTTTTCTACGTCGTGCTTCGTCAAGAAGGATATCCATGTCTCGTCCCAAGCCCGACCCCGTGTCGGCCGATGCCTTTCGCGGGTTTTATACGGATATTCTGTATTTCCTGCGCAGACGCACGGACAACGCCAGCGATGCGGCGGACATGACCCAGGATGTCTTCACCCAATGGCTGGACTACCGCGACCGGGCAGCGGTCGAGCAGCCACGGGCGTTCCTGTTCCAGATGGCGCGCAATCTGCTGCGTGACCACTGGCGCAAACAGAAGGTACGGCAAAGCGTCCACCCGCATCAGGCCGACACGGACGCCGAGCCGGTCACCGACGAGCAAAACGAACCCCTGGCCGCCGCTCAGCGCCTGCAACGCCTGGAACAGTTGAAAGAAGTCCTCTGCGAACTCTCGCCGCGCAGGCGAGAAGCCCTTATGCTGCACCGCTTCGAAGGCCTGAGCCAGGCGCAGATCGCGCACCGCATGGGCATTTCAACCAGCATGGTGGAAAAGCACATCGCTTTTGCCCTGCTGCATTGCAAGCGACGCCTTCAAAATGACCCCGGCACGGAGCAGCCAGAATGAACCGCCTGAGCGATACCGACGCCCTGGATATCGACGACAGCGACGCCATCGATGCCCAAGCCGCCAGTTGGTTTGCCCGCAACCGTAACGACGCCAACCGCGCCGACCGCAAAGCCTTTGCCGCCTGGCAGGCGGTGCCTGCGCATGCCCGGGCGTATGCCGACTTTGAACAACTGTGGGCCGACCTGGGCCAGCTCCAACAACTGAATAAACCCGTGGCGCTGCCTGCACGCAAGGTCTCGCTGTGGCGCCCCACCCTGGCCGTGGCCGCGGCCTTGTTGTGCGCCGTACTCTCCACCCAGATCGGCGCGCCACGCGCGAGTTATCACACCCAGGTCGCGGCGCTTGCCAAGGGCATGCGCACGTTGGCTCTGCCGGACGGCAGCACCTTGTACGTGAACGCCAACACCCGCCTGCGCGTGGATTTCACCGCGCACCAACGCGTCGTGCATCTGGACACAGGCCAGTTGTACATCGAAGTGGCCGCCGACAAGGAACGGCCGCTGTTCGTGCAAGCCGGCGAGGCCAGTGTGCGCGTGGTCGGCACCGGGTTTGACGTGCGGCGCAGCCCGCAACAGCTGGTGGTCAGCGTTGCCCATGGCCAGGTCGCCTTCGAACCGGACGCAAAAACCCCCGCCACCCTGCTGAGCGCCAGGCAACTCGCCAGCTACGACTACGCAAAGGGCACCGTGCAGCAACAAACCCTCACGAATGAAGAGGTCGCCGACTGGCGCAGCGGGCACTTGTCGTTTCGCGACCGCGAACTGGTCAGCCTGATCGACGAACTGAGCCTGTACCGCCCTCAAGCGCCGTTGCAAGTCAGCAATGCGGTGGCGCACCTGAAGGTCTCGGGCAACCTTGATGTCAACGACCCCGACGCCCTGCTCAATGCCCTGCCCGCCCTGCTGCCGGTAAAAACCGTGGCCTCGGCAGATGGCAGCGTGCGGATTGAACCGAACAAATAAACGGCCCCGGAACACACTTGAGAATATTTTGCATTCGCATGTGTGGTTTTTTTGAGCTGCCCCGTCTTCCTCCGGTCTGCGTTTGATACGCACGCCTTTTTGGCTATTTAGCCGCACTGGGGGATTTCATGTTTCGCGCGCCTTGCCCTGCTTCGCACCTGTTTCTTCGCCCAACCCTCATCGCCACCTGCCTGGCCTTCAGCCTCAGTGCACAGGCTGAATCGCTCACGCTGCAACTGCCGGTGCAACCATTGGCAACGTCCCTGAGCCAAGTGGCGCAGCAGGCAAAAATCCAGCTGTTGTTCGATGAAGAGTTGCTCAAGGGCGTAAAGGCGCCGGCGCTGAGCGGTGACTTCACCCCGGAAGTGGCGATCCGCACACTGCTGAAAAATGGCGCGTTCACGCTGATCAAGGTAGGCAGCACCTACGTGGTAAAGCCCGAAGAGGCCAAAACCACCCAGAGCGGCGCAATCCAGCTTGAAGCCCTGAGCGTGATCGGCACCGGTAACGAAGTCGACTCCAGCACGGTCAACCGCTCCACCCTGACCCAGGCCGATATCGACCGCTATCAGGCCAATAACATCCCCAGCCTGCTGCAAACCTTGCCCGGCGTAAGCCAGGGCGGCTCGCTCAAACCGGGTGGCCAGACCATCAATATCCGCGGTTTCGGCGATGCCGAAGACGTGCCGCTGACCGTCGACGGCGCGACCAAAAGCGGCTTTGAGCGCTATCAGCAAGGCACCGTATTCATCGAACCCGAGCTGATCAAAAGCATCGAGGTGGAGAAAGGCCCCAACTCACCGTTCACCGGCAATGGTGGGTTTGGCGGGACCGTCAACATGACCACCAAGGACGCCCCGGACCTGCTCACCGAAGGCCGCAACAGCGGTGCAATGGTCAAATACGGCTACTCCAGCAACGATCACGAACAGGTCTACAGCGGCGCGGTGTATGGCCGTACTGACGATGGCCGTTTCGATGCATTGGCTTACCTGACCAAACGCGACGGCGACGACATGAAAGTGGCCGCCAAGCTGCCCAACGAGAACAACCAGTACCCGATCAACCCCCAGCGCCTGCCCAATACCGCCCAGGATGTGGACGGCAAACTGTTCAAGATCAACGCGCATATCACCGATGAACACGCCGTTGGCCTCTCCTACTCCCAGTCCCACAGCAATCGCTGGACGCCGTTCTCGGCCGCGAGTTACCCCACGCCACCGACCCAGGCCAACATCAACCGCTACGGGTACGAAGGGGCGCTCAAGCGTTTTTTGGCCCATCGCGACACCGTCGACACCACGTGGTCGGGCAAGTATGAATACCAGCCTCTGGATAACCCGCTGGTCGACCTGACCGTCAAGTATTCCCAGTCCAACACCGACCAGACCGACGAGCGTGACGCCACGGCGTTTTTCCAGCTGGCCACCGGCGGACGCAAGATGGACACGGCCTACACCGACAAAAACCTCGACGTGCGCAACGTCAGCCTGTTCGACACAGGGCCCTTGCAGCACGCGGTGACGATCGGCGGGCAGATCCGCAAGCACGTGCGCGAAACCGAGATGTGGATGCCCGGCAGCACTTACGACACAGCGCGCTACAACTATGGGCACTTCCAGCCGGGCTTCATGCCTCACGGCAAGGTCGATACCAACAGCTTCTTCATTCAGGATGCCGTCACCTTTGGCGACGTGACGGTTACGCCATCGCTGCGCTACGACCATGTGCGCAACCGTGGGCAAGCCAACGATGCACCGTACTACAGCAACCCCGATCCGGCGGTCGGCCACGATTACAGCGACCGCACCTACACCGGCTGGTCGCCACGGGTGGCCGTGTTCTGGACCGTGACCCCGCAAGTCGGGTTGTTCGCCAACTGGAGCCAGACCTGGCGCGCGCCGGTGATCGACGAGCAATACGAAGTGCAAGGCACCGGTAGCCGCACCGCCACCAGCGTGGACCTGGATCCCGAGCGCATCACCTCGATCACCGTGGGCAACATCACCAGCTTCGATAACCTGATCGCGCGGGACGACAACCTGCAACTGCGCACCACGCTGTTCCATAACAAGGTCGAAGACGAAATCTTCAAGGCCACCGGCGTAGGCTGCCGGAACCAGGCGGTCAACGGCGGTACGATCTCCACGGCCTGCCCGCCGGGCGCGATGTCCAACTACCGCAACATCGGCAGCCTGACCATCAAGGGCTTTGAAATCGAGTCGCTTTATAACTCCACTTACCTGTTCGGCTCGGTGTCCTACGCCTACGCCAAAGGCCAGCACGAAGGCGCGTACACCAACCCCTGGGGGCCGGATGTGGCCGCGCGCGATATCCCGCCGACCAAATGGGTACTGGTGGTGGGCACCCACATTCCGGCGTGGGACGCCCAGGTGGGCTGGATGGGGCAGTTCATCGGCGCGACAGACCGCCTGCCCAGCGATAAATACTCCGGCGGCCCGGGTTCCAGCGTCGGCGACTTGTTCTACGACCAGTACGGCAACAAGCGCTACAACACCCAGGGCCTGTTCGCCAAATGGAAACCGCAGCAGGCTTACCTCAAGGGCACCGAGGTCAACTTCACCCTGGACAACCTGTTCAACAACAACTTCCGCCCAGCGTTGAGCGGCGACCGTGCCTACACCAAAGGCCGCGACGCGAAGATCAGCGTCACACGGTTCTTCTGAACTGTACGGATAAATCCGCAACCAGCTGTAGGCCTGCGATTGCGAGGGGCTGTGGCTAGATGGGCTTCCCTTGAAGCCCTCTGAATTTCGGTTGCCCCATGAGCTCGCGCGAAAATACCGGCATGGCCCTCGGCCTGCTGGGCGTCATCATCTTCAGCCTGACCCTGCCCTTCACCCGCATCGTGGTGCAGGAAATCCACCCATTGCTCAATGGCCTGGGCCGCGCATTATTTGCGGCAGTCCCGGCTGCGGCGCTCTTGCTCTGGCGCCGCGAGCGCTGGCCCACCTGGCGCCAGGTACGCGGGTTGTGCCTGGTGATCGCGGGGGTGATTCTGGGCTTTCCGGTGCTGTCGGCCTGGGCCATGCAAACCTTGCCGGCGTCCCATGGCGCGCTGGTCAACGGCCTGCAACCGCTGTGCGTGGCGTTGTACGCGGCGTGGCTGTCCCATGAGCGGCCATCCAAAGCCTTCTGGGCCTGCGCGGCTTTGGGCAGTGCGTTGGTGTTGGGTTATGCCTTGATCACCGGCGCCGGCAGTATCCAGGCCGGCGATTTGCTGATGCTCGGCGCAATTGCAGTCGGTGGCCTGGGCTACGCCGAGGGTGGCCGGTTGGCCAGGGAGATGGGCGGCTGGCAGGTGATCTGTTGGGCGTTGGTGCTGTCGACTCCGGTGTTGATCGGCCCAGTGTGGTACCTGGCGGCGCAGCATCAAGGCGCGATTTCGATGCGCACCTGGTGGGCGTTCGGTTATGTGTCGCTGTTTTCACAATTCCTGGGGTTCTTTGCCTGGTACGCCGGGCTGGCCATGGGCGGCATTGCACGGGTCAGCCAGATTCAGCTGTTGCAGATCTTTTTCACCATCGCGTTTTCAGCGATGTTCTTTGGTGAACATATCGAGCCGATTACGTGGGTGTTTGCGTGCGGGGTGATCGTGACGGTGATGCTGGGCCGTAAGACAGCGGTGCAGGGGTCGCCGGTTGCCAAAGCGCGCACGGTTTAAATCGATACTGGGGGCCTGTTGTGGTGAGCGGGCATGCCCCGCGCCGGGGCTGCGAAGCGGCCCCATTCAGTCACCGCACTTATCCAGATGAACCGCAGTGCCTGGTTTCAGGGCCGCTTCGCGCCCCAGCGCGGGGCATGCCCGCTCACCACACTAAGCCCAGCTCACCACACTTAAGCCAAGCCCACCACAGGCAAGCGTGCTCGTCGCAGCATGCGTTCAGCGCAGGTAGCCGTCCGTGCGCAGCAGGGTTTCCAGGCAGTGTTCGCTTATGTGGTAGAACGCCTTCAGCGCCTGGATTTTTTCCAGCAACTGCGTATTGTCCACCGGCTCGGCGCGCTTGACCGCCAGGATCATCTTGTTCTTGTTGGTGTGTTCCAACGAGATGAACTCGAACACCTTGGTCTCGTAGCCACAGGCTTCGAGGAACAACGCGCGCAGGCTGTCGGTGACCATTTCGGCCTGCTGGCCCAGGTGCAGGCCATATTGCAGCATCGGTTTGAGTAACACCGGGCTCTGGATCTGCAGGCGAATCTGTTTGTGGCAGCACGGCGAGCACATGATGATCGACGCACCGGAGCGGATGCCGGTATGGATCGCATAGTCCGTGGCGACATCGCAGGCGTGCAGCGCGATCATCACGTCCAATTCGCTGGGGGCCACACTGCGCACGTCACCGCACTTGAACACCAGCCCCGGGTGTTCGAGGCGGGCGGCCGCGCTGTTGCACAGGGTCACCATGTCTTCGCGCAGTTCAACACCGGTGACTTCACCTTCGGCCTTGAGGGTGTTGCGCAGGTAGTCGTGGATCGCGAACGTGAGGTAGCCCTTGCCCGAGCCAAAGTCAGCGACGCGCACCGGTTGGTCCAGTTGCAACGGTGAGGAGGTCAGCGCATGACTGAACACTTCGATGAATTTGTTGATCTGCTTCCATTTGCGCGACATCGACGGGATCAGCGCCTGCCTGGCGTCGGTCACGCCCAGGTCGGCGAGGAACGGTCGGCTCAAGTCGAGGAAGCGATTTTTCTCGCGGTTATGTTCGGCCGAGGGCGCCTCACGCAGCTGCTGCGGCTTGCTTTTGAACAGCGAGCTTTTGTTCTTCTTGCTGTACTCCAACTGGGCTTCGTCGGTCAGCGACAGCAGGTGCGCATTCTTGAACGAGGCCGGCAACAGCTCGGCAATCACCGACACACCGTCGGCCAGGGGCAGGTTCTTGGTGATGTCGCGGGTTTTGTAGCGGTAGACGAAGGACAGACACGGCTGCTCCTTGACGGTCACCGGTTTGATGATCAGCCGTTGCAGCTCGGCCTCGGCCCCTACGTATTTGGCCAGCACCAGCTTGATAAAGGCGTTCTGCGCCAGGCTGGCGTTCAGCAGTTCGACGAACTGGGCGTGGTGATCCGGCGCAGGGCTGGCAGGTTGAGCGGTGACGGACATGAACAAAAACGCCTCGGGCAAAGAATGCCGGGCATTTTAGGGGGGATGGGGGTCGAGGGCACGCTGTTATTTGATCAACGGTCAGCGCTGACTTAAATGTGCGAAAGGGCTTGCCCCGGCACACACCGGGGACATGGTTTACAGGCTATTCCAGGACGATCAGGCGGTTCGGCAGTTCATTGCGCGCTTGCGTCACTGGCACATGCACCTTGAGCAACTCGCCGCACGCCTCGACGCAGTCAATGAACCCGGCCAATGTCTGTCCCTGTTTCACCTGCTGGGTAAACGCCTTGACGATGGCATCCCAACTGCTGTCATCCAGGTGCCTGGAAATACCCTCATCCACCAGAATCTCCACATACCGCTCGGCCTCACAGACGAAAATCAGCACGCCGGTGCTGCCCACGGTGTGATGCAGGTTCTGCTCCAGAAACTGACGACGCGCCAGGTTCGAGGCGCGCCAGTGGCGTACCGAACGCGGGATCAGGCGCGTGGTGACCGCCGGCAGGCGAAACACCAGGCACAGCACAATGAACGTTGCCCATTGCGCCAACAGCAGGGTGTACATGCTCAGGTAGCCCGACAGGTAATGCACCACGCCCGGCACCACCAACGCGATCAGGCTGGCCCACAACAACGGGATGTAGGCGTAATCGTCGGCGCGCGCGGCCAGCACCGTCACCAGTTCGGCATCGGTCTGTTGCTCGACGCGGGCGATGGCTTCGGCAACCTGGCGTTGCTCGTGTTCAGTCAGTAGTGCCATGGTTGTACACGCTCTTTTCTAGTTATTGTCATCACCAGCCACCCGACGCGCCGCCGCCGCCGAAACCGCCACCGCCGCCTCTAAAGCCACCGCCGCCACCGCCTCCCCCGCCGCCGCGGCCACTGCTGCTGAGGATCGCCAGCAGGATCGCACCCACCGGCAGCCCCATGCGGTTGCACAGCCACAACACGCCGATCAGCAGGATAAACAGGCCGATGGAAAAGCCGGGATTATCCTTAGCGAAGTTGCTATCCGCCACATGGGCCGGCACCGCCAGCGGTTCACCGCCCACCACCTGGATCATCGCGGCCACACCGTCGCTGATGCCCTGGCTGAAGTTGCCGGTCTTGAATTTTGGCGCGATCACCTGGTTGATGATCACCCAGGATTGCGCATCCGTGAGCACACCTTCCAGGCCATAGCCGACCTCGATGCGCAACGTGCGCTCATCGCGGGCAACAATCAACAGCGCGCCGTTGTCCTTGCCCTTCTGGCCGATGCCCCAATGGCGGCCCAGTTGATAACCGAAGTCCTCAATTGGCACGCCTTGCAGGTCGGGCACGGTGACCACCACGATCTGGTCACCCGAGGTTTGCTCCAGCGCCTGCAACTGCTGGGTCAGTTGCTGGCGCGTGGCGGGGTCGAGCATTTGGGCGTTATCCACCACCCGCCCGGTCAGCGCCGGGAAGGTCAACGCCGCCTGGGCCGCGCCGACGCAAGCCAGCAGCCACAGCGCCAGGCCTATCCGTAATAAACGCATCGACACCTCAGGAAAGCCTTATTTGAACTTCACTTGCGGCGCTTTATCGGCATCGGCACTGGTGGCTTCAAACGTGGCGCGGATCGGCAAGTCGCTGTACATCACGCTGTGCCACAGACGGCCGGGGAAAGTGCGGATCTCGGTGTTGTAGGCCTGCACCGCCTGGATGAAATCGCGACGGGCCACCGCGATGCGGTTTTCGGTGCCTTCCAGTTGCGACTGCAGGGCCAGGAAGTTCTGGTTGGCCTTGAGGTCCGGGTAGCGCTCGGACACCACCATCAAGCGGCTCAGCGCACCACTCAAACCGTCCTGGGCCTGCTGGAACTGTTTGAGTTTCTCGGGGTTGTCGAGGGTGCTGGCATCCACTTGGATCGACGTGGCCTTGGCCCGCGCTTCGATCACGGCGGTGAGGGTGTCTTGTTCATGGGCGGCATACCCTTTGACCACTTCCACCAGATTAGGGATCAGGTCGGCACGGCGTTGGTATTGATTCTGCACCTGGCCCCAGGCAGCTTTGGCCTGTTCATCCAGGGTCGGAATGGTGTTGATGCCGCAACCGCTCAGCACGCTGCTGATCAGTAGCAACGCCGCGGCTTTCAAGCCCCAGCGGTAACCTTGTGCTGCTTGCATGGTGTTTCTCCTGCCCAATCTTGATGGAATGTGATGACTGACCCTATAAACCGCGCGCTTGGGGCATAATCGGCGCCCATGACTGGATTGCATCGAATCATTCAGCTAAAAAGATGCCCAGCGCAAATAAGAGTTCAGAAGTGTGGTGCATTTTCTGCAATAACACTCGAACAACAACATATCTTCCCCACATTTTGGCAGAACAGCGCCTGTTCGCTGTGCAGTAGGCCGAAAAAGGATATTCATGAAAAAGCTGTGTTTGCTCGGCCTTGTTGCCACTCTGGCCAGTCACCCCGTGTGGGCAGAAACAAAGCCTGCTGCGCTTAAAGACAAGGACGCCTTCGTCAGCGACCTGCTCAAGCAGATGACCCTCGATGAGAAGATCGGCCAATTGCGCCTGATCAGCATCGGCCCCGAAATGCCCCGCGAGCTGATCCGCAAGGAAATCGCCGCCGGGCGCATCGGTGGCACGTTCAACTCCATCACCCGCCCGGAAAACCGTCCGATGCAGGACGCGGCCATGCGCAGCCGTTTGAAGATCCCGATGTTCTTCGCCTACGACGTGATCCACGGCCACCGCACCATTTTCCCGATCAGCCTGGCCCTGGCCTCCAGCTGGGACATGGAAGCCATCGGCCGCTCCGGGCGCATCGCCGCCAAGGAAGCCGCCGCCGACAGCCTCGACATCACCTTTGCCCCCATGGTCGACATCTCCCGTGACCCACGCTGGGGCCGCACCTCCGAAGGTTTCGGCGAAGACACCTACCTGGTCTCGCGCATTGCCGAGGTGATGGTCAAGGCTTTCCAGGGCGCCAGCCCCGCCAACGCCGACAGCATCATGGCCAGCGTCAAGCACTTCGCCCTGTACGGCGCGGTGGAAGGCGGTCGCGACTACAACGTGGTCGACATGAGCCCGGTCAAGATGTACCAGGACTACCTGCCGCCGTACCACGCGGCGATCAAGGCCGGCTCCGGTGGCGTGATGGTGGCGCTCAACTCGATCAACGGCGTGCCCGCCACCGCCAACACCTGGCTGATGAACGACCTGCTGCGCAAGGACTGGGGCTTCAAGGGCCTGACCGTCAGCGACCACGGCGCGATCTTCGAGCTGATCAAGCACGGCGTGGCCAAGGACGGGCGTGAAGCCGCCAAGCTGGCGATCAAGGCCGGCATCGACATGAGCATGAACGACTCGCTGTACGGCAAGGAACTGCCGGGGCTGCTCAAGTCCGGTGAGATCGAGCAGAGCGACATCGACAACGCCGTGCGCGAAGTGCTCGGCGCCAAGTACGACATGGGCCTGTTCAAAGACCCGTACCTGCGTATCGGCAAGGCCGAGGATGACCCGGCCGACACTTACGCCGACAGCCGCCTTCACCGCGCCGATGCCCGCGATATCGCGCGCCGCAGCCTGGTACTGCTGAAAAACCAAAACGACACCCTGCCACTGAAGAAATCCGCGACCATCGCCCTGGTCGGCCCGCTGGCCAAGGCGCCGATCGACATGATGGGCAGTTGGGCCGCAGCCGGTAAACCCGAGCAATCGGTGACCCTGCTGGACGGCTTGAATGCGGTGATCGGCGAGAAAGGCAAGATCATCTACGCCCGTGGCGCCAACATCACCAATGACAAGGCAGTGGTCGACTACCTCAACTTCCTCAACTTCGATGCCCCGGAAGTGGTGGATGACAAACGCGCGCCGCAGGAAATGATCGACGAAGCGGTCAAGGCCGCCAAGGATGCCGATGTGGTGGTTGCCGCAGTGGGCGAGTCCCGTGGCATGTCTCACGAGTCGTCGAGCCGTACCGACCTGAATATCCCGCAAAGCCAGCGCGACCTGATCAAGGCCCTGAAAGCCACCGGCAAACCGTTGGTGCTGGTGCTGATGAACGGCCGGCCGCTGTCGATCCTGGAAGAGAGCCAACAGGCCGACGCCATCCTGGAAACCTGGTTCGCCGGCACCGAAGGCGGCAACGCCATTGCCGACGTGCTGTTCGGTGACTACAACCCATCGGGCAAACTGCCGATCACCTTCCCACGTTCGGTGGGGCAGATTCCGACCTACTACAACCACCTGACCATCGGCCGACCGTTCACCCCTGGCAAGCCGGGCAACTACACCTCGCAGTACTTCGATGACACCACCGGGCCGCTGTTCCCGTTCGGCTATGGCCTGAGCTACACCACGTTCAGCCTGTCCGACATGGCGCTGTCGTCCACCACCCTGAACAAGACCGGCAAGCTCGACGCCAGCGTCACCGTGCAGAACACCGGCAAGGTGGACGGCGAAACCGTGGTGCAGCTGTACATTCAGGACGTAGCCGGCTCGATGATCCGCCCGATCAAGGAGCTGAAGAACTTCCAGAAGGTCATGCTCAAGGCCGGCGAAGAGCGCACCCTGCACTTCACCATCACCGAGGACGACTTGAAGTTTTACAACACCCAGCTCAAGTTCGCGGCGGAACCGGGTGAGTTCAATGTGCAGATCGGACTCGACTCCCAGGATGTGCAGCAGCAGACGTTCGAGTTGTTGTAAACCGTGCCGCCCCCTCTTTGATTGGAGAGGGGGCGCCGTACTCGACCGCTCATGTCAGCGGTAAGTTAATTTTCACTCACGCCTACAAGCCAAGTCCTACATCAAGCCCCCGGCCCCGTCACACACCCTGTCCGCCCAATTTCATGTGCAGGTGTGTGGACTATGTCGCCCACGAAAAACGCCCGAGCGGCAACCCGAAAACGGCTCGATCACTCAACGTTCAAACGAAATGCTATCGCCCTGTGTGTCCTTGGCGGCCTCTCGGGTACGCCCGTTGATGCCGCAAATTACCTGGAACAAGGCCGGCTGCACGATGCAGCCAGTTGGCGCAGCGAAGAATTCAAAAGTAACTGGGGGCTCGGAGCCGTAGGTGCCGACTACGCCTATGCCAGAGGGTTAAGCGGCTCGGGTGTACGCCTGGGGGTGTATGACTCCGGAACCGACCTGCGTCATAGCGAGTTTGCGGGAAAGCCCAATAATGGCGTGCGCCTGGCCGATCCCGGCTGCCTGGGCAGCACGGTGCTGGCTGGCGGCTGCTTCTACTCCGAAGGTGATCGGGCGGCGGTGAATCTGGTCGACTCTCTGCCGCCAGAAGCCCTGCTCGCCCTGGAGGAACTCATTGCCGAGGGCGACCTCACCCGCGAACAACTTGACGCCTACCTCGGCACTGTAGGGGCTAGCTACGCGCTGCACGGCACGCATGTCAGCGGTATCGCACTCGCCAACCGCGACGGTAACGGGGTCCATGGTGTGGCCTACGGGGCCAATTTAAGCGCCGTGAATAAATTCAGTAATACCTACCTGGGAGGACCGGCTGAACTGACGGACACCCTGCGAGCGCCATCGCCGACGCCAGAGGCGGTCGACATGACCTACGCCGAACTGCACAGGCAGAATGTACGCGTCGTCAACCATAGTTGGGGGATTGCGCTTTCACCCAGGAATGAAACAGAACTGGACAAACTGCTGGACGAAATCGACTCTTTTCGAGAGTTGAAAGCCATCGCCGACGCGACCATCAAGTACGGCATTCTCCAAGTGTGGTCGGCAGGTAACGCGGCAAACGAGTCCCCCGAAACGGCGAATATTCCCGGCATTCATCCCAGCCTGCCACGTGCCGTCGCCGAGCTTGAACCTTACTGGCTGAGCGTCGTCAACGTGAACCAGGCGCTGAATTTGAGTGACGTTTCCTACCGTTGCGGCTTCAGCAAAAACTGGTGCCTTGCGGCTCCCGGGACTGAGATCAACTCTTCGGTCGTCACGGGCTCGGTAAACACCGAAAACCACTACGACAAAGACAACAATGTCGACGGGTTCGCCGTGACGGGCGACAACCCCGAGCTCGGGTACGGGATCGCTACGGGCACCTCCATGGCCGCCCCCCACGTCACCGGTGGGCTGGCGTTGCTGATGGAACGCTTCCCCTACCTCACCAACCCGCAAATTCGCGACGTGCTGCTGACCACCGCCACCGACCTCGGCGCGCCGGGCGTGGATGACGTCTACGGCTGGGGTCTGATGAACCTGAAAAAGGCCATCGACGGTCCCGGCCAACTGCGGGTCGACACGGCGGTCAACATGGACCGTCCCGCCGGCGGCGCCATCGTCTGGCAAGGTGGCGCCTGGGATGACTGGCGCAACGACATCAGCGGCCCCGGACGCCTGGAGAAAACCGGTATCGGCTGGCTGCGCCTGAGCGGGAATAACAGTTTTGCCGGGGCCACGCTCAAAGAAGGCATTCTGGAACTGGACGGCACCAACCACCTCACGGGCGACGTCACACTTGACGGCGGCGTCCTGCGCCTCAATGGCGCCCTGGCTGTCGCGGGTGATTACCAGCAGGCATCCGGCGCCACCTTGATGACCGGTTTGGAAAACCAGGCAGCTCCGGCCAGGCTGCAGGTCAGCCAGAAGGCTTTGATCAACGGCGGCACGCTGTACCTCAGCGCGCAACCCGACCGCTATTACCTGGGTCAGCGCTACAGCATCCTGCAGGCCAATGCCGCCATCAGCGGCGAGTTTGCCGCGATTGACCGCCGCGAGTTTTCGCCGTTCCTCAGCGTGTCACAAGTCAAAGAAGCCAACGCCTTGCTGGTGGAATTCGGCCGTGGCCGCTCGCTGGTGTCGGCGGCGGAAACGGCCAACCAGCGTGCCGTCGCCCATGCCGCCGACGCGCAAAACCTGCCCAGCCCGTTGCTGCAACGCCTGACCGCCTTGTTCCCCGAGCAGGCGCCGTCGGCCCTGGACCAGTTGAGCGGCGAACTGCATGCCAGCACCCAGGCAGTATTGATCGAAAACAGTCGTGTGCTGCGCCAGGCGGTACTTGAGCGTCAACGCCTCGCGCAAGACAGCCGCGCCGCCGAACCGGAGGCCGCTAACCGTGGCGCCTGGGTGCAGCTGCCTCGTCAATCGGGCCAGTTGGGGGGCGATAACGGCAACGCACGCACGTCCCACAGCGGCACGGGTCTGCTGGCCGGTTTCGATCATCAACTGGAACAAGGCACACGCCTGGGCGTGGTGGCCGGCAGCGGCAGCAGCCAAGTGAAAGCCGGGCCTCGCGGCAAGGCCGATGTCGACACCTACCAGTTGGGCCTGCACGCCGGCCACACCTGGGACGGGTTCGGCCTCTATGGTGGCATCGCCTACGCGTACCACGACGTCCAGACCAAGCGCCGCGTCAGCTTTCCCGGGCTGGAGGAGCGCCTGTCCGGCAAGTACACAAGCCGCACCGTACAGACGTTTGCCGAAGCCAACTACAGGTTCAGCCATGACTTCTGGGATTGGCAGCCCTATGTGCAACTGGCCAACGTGCAGCAGCGCAGCAACGGTTACAAAGAACGCGGCGGTATGGCGGCGCTGCGCGGCAAAGGCTCGAAAGAAAGCGTCAACCTGGCCACCGGCGGTGTGCGGCTCAACCTCGACTTGGGCAAGGCCCAGGTCGGACCGTCGTGGCTGAGCGTGCGTGGCGGCCTGGCCTACACCCATGCCAGCGGCGATCTGCATCCCTCGACCCAAGCGGCGTGGGATGGCGCAGGGGTGATGAATGTCAGCGGCGCACCGCTGGATCGCCTCAGCACCCGCATGGAACTGGGCGCCACCGCGCGCCTGAACCGCGACAGTGCAATCGACCTGAGCTTCACTCAGCAGCGGGGCGAGCGCACGCGCGACCAAAGCCTCACCGCACAGTACACGTTGCAGTTTTAAAGCATCGGCGGGGGTGCCCTACCCCCGCCTGTCCAACAGGTTGACCACCAACCGATCAATCCAGCCCCACACCCGCTGTTTGACCCGGCGCCACAACGGTCGCGCTTTCCATGCCTCCAGGCTTACCCCCTGGCTTTGCGCAAAGTCCCGCTCGAAACTGCCCGCCACGGCCTGAGTCAACGCCGGGTCCAACGCTTCCAGGTTGGCTTCCAGGTTGAAACGCAGGTTCCAGTGATCGAAATTGCACGAGCCGATGCTCACCCAATCATCCACCAGCACCATTTTCAGGTGCAGGAAACACGGCTGGTACTCGAAGATCTGCACACCCGCGCGCAGCAACCGTGGGTAATAACGGTGCCCGGCATAACGCACCGACGGGTGATCGGTGCGCGGGCCGGTGAGCAGCAAACGCACATCCACCCCACGCCCGGCCGCCCGGCGCAACGCCCGGCGCACGCCCCAGGTGGGCAGGAAATACGGGGTGGCCAGCCAGATACGTTGCTTGCTGTTGTTAAGTGCGCGGATCAGCGATTGCAGAATGTCGCGGTGTTGACGGGCGTCGGCATACGCCACCCGCCCCATCCCTGGCCCGGTGGCCGGCAACTTGGGCAGGCGCGGCAGACCGAAGTGGGTGGCCGGCTTCCACTCCCGGCGCGCCGCGTTGGCGTGCCACTGGCGGTCGAACAGCGCTTGCCAGTCCAGCACCAGCGGGCCGCTCATCTGCACCATCACTTCATGCCAGTCGGCGGTGTCTTGCCCTGGTGTCCAGAATTCATCGGTGACGCCGGTGCCACCGACCACGGCGAGGTTCTGGTCAATCAGCAGCAGCTTGCGATGGTCGCGATACAGGTTACGCATCCAGCGTCGCCAACTCAGGCGATTGTAGAAACGCAGTTGCACGCCGGCGTCGGTCAAGCGCTTGCGCAACCCGAGGGTAAAGGCCAGGCTGCCGTAGTCATCGAACAGGCAGCGCACCTGCACGCCACGCTCGGCAGCCAGCACCAGGGCCTGCACCATCGCCTCGGCACACGCTCCGGCTTCCACCAGATACAGCTCAAGATCGACCTGGCGTTCGGCGCGCGCGATGCCCACCAGCATCTGCGGAAAAAAACACGGGCCGTCGATCAGCAACTCGAAACGGTTGGCGCTGCGCCACGGGAACACCGCGCCACTCACGTCAGCGCGCCGTAAAAATCAGCACCGCACCCACCGGCACCGACAAACTGATCGACTTGAGCCCCGCCGCCTGGCGCAACGCCGCCACCCCCGGCGCCAGGTCGAAATCCTCGGCGTGCAACACCAATGGTTCCAGGGTTACCACTTGGAAACGCCGGTCATCCAGGCGCGTGGCCAACAGCTCTGCACTGTAGGTCTGGCTCTTGCCATGCAAGGTCACTGAAAGCGGCAGGCGCAATTCCAACTGTGCGCCGGGCGCCAGGTCATTGATCGGCTGCAGGTTGATCTGCGCGCTGATCAGCGCTTCAGGGAAGGTCTTGATCTCAAACAACTGATTGCGCATACGCTCGTCGCGCAGCGGGATGCCGCTGTTGACCGACTCCAGCTCCACTTCCAACTGCGCGGCGCCCTTCGCGTCGACCTTGCCGTGCAGTACCAGAAAGCGCTGCACTTCGGCGATCTCGGTGTTTTTGGTGGTGACGAACGACAGGCGCGAGGATTCGTTATCCAGGTACCAGTCGGCGTGGGCGGGGATGGCGATTGCGGCCAGCAGGGCGAAGGCCAGGGGTCTGACGTTGAACATAAACACTCGTGTGGCAAAAAACCTGCACGAACCTTAAGCGCATGTCACGAACGGCGCAAATCCAAATAGGGAAGCGGATTTACTGTGGCGGGCAAGCTTGCTTGCGCCAGGGCGCGAAGCGTCCCCATCAGCTGCCACGTTTCCCTCACAGCTCCCGTTTTTCCGCCTGCCCCCAACCCGATCGCACATTTGACTTTCCATACAGTGGACAAGCCAACGCCATGTGTATTCCGGGCAGATGTTGCCGGTCATTGTGCACTGCGAGCGCGCCCAGAAAAATGCAAAGCGACTGTTAAGTAGCGCGGGCAGACGCGATTGATGGGATGTCATCAGAATCTTCCTAAGGCTTTCAAGGAAATGTCCGACTGTACTTTTAGTAATCACAACTTCAGGGTACTAACC